>JANQZS010000122.1 GCA_030728405.1 Candidatus Nanopelagicales bacterium | reverse complement strand
TTTTCCGTTCACGGTCGACAGCCTTCGTTTGGCACTCCCTCACGATGAGCATCCCCCACCTTCAGCGTTACGGCGTAGGCAATGTGCTCGGGCGATTTAACGCTGCGGAGCGCTTTGCATTGCGAGGTGGGTTTTACCTCCCATTTGCACTCGTCAACTCACTCATGGCAATCGTGTTTCTTGTCATGATCTTCCTCCTTGACGCTGTCATGGGCCTGACTGCTCTGCTCGTGAGCGTCGTCACATTGTTAATTGGCCAAAGTGTGCTCAAACGCCGCGAGAGCCTGCAGCGTCGTTTCGACACCGATCTCGTGCGCCTGAGTGGGTACACCTCTGATGTCATTTCTTCGGTTGAGTCGATAAAGGCAGCTGCTTGGGAGCAGTTTTCTTTTATGCGCTGGGCTCATGTCCGCCAGGACGTGGCGTCTTCTGCCACCCAATTGGGCATCGCAAATCAGTACCTCACTCTCGTGCCAGTCCTCGCTCAGACCGTGGGACTAGGAGCAATCCTTGCCATCGGGGTCGCGGAGGTCTTCGCGGGCACTATCAATTTGGGCACCGTGGTGGCTGCTCAAGCATTTATGGTGCTGCTGCTCAGCAGGGTCCAAATGCTTGCCACCTTCGGGGCCTTGGCGCAAACCATCACAAGTGCCGAAAAACAGTTCGGACCCGTTGTGCGTCAGCCTCTTGATCCGGAGTTGCTCACAGTCTTTACATCGACACCAACGGGACCTTCAGCGGCCTCGAGTCGACTAGGGGGTGCGGTCTCACTGCACTCTGTCAACTTCGGATATGGCGATGCCATGGATCTTTTGCTCGAGGATCTTTCCTTGGAGATCGGAGCTGGCCGCCGCATTGCCCTCGTTGGCCCAAGTGGAAGTGGCAAGACCACTATCGCGAAACTCATCATTGGTGAATTGCGCCCGTGGTCGGGCTACGTCTCGCTAGACGGAACGCCTCGCCTCTCGGTACCGCGCGATATGCGCACCCGTGACATCGCTTATGTGCCACAGACCTCTGTACTTTTCCCCGGCACGATTCGTGAGAATCTCACGTTGTGGGATGAAAGCATTACAGATGATGCAGTGGAGCGAGCTGCGCGCGATGCCTGCGTCGAAAGCACAATCCTGAGCAGACCAGGAGCGTATTTTCATCACGTGACTTCGGCAGATGGCGGCTTCAGCGGCGGCGAGTTGCAGCGTCTGTCTATCGCTCGCGCTCTGGCCGGTGATCCGCGGATCATCGTGCTGGACGAGGCGACGAGTGCACTCGATCCTGTCGTTGAGGCTGACATGGAGGCACGGCTACGCACTCGCGGCGTGACCACCATCCTCGTAGCGCACCGCCTAAGCACCATTCGCGACGCCGACGAAATTCTCGTGGTCGCTGCAGGACGCATTGTCCAGCGCGGCACATTCACGGACCTCGTTAACGAGGGCCTTTTTGCGGAGTTGGTCCATGGCTGAGCGACGCGACACTCCAGATAGTGGACCTCTCGATACGTCATGGGACGAGGCTGTCGACACAGTAGGAGCCGCAGCGACTCCACACGGGTATTTAGCGCGAGCGCCGCGCTTCCCTTCACCTCTACTAGACGCCTACTCCGTTGCCCTGTCCACGATCGACGGCGAGGTGCGCGCACCTGACCCTCGCGTTGAGCGCCAACTCTCGCCCATGGATGCCATCGCTGCAGCCTCCGGTCTGATGGTCGCGCCTCCACCACGCGTACCTCGCTGGTGGGGCTCGTTGCCGGGACCGGCAGTGACCTCAGCGGACGGTTCGGCCGCGGCGATTTTGCCAAGTGGATCGGGTGCTAACGCTGTTGCTGGTGGCACCCGCGTACGCACGCGTTTCCATGGTGCCGAAGACGCTGGAGAAACCGTCGTCGTGACCGGTTCGCTGCCGCCCGGTGCATCGTGGCGCGCACTCATCTGGTGGTCAGTACGCGGGCGGTTGTCGCAGCTAAGAATGGTGCTCTTGCTTTCGCTGCTCGGAGGCACCATCGGTCTACTCCTGCCGATTGCTACGTCAGGGCTCTTTGGGGTAGCCGTGCCCTCGGGAAATGCTGGCTTAGCGGCCGGCATCCTCCTTGCCTTCGCCCTTGGAAGCGCGGGCGGTGCCATGCTCATCGTCGCCCGCAATATCTTGCTGATTCGGCTGCGCCAATCGAGCGATGCGCGTCTGGCTCCAGGCGTCATGGCGCATCTACTGCGGTTACCTCTTCCGTTCTTTAGGCGCATGCAGTCTGGCGAGATCCTCAACCGTTCACTGGCGGTGGAGACTGCCCGGGAAACTGTCGATGACGGGGTGCTCGCATTGGTGCTCACCTCGGTTTTTGGTTTAGTCAATCTGGTATACCTGCTCGCGATCGACGTGGTACTTGGCATTGCGATGTGTTTCACCATTTTCATCGTTGTGGCTCTTGTCTCTATTTTTCAAATGCGCGCGCGTGGGCACCTTGAGCAGTACCTCGAGGATCGAAGCGTGGCTGAGAGCAGTTTTGTTGCAATAGTTGGCGCGATCGTTCCCATTCGCGTGAGCGGTGCAGAGTCACGAGCGATGGCTCGGTGGGCCCGGCTCTTTGCTCCCCAGCTGTCCACATTAGAACGCCGACTCGTTGGGCTTGCTAGGACTGAACCGGTTCTTATTGCTGGGCCGATCTTCATGAACGCGGTACTCGTTATTGCAGTGGTTGCCGGGAGAGGCTCGTTCACCGCGTCGGCGTTCATGGGAGCGTACGTCGCTGTTGCGCAACTCACCATTGCAATGGGTTTGCTCGCCCAGAATCTGAATACGCTGGTGGAGTTGGGACCCGTGCTCGAGCGCGTGGTGCCCATTACGTCCACGGCGGTCGAGCGGCCAGGTCCCACGCGTGCGCCTGGACCGCTGCAGGGTCGCATCCAACTCACCGACATTGTCTTTGGCTACGACCCTGACCAGCCTCCGCTGCTCGACGGCGTCAACATCACGATCGAGCCGGGAGAATTCGTTGCGGTCGTGGGTCCATCGGGATCGGGCAAGTCCACGGTGATGCGTCTCATCCTCGGCTTCGAGACACCATGGAGTGGGGTTGTCTCCTTCGACGGACAAGACCTCGCCGACCTCGATGTCGCGGCCGTGCGCCGACAGATGGGAACGGTGCTGCAAACCTCTATGCCTTTTGGAACGACATACCGTGAGTGCATATGCGGTCCGCTCCAGATTGACGACGAGCACCTATGGAAGGTTATCGCCGAGTCCGGACTCGAGCCCGAGGTGCGCGCACGCGGTCTCGATGTGCCGATTGGCGACCGGGGCGGTGCGATCTCGGGCGGCCAGCGCCAGCGGCTCATGATCGCGCGGGCCCTTGCCAGCGACCCTCGGGTAATCCTGCTCGACGAAGCAACCAGTGCACTCGACAACATGACCCAGTCCATCGTCATGCGCTCGATCCTGGGTCAGCCGGTCACACGTGTCGCTATTGCGCACCGGCTCACCACGGTGGAGCGCGCAGACCGCATCCTCGTAGTGTCGGGCGGCCGCATCGTGGAAGAAGGCCCGCCGGCTGACCTACTAGCGAGCGGTGGACACTTCGCGCGGCTCGCGGCGCGGCAGGAGTACTAACGCCAATCGGGCTTCCGGGCTCCTCGTTGATCTCGTCCATCGCGAGCACGACGTAGCAAGGCACCTTCACTGCTGCGAGAAGGTTATTCATACGGCCCGGCAGACCGAGACCACCGCTTCCCATGCCCGTGGGACGAGAGGGCCATGATTGGCACGTGAACCAGAGCGCAGCACGCGGATGACGCAAGCTCAGCGGCGCATAACCCTCGCCATCTCGGTCATTGTTGGCCTAACCCTGCTGGTCATGACGGGACTGACCTTCCTTGTCCAACCTTTGGCTCAGGACCTCGCACTCTCAGACCAAGCCACCGAGCAGGCCTTGGTGGCACCAACGATCGCCGCCCTCCTGGTCGTCTTTATCGCCGGACGCGCCGGGGACCGATTCGGCCAGCGGCGGACCATCGTGGCGGCGGCGGCCGTCTTCACCGCTGGCGCCGCGGTGCTCGCCTCCGCGCAGGCGGAGAACAGTGTGGTCCTTGGCCTTGCCTTGAGCGGCGCCGGTGCCATCATCATCCAAGTAGTGGCCTTGAGCCTGCTCCAACGCACAGCGCCCGACGGCAAAGCCCATACCGCGGCCTTCACCACATATGGGACGGTCTTTCCGATCGCCTTTCTCATCTTCCCGATCGCAACTGCGTACCTTCTCTCGCTCGTCGAATGGAGATGGATCCCCGTCCTCTGGGCAATCGCCGGCATCGTCGTCATCGTCGTGTCAATGCTCATGCTGGACCGGGATGAAGCGCGAGGATCTAGCGGGGAGTGGGTGAGCCCGATTCTTGCCGGCGTCGCCCTGATGTCAGGCACGCGAGTACTCGACGAGTTTGGCTCGAGACCACCAGACGGGCGCATAATCACCATTGGTGGTGCCGTGTGCATTGTGGCGACCGTGGCTTTGATCGTGGTGATGAAAAGGGCAGCCAACCCCGGCTTCTCGCTGCGCCCGTTAAGGGGAGTCATGATGTGGCCGCTGATGATCGGCGTTGCCCTTGTAACACTCATCCAGATCCTTACCTACGTCACCATTTCTATCGAGTACCTGTACGAGATGACACCATTCCAGGCTTCCCTCGTGATTGCGCCGGCTCAACTCGGTGCGATCGTCGGCGCAAAGTTCGTGGCCGGACGAACCATTGGCCGGTGGGGTATCGAACGATCTGGACGCGGCTTGTTGCTAGCGACAGGGGTGGTAATGCTCATGCTTGTTGTCATGCAGCCGTCAACACCCGTGTGGTACTTGGTTGTTGTGTCCACGCTGTTCAGTCTCACGGGCATGGCGGCACTGACAATCTTGAACCTTGACATCATGGGACGCGCTCCAGCAGACAGCACTGGTGCGGTATCCGCCTTTCGCACGGCGGCAAGTTCGATCGGATCTGCCCTCAGCATGGCCGTGTTGGGCGTCGTCGTTCTTTCGAGTGTGACGATGTCCGCTGGTGTCAGCGACGTCGACGACGCAGAGCTCATCGAACTCGCTACAGCCCTGCGACTTGACGGGATTCTGGGGTTCATCATCGCGGTCGCCGGGTGGGTGTTCCTTTCAATATCGGCCCGACGCAGTCGGACCAAAGCCGCGGTCATCAACCCCCAGATCAACAGTTCATGACGCGGCGAGCACGCAGAGATAACCTGCCGAGATGACACTACCTACGCTGCGAGTTCGAGGCGTTGATCGGCTCATCGATACAACCTTGGTGATGGGCGTGGTCAACGCGAGCCCAGAGTCCTTCTCGGATGCGGGGCGTTTCTCCACTCTTGATTCCCGGATCGAACTAGCCGCAACTCTGATTGAGGCGGGGGCCGATGTTCTTGATGTCGGCGGCCAGTCGGCGATCACCGGTGTGCCGGAGATAGACGCTGATCTGGAGAACGATCGGGTGGTTCCTATTGTGGAGTGGATTCGCTCAACCCATCCCAACATTCTCGTGAGTGTGGACACATACAAGCCACGGGTTGTCGAGGCATCATTGGCAGCGGGTGCGGACATCATTAACGACGTGAGCGGTCTGCTTTATCCGGAGGTAGCCTCCTTATGCGCACGCAGTGGCGCGGCGCTCGTGGTGATGCATACGGCCGCGCCACCGAAAGTGAGAAAACAGGACGCCGATCTTTACAGCGATATCGGTGCCGAGGTGCGCGACTTTTTAACAATGAAGTCTGACGAGGCGGTGGCCTTCGGCGTCCCCCGCGAGTCGATCATCCTCGACCCCGGTCCAGACTTTGCAAAAACTCCACATCAAACTTTGACTCTCCTGCGGCAGATCGCAGGGGTACGAGAACTTGGACGACCACTGCTATTGGCCCTGTCACGCAAGGACTTCCTCGGTGCTATCACTGGTCGCTCGCCTCGGGCCAGAGGAGCAGCAACGGATGCCGCGCTCGCTCATTTCGCAGCTGTACCTGGTGGCATCGTGCGAGTGCATGATGTCGCTGCTGCCGTCGACGTTATTGCGACCGTTGAGGCACTCAACGGACTCCGAGACATCGCCGTCGACTACGTACTTCCAGATGAGATTCGGCATGAACCCAGACAAGCCTGACGTGACCGATCCGTGGATCACGTCCGCCGACGATTGGCCGTTGGACTTGTTGCTCGAATTGAAGGGAGCGACCCGCATCGCGGTGGTGATCCCCGCTCGGAACGAGGAGCGGACGATCGGTGGAGTTGTCCGGTCGATCCTTGACGAACTCGATGTACTCGCCGATGAAGTTGTCGTCATGGACTCGCTGTCCTCCGACAGCACAGCACGAGTCGCCGCAGCGGCAGGCGCGCGCGTCTACTCCATGAGTGAGGTACGACCCGACCTCGGGATCCGAGCCGGCAAGGGCGAGGCACTCTGGAAGTCGCAGTTCGTGACGAACACCGACGTCACGGCCTTCATCGATGCGGACCTGACGGAGTGGGGACCGCACTTCCTACGAGGAGTCATCGGGCCACTGCTCGCCGACCCGCAGGTTCAGTTGTGTCGCGGCTTCTACGACCGCCTCCTCGACGTCGGAGGATTGGTTACGCTCGAGGGTGGTCGGGTGACCGAGCTAGTCGCTCGGCCATGGCTGGCCCTGTTCCGACCCGGGTTGTCTGGAATGGTGCAGCCGCTCGCTGGGGAATGGGCGATCCGCGGGACCATGCTTCGCTCACTGTCGATCCCAACGGGTTACGGCGTGGAGATCTCCACCCTGCTTGACGTTCATGCCAGATACGGAATCCGGGCCATCGCCCAAGTCGACCTCGGGCGACGTGCCCACAGGCACCAGAACATTCACGATCTCGGTGCCATGGCCGTAGAGGTTCTCGCTGCCGCGAATCGGCGCCGGTTCCCGTCAGGGGTTACGGAAGTCCCACACTCCGCAGTCCTCGAGGATGAAGAAGTGTCACCACATGAGGTGCTGCTGAGGTCAATGGGTGAAGATCGGCAGTGGGCCGTCCGGACCATCATGACCGACGAGCGCCCGCCATTAGACACTGTGAACTAGTGCCGTGACTAAGCCCCGCGTTGCGAGTCACCTATGAACAACGTCTCGGGACTTCAGAATGCAGCCGCTTCGGGTGCCCTGTTTCACGACATATCTATGGGGTGACCATCAGGCAATCAACTTTTAGATACACCTCCCAGTGCGGAGGCTGCCACAACTTCTCTGCCAGACTGGGTGAGTGTCAAAAACAGATCGCGAGGCCAAGAATGCAATTGGTGGTGACAAGCCGCTTCGAGGGCTGCTTCGTTGGTTCTGGCCATATGTCCGCGAGTCTCGTGGGCGCCTCACCTTAACGATGGGGATTGCTGGCATTGTGCTGGCGATTCAGGCGCTTATCCCCTTGCAGGTTAAGTCGATTCTCAACAACGAAGTGTGGGCATCATTACCCATTGCAGTGCTGGCGCTGTCAATCGTTATCTCGGTTGCAGGTCTTTATGCGACCGAATTTGGGTCTTTTTACGTGGCTGCGAAGTCTGCTGGACGACTTCGACGAGACATTTTTGCGCACGCTCTTCGCGTAAGGGTGGTTCGCCGCGACGGCTTGGTTCGCTCTTCAATCGTTAGCCGGCACACTTCCGATGTTGACAACGTCAGCGAAGCCTTCTCCATGACGGTGGCTATTGGCATTCCTGCAGTTATAAGGATTTTTCTGAGTTTATCCCTGTTAACTTTTATTGAATGGCGCGCTGGCCTGGTAATGATTCTTGCCACGATCGTTTTCCTCCTCATTCGCCGGACGGTGGGTCGGAGTTTGCTCGTTAAGGATCGGGATCGTCTGTCTGCAAGCAGTCGTGTGGGTGAATCAGTAGATGAGGCGATTACGTCACCGCGAACTATTGCCGGTCTTCACCTCGAAGGGTGGATCGAATCTCGATTGGCAAATCGCACCTATAAATTGACTGCTGATTCGATTGGTCAGGCCGCGCTTGTCACTCGGTTGGTCACAGGCGCATATGCAGCGGGAATGCTTGGGCTTCTAGCTGTTGTTATCTTCGGAGTTGCCTCAGGTGGTCCGGGACTTGCGTCGGTCGCGGCAGCCCTTCTTTATGTAGAGGGGGTTGTCGCTGGTATTCGAATCTTGCCTCATTGGGCTCGATGCCTGAATCTGGCAGTTGTGAGTAGACATCGAATCGACATGATTTTGTCACCTGGTCGGCATGTTGACGATATCGATTTTTTAAATACTCCGCAGGGTCGTGCACTTCTATTCGAGGTGGAACACCCTTCAGCGAAAACACATTTGATAGGACTCGTCACGCCAGCGATACTGGATCGAGATATGGCTCTAGCTGCACTGTCAGCAGGGACACACCCGGACCCGTGGCGGGTCACTTTAGATGGAACCCCGATCCGCATGCCAGGGGTACTCCCCGAGATTCTCCACGTCCCAGCTGATTCGGTCGCTTTCAATGTGAGCGTTCACGATCACCTGCGCTCTCTCGCGCCGAATCTTTCCGACGAGAATGCCGCAAAGTTGTTGGACGCGGTGGGTCTGAGTCATCTTTCGAAGTTGCCTGGCGGTCTGGAGCAGCCGCTAGGAGCTATGGCGTCGGCCTTGACGGCAGATGAGCGTCAGCGCTTGATTCTCGCAACCGCCATTGCTGCGGCACCCACCACTTTGCTTATTGGCCCACTCATTGCACTGGCCGATCCCGACACCGCATATCCATTACTCAACGCAATTCGCGAGTCAGGAGTTGACGTAGCAGTAGTGGCAATCCGAAGTCCTGACACTGCCACAGCAATGGACTCCATGATGCTTGTGGGCGAAAATGAGATCTTCCACGACTCTCACGAAAACCTTCTAGTGAACTCACCCGAATATGCAAATATTTGGGGGCAGCGCCTCTCTGTAGATGAAGTCGATCTCAGTGTTCTTGGCCTTGGGGAAGGTGCCCACGAAAGTTTGCATGCGCGACTTGTCACCGAGAGATATTCGGCCGGAGACGTAATTTACCGTCAAGGTGATCTATCCGACCGCATCTTTTTCGTTGTATCTGGTCGTGTTGAGATATCGGTTCTCGAAGGCGAAGCGTTGCGACGTGTGGCGGTGATTGGCCCAGGGAACCATTGCGGGGATCTCAGGCTCACGGTAGGGGAACGAAGAGCGGAAAGTGCTCGGGCGGTAGACACGTGTGTTGTGCGCTCACTGAGTCGGGGAGCCATCAGCGCGGGGTTGACCGGGCTATTGGACAGAACCCCAACAGAACGTCAATTAGTCACCAGCCTGCTGCGGAATGGGCCAAGTTCAGTAGCCGAACTTCAAGGGCTGTTGCCGGCCGTCGATCCTGACGAGATCACTCGTTCTATTGCCCTACTGATGCAAGATGGGGCGGTGCGGGAGTTAGATGATGTGATTCATGTGGTTGTAGAGCGCAGTGGGCGTCGGGGCTCGAAGGACCTTTGGGATCGAATTGGTGAATAGCTCAATGCGATAGGCGTTTACCGTGGATCCGCAATAGTCAGGCGGGTTGACAATAGATAAGGTTTGCTTCTTAGACCAGTTGAGGGAGCCTAAATGACCAAGGTAATTTCCATCCACTCATTCCGTGGAGGAACGGGTAAGAGCAATACCACTTCCAACTTGGCCGGCCAGCTGGCTGCGGCGGGAAACCGCGTGGCTGTAGTTGACACTGATATCCAGAGCCCTGGGATCCACGTTCTGTTTGGCTATTCCGATGACCTTGATAACACATTGAATGACTACCTCTGGGGTAAAATTCCAATTGCCCAGGCAGCCCACGAGGTCACCGACCGGATCGCGGTTAATAAGGCGGTGGAAGATGGTGGGGCTCTGTACCTCATTCCCTCAAGCATGAAGTCGGGCGACATCGCACGCGTATTGCGCGAAGGCTATGACGTGGGGACTCTGAACGACGGTTTTCGCGACCTAGCCCGTGACCTTCAGCTGGATTACTTGCTGATCGACACCCACCCGGGACTCAATGAGGAGACCCTGCTCTCTATAACAATTAGCGATGTCCTTCTTCTTCTCATGCGCCCCGATCGCCAAGACTTCCAAGGCACGGCAGTGACAGTCGACGTGGCCCGCAAACTCGGTGTGCCTGAACTTTTCCTGATCATTAATAAGGTGCCTTCCAACATCGATGTCGCTGATTTACGCCAACAGATGACAGACGTCTATGCTGCCGAAGTTGCTGCGATCCTTCCGCTCGCTGAAGAAGTCGTGCAGAACGCATCTGAGGGATTGTTCTCCCTGACCAGTCCTGATCACCCGTGGTCAGCCCAAATTCGCGAGGCTGCCGCGCGAGTTTCGCAGTAGTCAATAGGTGCAATGACCGTGAAGGACGAGGGCGCGGGCACTCCCGAGGAAGACCCGTGGGGTTTCCTCCCCGCGCGCAAATCTGCACCTGAGGCGACACCGAATGGTGCACAGCCGGCCGTGGTGCGCGAGCGCGGTGAAATACGGGCAGCCGTTGAGGGTTCTTCGCTGAAAAAGCGGGCATGGCCCATGGCAGTTGCACTCGCGGGCATTTTCTTTGCAGGATTTGTTACCGAGGTCGTCGCAGCCAGTCAAATGATTTCACTCGCTGGAACTGAGTCACTGCTGTTCATCTATCCCTTGGGCGGATTGGGTCTTCTCCTCCTTGGCTTGGTGCAGTTTCGACTGGTCGATGGTTCGGCGCGGCTCAAAGTACTTCGCTACGCAACTCTGGCGTACGCAATTCTTTTCTCCATTGCCTTGATTTTCATTGCAGGTGGGTTAGCTCCGATTCTGGGGGTTGGACTAATCTGGCTCCTGGCCGACCAGCTGAACTACCTAGTCCCCCTGCTCATCTGGAGCCTCGCGGGCGATGAATTCAACGTGGCGGAAGGCCGCAAGATCTTCGGCTGGCTAGTGACCTGGACCTATCTTGGGCAAATCTCCGGACTTGCGGTGGCGCTTCTGACCCCCATCTTGCTGCGGGGGTTGAACTTTGACCTGAGTTGGCTCCTGATTATTGCCCCGATCGTGTGCGTGATCTTGGCGCTGTGGCTCCCGCATGCGTTACGTAATAGTTCTGCGGCCAAGGGAACGGCAAATCGTGATTCACTCAATGAGTCCATCAAGGGTGCCGCGGAGTTCATCAATGGCGTCCCTATATGGCGCTCCCTCATGGTGGCCTCCACACTGACGTTCGTTGCAGGCACCACCGTGATCATGGGCTACAGCGTGGGCGTCGGTGACATTCTCGGACGCGACGCTGCAAACCTACAGATCATCTTCGCTGGAACCTGGATCGTTGCCCTTGGAATCTGCTGGGGAATTCAACATTTCTTCGCCGAGCGGATCGCTGAGCGGGCGGGCATACCTGGAACGCTGATTATCCTTCCGATTGCAACCGCACTCGCTGCCATTGCACTCGCGCTTGGATCTGCCATCGGCTCCGTTGCTGTACTAGTCGTAGCGATCACAATTTGGCGAATTCCCCGATGGAGCCTTGACGAGAATGCCCGCCGCGGTGCACTCGCGCTCGTTCCTGACGAGCGTCGCACCAGGGTGTCGTTTTTAATTGATCTCACACCGGTTGCGGTTGGGTTGGTCTTGGCGGCCCCTATCGTCGGGATCGGATTCCTCACCGGTGTGCTCTGGGTACCAGGAATAATTGCTTTTGTCATAGCACTCGTTGCTGTTTTCTATTCCCGCAAAGTGATGAAGGGTTGGGAAGACAGCTTAATGAACTGGCGACTGCGACGACGCAAACAGAATCGTGCAATCGACTTTGGCTCCGACGAATGACCTTGTCGCGAGGTGCAACTCGCAGGATTGTAGAACAGCTTTTATCAGACTTGCTGGAACTTGACGGCGATATCGACTGGTCGTTGATTCGTTACCACCAGACTCCGCAATGGGATTCGCTGGTGCATGTGGTGATCATCAACGAACTTGAAACAATTCTCTCTATCAACCTCTCTCCTGAGGACGTCACGCGGATGTGTTCCATCGATGACATCCTTCGGATACTGCAGGGCGAGGGAGTTGTTGTTGAGTAGCAGATTCAATGGCCTCAATTTTCTCAGAGGTCTGGACGGATCGGTGGCCATCCAAGATCAGAGAACAGGTGAGAGCGTCACCTATGGTGAATTAGCCGAACGCGTTGAGCGCCGCCAACGAGAGTTGGGGGTGCTCGAGGGTTCCTTAGTCTTTCTCGGGTTCTCCACTGACATTGACACAATCGTGTCCTATCTGGCCTTGCGAGCGGCCCGTGTCACTTTGGCACTTCTCGATCCCGCACTGGACAAAAGTCGACTGGAATCTTTGTGCGCTGCTTACTCACCCAACATAATCATCGGGCTGCCACAGATCGGGCTCGGCATCGCCGCCGCCACGGGCCCACTTGGTGAGGATCGAATCTTGCTGAGCACTTCCGGTTCC
>JANQZS010000121.1 GCA_030728405.1 Candidatus Nanopelagicales bacterium | reverse complement strand
AGGACCCACAGCCCGCAAGTGATACCACGGCAATGAGTGAGACCGCTATCCCTTTCAACATGTTCATTGCATCCCCCCGACTACTTGCCCCTTGAACCCCAACATACGCATTCTCTTCGCCCCCGAGTTGCTAACCATCACCTTCGTGAGCCATTCACACATTCGCACGGGGGTCTGACAGTCAGAGGTGGTAACTATGTTGAAAGTATGAAAGAAGAGCCCAAAGAGCCAGTAGTTGATTACTCGCGGCGCTGCAAGTCATGCGGTGACGTCGTCATGTATTGCTCATGCTTCATGGACTTCATTGATGACTTACCCGATCGCGAAAGAACAGAGTAGGCGCATTCACAATTACCCAAGCCGCTGGTGGAATCGACTATGAACACAACTATTCGCATCGACGACACCATATGAGAAGCCATGAAAGCGACAAGAGAAGTGAGGTGGATGGCCTCGCCAATGGGGCGAGTGGAGTAACTCCTTGTCGTGCAGCCGCGCACTCAACAAGTGGCGTCGTGAGCGCCGGTTCGATTCCCGTCACCCGCTCCATCACCTCATATAGCGAGGCCCCCCGGATCAGCGGGGGGCTTCGCAATATGAGAACTCTTCGTTAACTGCTACTTGACGACCTTGATGGTGCGCGTCACGCTCATGGCCGTGAAGCCTGGCAAAGCGGGTGAGAACTCACGCAGAGTGAATGTCCCACTCTTGGCACCCGGCTTGAGCACCGCCTTCACTTGAGCGTTGTCGCCGTTGTAGCGGAACGTCACCGACTTGACGGACGATGAGCGGTTGATGGCGCTCAACTGGGCCTCGCGGCCGGCGTTCGTGTCAAGGTTGGCCGTATCGTTGAACGTCTTCCACATGTTGCTCTTGACCTTCGGGCCACCTCCGGTCCACGAGGGCCCGGCCAATGACTGCTGCTGAACCGGAGGAGGAGTCGGAGCATTTGCAGTGTTCTGCGTCACGCTCACCCAGTCGCTCCATCCTTGAGCGTTGGCCGCAGAAACACTCAAGGTGTACGCAGAACCAGCAGACAAGGTGCCAACGTTGGCGTTCGTAGCCTGCACGGTGATTTGCCCGCTCGTGGGCCCGGCCCATTTCACGATGTAACCGGAGATGGGTGAACCGCCGCTGTTGCTCGGTGCGTTCCAATTGAGGGAAATGGCATTGGTCGAGACGCCGGTGACCTTGAGGTTCTGCGGCTTGGAAGGAACAGCCGCTTGCGGAGCTGCCGCGATATTCACTCTCTTGGAAGCCTGGCCAACCGTGTTGGACCCACCCAGCAGCTGCTGTGATGCGGACGTGGTGACGGTGAGTGATCCACTCGTCGCAGGCGTCCAGTTCATGGTTGCCGTCCACGTTGCCACAGGTGTGAACGAGCCGTTGCTGACTGGCGTGCAGTTCCCATCAATCGTGCCAAGGTCAGTGCCGTTGCTGATCCGGAAGTTGAAACTGACGGCACCGGACTCGTCATCACACGACGTATCAGCGGCGTTGGACACGTAAGTGGCCGTGAGAACCTGATTAACATTCACCGTACCGTTGCCAGCAGACAGGGTGGTCGTTCCATTCCTGGCTGAAGCAGGCGCAGCCACAGCCAGCGCAGCGATAACCGCTCCCACTCCCACGATCGCGACATAGCGTGCTGTTCGCTTGTCCATAGAGATTCCCTTTCATTCGACCGGCCTACGACTGGTGCTACCGGAGGTGTCATCGTCATGCATGCCAGAAGATCAACTCACTGACAGCAACCAACTCTAAGCATCCTGTCGGGGAGCCCGTGAGCATCCCCCGCGCAAGGTCAGCCGCCTGTTGCCCAGGTCAATCCCGCGGAGAAGACGAACCCTGCGACTCCGATGATTCCCGCCCAATGCTTGATGTTGCGCACTGCGATCGGGATCATCTCGTTGATGACAACAACAAGGAGTGCACCGGCAGCAATGGATTGGATTATGGCCTGGGTCGCATCCGATGCGTTGTAGAGAAGCGTGTAACCAAGCGCGGCAAACACGGCCCCGATCACCACGATGAAAGAGAAACGGAGCAGGATCTTTCCCAGCACGATCCCACCGGCCAGAAGTGCTGCGGCGATGCCAATTGCTTCGGGAATCGCTGCGATGAAGATCGAGCCAACGAGTGCGGCAGAAGCTCCCGCGGTCGCGGTATGCAGGGTCAGGCCGATGGCAACCGACTCCGGTACCCCGTCAATGACCATTACGATGGTCATGTTGCGCGCTTCCTTCTTGGTGGCACCGTGCGTTACCACCGGGGCTCCCAGAGCAACCAAGTCCGGTTCGATTATCGGTGCTTCAACATGTGCCGAGCGCTCAATGAGCGCGATGATGCCGAAGTAGATCAGGCAGCCGATCCCAATCCCGATGGCGGTGGGGCCTGCCCCAGCCTCGTCGTAGGAGACCGCGACCAGGTCGATGGACACAGCTGAGATCACCGCACCGGCACCAAAGGCCATGAGGCCACCGACATACATCGGGTTCTTCAGCTTGGGAAACTTCCAGACGAGGAGGGCTCCAACAAGGAGAGCGGACTGAGCGAGGGCTCCGAAGAGGGCGGCCTCAAGCATGGGGGCGAAACTACACCTCGATTCACCTGCCCGTGGGCTCCTCGGGATTTCGCCGCATCACCTGCTTTACTCACGACATGGCCATCCTGATCGACGCAGCGATTTGGCCCGCGCACGATCGGCTCTGGTGCCACATGGTCAGCGACACATCACTCGAAGAACTGCACGCGTTCGCTGCAGCGCTCGGCGTTCCCGAGCGCGGGTTCGAGGGTGATCACTACGACATTCCCGAGAGTCATCGAGACGCTGCTATTTCTGCGGGTGCGCGTGAGGTCAGTTCACGCGAGTTGGTCAACGCGCTCTACCTGGCGGGGCTGCGCCGCCGGCCCCACTCGCCGGATTCCACGTGGGAACCGCATCTCGTCGCTCGATTGGACGAGCGCAAATGTGAACCACTCCCTACAGTGAGCCACACCTAGGTGCTGGTCCGATCAGGAGGTCTCCAACATGTCTTTCATCGTGCGAGATTTTCAAGACAGTGACCTAGAACCTGTAGTCCACCTATGGGAAGTCACACCGAGTATGGCCTCGGTGTTCTCCATTGCTGAATGCATCGTGGCATTGCGTTCGGGTGGAACCGCCGTTGTCGCAGTCCATCAGAACGTGGTCGTGGGCGCAGCAGTGGCGAGCATCTCCGAATCTCGCGCTTGGGTGATGCGGATAGCTATTGATCCCCAACATCGTGGCGAAGGTATGCCATCCGCATTGCTCAATTACCTTGAGGGCCGATTGGTGAATGCTGGGGTCGCGACGATTTCCTACTTACTTGCTGAAGAAGAACAGATGGCAGAGGGATTTGCTCGAGCCGGCTACGTACGTCAACAGCCCGCTGCCTACTGGGAAAAGCGAGAGGCGCTCACTCCCGGTGAGGCAACAACCCTGAGTGCTCTGGGCGGCCGCGTGCTCACGCGCGATCTTTGGCAGCGCCTTGCTGGAATGCATGGGGAGAAGGACATCATTGACAAAAGGGTCGTTATGCCGCTGAGTAATCCCGAGCGGGCGTCAGCACACGGCGTGACTCCACCGCATGCCATTGTTCTTTTTGGGCCACCGGGAACAGGCAAGACAACTTTCGCCCGGGCCATTGCATCTAGATTGTCCTGGCCTTTCGTGGAGATTTTTCCCTCAAGGCTGACCACGGAACCCGCAGGATTGGCTCAGGCCCTCCACGACACCTTCGCCATGATTGATGAACTGGAGAAAGTTCTAGTTTTTATCGACGAAGTGGAGGAGATCGCTTCCACTCGCGAAGGAGTTGGGAAGAGTCCTGCTCACGGTGTGACGAATGAACTGCTCAAGATCATTCCTGCTTTCCGGCAACGGGATACCCGCCTACTTGTCTGCGCCACAAACTCTGTTCGCACTCTCGACCAAGCATTTATGCGGCCTGGTCGGTTTGACTACGTGATCCCCATTGGTCCACCTGACGCGATTGCCCGAGCCGCAATTTGGGAGTCCTTTGTTTCCCAGTCCTCCAGGCAAGACGTTGATATTGCTGCACTGGTCTCGGCTTCTGAGCACTTCACTCCCGCAGACGTTGAGTTTGCCTCGCGATCAGCAGCTCAGGTGTCATTTGAGCGAGAAATGAGTGGCGGTGAGCCTGCTGGTCCGGTGGGTGCTTCAACGGAGGACTACTTGCGTGCCATCTCGCAGACCAGACGAACGGTCTCTGACGTTGACATCAACTTGTTTGAAGAAGATATCGCACTGTACGGAAGATTGTGATCATCTAAAAAATGCGATATCTCCGACAAGGTTGAAAGTGAACTGAGCAGCTAACGTCCCTATGCAGACTTCGCTGAATCGGCACGAAGGTAGCGCGTAAACAGGAAGCCCTCGTCTTGCAGCACGTGCGCCAGTTTCAGTTTTTGGGGAGCATCAAAGTTGGCGTGCAGTAACGCCTGACCATTGTTGGCAAGGGTCGGCGAGATTGCCACATCGAATTCATCGATGCGGCCAGCCTTGGCGAGATCGCCCAAGAGACGCGCCCCGCCCTCGCAGACGATTCGCTTGAGCCCCATGTCAGTGAGTGCATCGATGATGGCGCCGGGGTTGCTGTTGATGTCCGTGACTCGAATTAACTCACATTGCTTGCTTGCCTCGATAGCTGTTGCCTCATCACAATCAGATGTAGTGATCACGATGGGCTGCCGGTAGGACTCACTGAAAACAGGCAACTCCCACGGCAGATTCAGACTCGCGCTAACGATTGCGGTCACGGAGGCATCGTCGAGCCCTTGGGAACGTCGTTCGTCAAGGATTTCCGGGATAACTTTCATCGGCGAGTATTTCTCGGCGCGCATTGTGCTCGCACCTATTAATGCGACGTCACTAAAACTGCGCACCTGCTTCATGATTAAGCGGTCGGTGGCCGAGGAGATTGAACCGCTGCGCCCATCGGATCCTGAGATTGCGCCGTCGAGGCTCATCACCATCATCGCGCGCACCCAGGCGCCGTGTTCGGGCCAGGCGTAGGCACTGCTGATGTCGGGCTGCCCACCCGTTTCAGGAAAAACTTGCGTCAGGGTCACGAAGGGAGTTTCCGGAAGATCGGCCGCGGCACGGTCTTCACCACACCCATCAGATAGCGAAGGTTGCCTGGGGCGTAGATGGTGTGTTTTCCCTTGCGCAGACCAGCGATGATCGCCTTGGCTACATCAGGGGCATCGGTTGTCATGGGAGCTTCAGGCAGACCAGCACTCATGCGTGTGCGCACCATGCCAGGACGCACCACCATCACATGCGCACCCGAACCTTGCAGCGCATCGCCGAGTCCCTGCGCGAAAGCATCAAGGCCGGCCTTGGTAGAGCCGTACACATAGTTGGATCGACGCGCACGGTCACCGGCAACGCTAGAAATGACGACGAGGGACCCGTGGCCCTGCTGACGCAAACGACGAGCAACGTGCAGGCCAGAACTCACGGCGCCGGTGTAGTTGGTAGTTGCGATCTGGACGGCAAGGTTCGGGTCGGATTCAAACTCCATCTGATCTCCGAGCATGCCGAAAGCAAGAATGACGATGTCTATGTCACCAGCATCAAAAATCTCATCGATGATGCGCTCGTGACTGGCCGTGTTGGTGGCATCGAACTCAGCAGTCACGACTCCCTTGATTCCGGAGTGTGTGAGTTCCTCGACCGCGCTGGTCAGGGCAGCTGATGCGCGCCCAGCCAACACAACGCGGTTGATCCGGTTGCGCGGAAGTGCTTTAACCGTTGCCAGCGCGATTTCGCTGGAGCCGCCAAGAACGAGTACGGACTGGGGGTCACCGAGTGCGTCGATCACAGTTGCAGCCTCCTGGCCAAATCGGATGTGAAAACTCCGTGCGGATCCATTGAGGATCGCACCTCCTGCCACTGTGCCAGACGCGGGTAGGTGCGTCGGAACATCTCTGGGGACTGCCGCGAATCTTTGGCGAGGTAGAGCCGGCCGCCAGAATCAGCAACGAGTTCATCGAGGCCATCGAGGGTGGTGGCTAACCCCGCAACCCCGGTGGGGATGTCCATCGCGAGGGTCCAGCCCTTTTCCGGGAAAGAAAGCGGTGCCGGGTTTGCTGGACCGAACCGCTTGAGCACGGTCAGGAAACTGGGGGCGCCCACTGCGCGCAAACGAGCAAGAGCCTCACCGATCACGTGACCGGCTGTGTCAGGAACAACAAATTGGTACTGCAGAAAACCGGCGGGCCCGTACACGCGGTTCCACTCCTGCACGCCGTCGAGCGGATGGAAGAACGCAGCAATGCTGTGGATGTCGCCTGCTCTCGACTTGGGGTGTTTGCGAAACCACGCTTCATTGAATGCACGCATTGAAAGCTTGTTGATTAGGCCGCCAGGAATGAACTTGGGTGCGGTTGCCACAACTTTCGGTTCATAGACCAGTGCGGTGCTGCGCTTGGCCGCGGGAAGTTGATCGAGGGTTGCGTGCTCACCGCTCGTGATCACACCACGCCCGGCAGTTGAGACGCTGTCGATCCACGCGACGCTGTAGCGGTAGCGCGCATCGGCGTCGATCATCTTGTTCATGAGCTCGTCAAGGTTTGCGCCGCGCTCGGTATCAACACTCATCAAGGCAGTTTCGATGGGGATAACGTTGAACGTTGCCTCAACGATCACTCCGGTCAAACCCATGCCGCCCACGGTTGCCCAGAAATCGTTACTGTTCAATAAATCGGTGGGCGAAAGGGCACGGATAGCCCCAGTACCGTCAATCAAAGTTAACGACGTGACATGCGAGCCAAAGCTGCCATCAACGTGATGGTTCTTGCCATGAATGTCTGCAGCGATCGCACCACCCACCGTGACCATCCGGGTGCCTGGCGTGACGGGAACAAAAAAACCACGCGGCACGATGCCAGACAAAATTTCATCAAGGCTCGCACCGGCATCGGCCGTGACAGTTGCTGTTACCGGATCAAGAGTGAAGGTGTTCATCGACGGCATGCGCAACACCGTGGCGCCGCCGGACTGCGCAGCATCACCGTAAGAACGGCCAAGCCCGCGGGCAAGAACTCCGCGAGCACCGGCATGCACGATTGCCGCTTGCACATCTTCCATGTGTGCGGGTTCCTGGACCATCGCCATTGATGGCGCGGTACGCCCCCAACCGGTGAGGAGCTCCTCGTTCTCGCCTCTGACCAGCGGGGAAGTTACGTCGTTTTTACTCATACGCCAGACGCACCTAAACCGAATAGCACCAACCAAACAAGGCCGAGCGCGAGCAACACTTTGTCGCCGAGTGCTGCATCCTCAGGTGCTTCCGCTTCACCGCGATCCACCACGACTCCGTATCGCAAAATGGCGAGCACAAAAGGAAGCACGCTCCACTCCGCCCACGGGAAACTGGCGGGGGTTGCCGCAACGTCAAATGCCCACAGGCAGTAACCGGTGATGGTCACTGCGGCTGCAGTTGCCCAGACGAAGCGGAGGTAGCCAAGGGTGTAGCCGTCAAGACTGCGCCGAGTACGTGAACCGGGAGTGTGGGTGCCATCCGCATTCTCTTCCAACGTGCGGTGCAGTTCGCTGTAACGCTTTCCGGCGGCCATGAACAGTGAGCCAAAGCCAGCAACGATCAGGAACCACTGCGAGATCGGCAGGTCAGATGCGGCACCACCTGCTACCGCGCGCAATAGGAAACCCATTGCCAGCAATGCAAGTTCTATCACCGGCTCGTGTTTGAGGAACATGGAGTAGGCGATGGTGAAGACCGCGTAAGCGACGATCACGCCGGCAAGTGCAAGTGAAATCCAGAACGAGAGTGCAAGAGCTGCAATAGCGAGCACCCCCGCTGCTGCGATCGCAACTCCTGGCGCGAGTTGTCCGGTGGCAATCGGGCGGGCGCGCTTGGTGGGATGATCGCGATCTGATGCAACGTCGCGCACGTCGTTAAGTAGGTATGTGGCACTCGAGATCAAACAGAACGCAACGAAGGCGCCGATCGAAGGCCAGAGAACGGAAGGTTCAAAAAGTGAACCGGCTGCAAGCGGTGCAGCAAACACAAGAACGTTCTTTGCCCATTGCCGCGGACGCATCGCCACCACGAGAGCGGTGAAGGCACTGCGCTGCGGGATGTTCACATCCGCCGACATCAGCCACCCTCCCGTTCTTCGAATGCACCCGGATCAGCATCGCCCACGATCCGAGCGATCTGGGGAACAACGAGCAGCCAGGTGATCACATGCATCACCAGCAGCCAGATGCGCGTGGACCAGATCACCTCGGCTGGTTGGACGATGGGGCTGATGCAAGAAAGTAGCGCGAGCACTGTGCCGACGAGCAACACGATGCGGCCACCAAAGCGCACACCGCGCAACAGCCCGGCGAGGGCAGCTCCGGCCACACCGGCTGCCAGCGGGAGGAGCAGAACAACAATCCAGGGCAAAACGGCGACCCCGCCCACACCCTGCACCTCAAAGGGCACCCCGATCACGCGGGCAAAGGCGTAAAGGATCAGGCAGATCACACCGGAATAGGCCCCGGTGACCACACCTGCATAGAGGACAAATCGGTAGGTGGGCCGGGCGCTGGCCGGGGGAGCAATAGGGGTGACCGAATCCAGCCAGGGACCCCGAATGCTCATGGGGACCATTCTGGTGGGTCGTAGGTCTTGCATTGGCTACTGATCAGTAGCATCATTGAGTTACTGGCCAGTAACTTACGGATCGATGGGGTAGCCCGATGAGTCATTACAAGAGCAATCTTCGCGACAACATGTTCAACCTCTTTGAGGTTTTCGGCGCTGCCGATCGCATGGGCACCGGCCCTTACGCGGAAATGGATGAGCAAACGGCGATCGAGGTGCTCAAGGAGGTCGAGCGTCTTGCCGTTGGCGAGCTCGCTGAATCCTTTGTCGACGCCGACCGCAATCCCCCCGTTTATGACCCAGCGGCCAAGACCGTGGTCATGCCCGAGTCTTTCAAGAAGTCATTTAAGGCACTCATGGATGCCGAGTGGTGGCGCCTCGATCTGCCCGAGAACCTCGGTGGCACTGGTGCTCCCCCGTCATTGCGTTGGGCGGCCAGTGAACTTCTGCTCGGCAGCAACCCCGCAGCTTTCATGTTTATGTCCGGTGCCGGCTTCGCCGCGATCCTGGATTCCCTCGGCACCGATGATCAAAAGCGTTGGGCCGAGTTGATGATTGATAACGGGTGGGGCGCAACGATGGTCCTCACCGAGCCCGATGCTGGCTCAGATGTTGGTGTAGGCCGCACCAAGGCCATCGACAACGGTGATGGCACCTGGAACATCGAAGGCGTCAAGCGCTTCATCACCTCAGCCGAGCACGACATGTCCGACAACATCATTCACTTGGTGTTGGCACGCCCCGAAGGTGCCGGCCCCGGCACCAAGGGACTTTCCCTCTACCTCGTGCCTAAGTACCACGTCGACCTTGCAACCGGAGAACTCGGTTCGCGCAACGGCGTCTACGCAACCAACGTCGAAAAGAAGATGGGCCT
This sequence comes from Candidatus Nanopelagicales bacterium, assembly GCA_030728405.1. GTDB lineage: Bacteria > Actinomycetota > Actinomycetes > S36-B12 > S36-B12 > CAIXFB01. The sequence continues at coordinate 3,331 of JANQZS010000121.1, read as the reverse complement.
GAAAGCTTCCACCACCTGCGAACTCACATTCGGCGATGGCGAGCCGGCAGTTGGTTGGCTTGTTGGCGATGTGCACGACGGAATCGCCCAGATGTTCAAGGTCATCGAGTACGCGCGCATGATGGTCGGCACAAAGGCGATCGCTGCGCTGTCCACCGGTTACTTGAACGCACTCGACTACGCAAAGACTCGCGTTCAGGGCGCAGACCTCACACAGATGGCCGACAAGACCGCACCGCGCGTCACCATCACTCATCACCCAGATGTCCGGCGCAGTCTGATGCTGCAGAAGTCCTACGCGGAAGGTATGCGCGCACTCATCGCATACACCGCCTACTGGCAGGACCTCATCGGCATGGGCGAGGCAGGCGACACTTCCGTTGATTTGGAAATGGCCCTGCGCATGAACGATCTGCTGCTGCCCATCGTTAAGGGTGTGGGATCAGAACGCTCCTACGAAATGCTCGCGGTGTCGCTGCAAACTTTTGGTGGTTCGGGTTACCTGCAGGACTACCCCGTTGAGCAGTACATTCGCGACGCAAAAATCGACACGCTCTACGAAGGCACCACCGCTATTCAGGGCCTTGACTTCTTCTTCCGCAAGATGGTCAAGGATCAGTTCACCGCGATCTTCCACCTTGGAGCGCAAATCACCGAGACGGTTAAGGGCGATGAAGGTAAGGGAGTACTCGGAACCGAACGCGCATTGCTCGGCACGGCGCTGGAGGACGTGCAGGCGATGATCGGTCTGCTCGGAAAGTGGGCCATGGCTTCACAATCCGATGTGACCGAAATCTACAAGGTGGGTCTGAACTCGACCCGCCTGCTGATGGCCAGCGGCGACTTGGTGATCGGCTGGTTGCTGATCCGCCAGGCAGAGGTGGCACTCGCTGCACTCGCAGCTGGCCCATCAGATCGGGATAAAGCGTTCTACGAAGGCAAGGTTGCGACCGCTTCTTGGTTTGCTAGGAACCGGTTGCCGCTGCTCACTGCCGAACGCGCAATCGCTGAAGCCACCACGGGCGACATCATGGAGTTGTCAGAAGACAGTTTCTGATTTCGGTGTGATTCTTTACGAGCGACATGCCTTCGTAACGTGGGGCCTGCGATGATCGCGTAGTGAAGGTAAGCGCAGCGTTCGTAGATCCGGCGTTGCCCCAACTCTTTCTGGAGTTTGGGCTGCTCCTGCTCGGCCTTGGCATCATCGCTCGGCTTGCCCATCGTTTTGGCTTCTCTGCTGTTCCGTTTTATCTGCTCGCTGGTCTGTTGATGGGCGAAGGCGGCTTCTACGGGATTGATCCCCGTGGAATTTTGGTTCCCACGCTGGCCGAACTTGGTGTCGTGCTACTGCTGTTACTCCTAGGCCTTGAATACTCGGGCACTCAACTTGTGCAGACAGCGCGAAGGCAATCTCGCTCTGGACTGATCGATCTGGTGCTCAACGCAACTCCAGGTGTTGCCATGGCCTTAATCCTGGGCTGGGGATTTGCTGGAGCTTTGGCATTAGGTGGCGTCACGTACATCTCTTCCTCCGGAATCGTCTCGCAGGTTGTTCGTGACTTCAGGTGGCGTCGCAATCCAGAGACCGAGCCAGTCGTGAGCATCTTGGTGCTCGAGGACCTCGTGATGGCGCCGTACCTGCCGATCTTGACCGTGGTACTCACCGGCGCTGGACTGGTTCGCGGGCTCATCTCCACCGGAATCGCGCTTATCGTGGTGGCCGTTGTGGTTCTCATTTCGATCCGACGAGAAACATGGGCTCAACGCTTTTTCACCACCTCTGAACCGGTGGGTCTTCTCCTGGTGGTGTTCGGCGCCGCGGTTGCCGCCGCCGGACTTGCCGGGCTGGTCTCCTTTTCACCTGCAGTTGCCGCGTTCCTGGTGGGCCTGCTGCTCACCGGAGAAGTTGCTGAGGTTGCCAGGCGCAGGCTGGATCCACTTCGTGAGTTGCTGGCCGCTGTCTTTTTCGCTTACTTCGGCCTCTCCACGAATCCCGCTGATTTGCCGGGTGTGATTTTGCCCGCATTCGTGCTGGCAATCGTCACCATCGCCACGAAGTTCGTGACCGGTTGGTATGCGAGCGCCACGGTAGATGGCGGAACGATTTCGCGTCTTCGCGCAGGAGCCTTACTGAGTGCTCGAGGTGAATTCAGCGTAGTAATCGCTGGTATTGCAGCGGTTTCCACGGTGTTACCCGGGCAATTTCAGGCCTTTGTCGCCGCTTATGTGCTGATCACCGCAACCCTTGGCCCGATTCTGGCTCGCTACGCAGAGCCCATTGGCTGGTGGTGGGACCAGCGACCCGGGGCCGTACGCTCGAACCCGTGAGTAACTTTCTTCAGCGCGTACTTGTAGCACTCGTGGTCGGCCTACTGGGAACTGCAATGTTCTCGGTCCCGGCGCAAGCACACACCGATCTGATCGAGGCTATTCCCGCCGATGGTTCTGAGTTAGAGGTTGCCCCGACCAGCGTCATATTCACTTTCAACGAAGAGCTGCTCGAAGCAACCGTCCGCGTTTCTATTACGAATGAAAGCGGCGCTGTTGTTGCTAAGGATGTTGCCGAGTCAGCAGGTTCCGTCGTGACAGTTCCGTGGCCCGCAGATCTTCCCGCTGGTGCGTATTCCGTTTCATATCGCGTTGTTTCCGGCGACGGTCACCCAGTGACGGGTGAAATTACTTTCAGATACGGATCGAACGACGTCGCATCGGAATCAGCAACCGAAATCCCTGAGGCGTCATCGTCCGTAACTGAGGCCGAGGTTGTTCCGGTTGAACCGACGGAGGCTGTGGTTATTGACCAGCCTGCTGATTCCAATCAATCAAGTGACAGTTCAATCCCCGCGATCTTGATCGGCGTGGTTATCGCAGGGGCTCTGATTACCGCTCTCGTGGTGTGGAACCGGCGACGAGCATGAGCACCGACGCACGAGTGAGTGCACGCGAAGCTGCGCGTGGGAACTCGCGACTGCCCGCGGGAGTAGTGCCACTCATCAGCACCTGCCTCGTGGCGCTTGCGATCGTGGTCTCGGCGAGTGCACTTGTTGTTTCTGGTGGGGCCTACGAACCAGCTTCAGCGGGTCTGCCCGATCCCGGGCCAGTGGTCGGTTGGGGCGTGCCGATCCTTCGAGTGCTCACTCTCGTAGCCGGCATCGTCACCATCGGTCTCTTGCTCTTTGCCGGTGTGCTCGGCCCGGCTGGCAAGAAGGGCGTCCTTTCCCGGGTTGGCCGCACGGACATGACGCGCGCATCGATCGCAGCTCTGATCTGGGGAGTGCTTGCGCTCCTGCAGATGATCTGGACGCGCGCTCGGGTGCTAGCGCTGTCAATC
>JANQZS010000120.1:3413-12998 GCA_030728405.1 Candidatus Nanopelagicales bacterium | reverse complement strand
GCCCTATCTCGTTCAGGACGTGCTTGCGTCAGGTGGTGGAGCGGTTCTCCTGCTGAGCAACCTGTTCAGCGTTGGTCTCAGGCATCCCTGGGTGATGCAGAACGCCACCGTGGAAGGTACTGATCTGGTCAGCGTCTTCGTACTCGTGCAGGGGCGCCTCGAGCATTGCATCGTGGGCGGCATGATGTTGAGCGGCTTCAATTTCAGCTGCTGTGGGCTTCTTGACATCGTCGGCGTAATAGAAGTGGCTGATCTTGTGCTGGATCTTCTGGATCAGGTACTTCTTGTTCTTCACGCCATCAGCATCGGTCTTCTCAGGAGCCGGGAGCGGGCTGTAGTCGGTCTTTGAGGTGATCACAGCGAGCTCTTTGTAGTTGATCGGCTCGTGCACCTCGATGAACTCACCGTGGGGCAGGCGGAGAACGCGGCCTGACTCATAGCCATGCAGCAGCTTGTCGCGATCGCGGCGCTGGAGACCAAGGCAAATGCGCTTGGTCACGATAAATGCGATCGGGGGAGCCACGATGAGCGTGATTCGAAGGAACCACGAGAGAGAGTTGATTGACAGATCGAATGCGGTGGCAATGAGGTCGTTGCCCCCGCCGATCCACAAAATTCCGTAGAAAGTGATTGCCATGACCCCGATGCCGGTGCGGACCGGTGCGTTGCGTGGACGATCAAGCAGGTTGTGCTCCCGCTTGTCTCCAGTCGCCCATGCTTCAAGGAATGGGTAAAGGGCAAGGCCGGTGAAGAGAATGCCCGGAATCACCACGGATGGAATGAAGATGTTCCATGAGATGGTGAATCCAGCGACCACCGTCTCCCAGTTCGGCATCAGACGTAGGGCACCATCAAGCCAGCCGATGTACCAGTCTGGCTGTGTTCCGGCCGAGACTTGATCAGGCGTGTAGGGGCCGAAGATCCAAATTGGGTTGATCGTCACCAGGCCGCTGATCAGTGCGATCACGCCGAACACGATGAAGAAGAAGCCGCCCGCCTTGGCCATGTACACCGGAAGCAGCGGGTAACCAACGACGTTGTCGTTCGTGCGACCTGGGCCAGGGAACTGGGTGTGCTTCTGGGTCCAGACCATCATGAGGTGAACTGTGATTAGGGCAAGAATCAGTCCCGGAACAAGCAGGATGTGTGCTGCGTAGAGCCGGGAGATGATGTCTGTGCCTGGGAATTCCCCGCCGAAGACGAGGAAGGCCGCCCAGGTTCCCACCACGGGAATCGACTGCAGAATCCCTCGGATGATCTGCAAGCCCGTTCCGGAGAGCAGATCGTCGGGGAGGGAGTACCCGGTGAAGCCGGCAGCCAACGCCATCGTGAGGAGTGCAACACCGATGAGCCAGTTGAACTCGCGGGGCTTGCGGTATGCGCCGGTGAAGAACACCCGGAAAGCGTGAACGACCATGGCGGCGACGAAGATCAACGCGGCCCAGTGGTGCATCTGGCGGATCAAGAGGCCACCACGAACGTCAAAGGAGATGTTGAGGGTCGATTCGTAGGCCTCAGACATCATGACGCCCTTGAGGGGCACATATGAGCCGTCGTAGAGGACTTCAACCATTGAAGGCTTGTAGAACAGGGTGAGGTAGGTGCCGGTCAGCAACACGACGATGAAGCTGTAGAGCACGATCTCGCCGAGCATGAAGGACCAGTGGTCGGGAAAGACTTTGCCAAGGTTGCGGCCAAGGAATCGGTTGCTGCCGAGCCGCTTGTCGACGTAGGTCGCGGTCGCTGCTCCGGCAGTCTCGACGGGCGAGGAGGTACTCATGAACGCTCCCAGAAACTAGGTCCGACGGGTTCGGTGAAATCCGATCTCGCTACGAGGAATCCTTCCTCATCTACGCCGATTGGCAACTGCGGCATGCGACGCGCAGCTGGGCCAAAGATCACGTCGCCAGAGTCGGCCAAATCGAAGGTCGACTGGTGGCAGGGGCAGAGCAAGTGATGCGTGCGTTGTTCGTAGAGCGCAATGGGGCAACCCACATGCGTGCAAATCTTTGAATAGGCCAGGATCCCTTGGTAATCCCAATTATCGCCCTGTTGTGACCGAATCTGATCGGGGTCCATGCGAACCAGAATGATCGCGGCCTTGCCTCTGGCGTTGAGATTGTGCTCTTCCTCTTGGATTTCCATGATGTCAATGGGGAGAGCGGAAACAAGGCCGCCAACCGGGATGTCTTCCGGGCGAATCGGCTGGAAGTTGCCATCGGCCACGATGCGCAAGCCCTCGTGCCATGCAGTGCGAGAAAGCTCCTCCTCAGGACTTTCGCCGGGAGGCGTAATCCACAGATCACGGAGCAGAACGATGAGCGGAATGGGGAACAGCGCCAAAGCCGCAATCAACGTACGTCGGATAATTGGATAGCGGACAAAACCTGACTCTTCTTTGCCCCGCTGGTAGTTCGCAGCTGCCTCCGCTGCTGCTTCTGGTTCAGAGTTCATGTCGTGGCGCTGCTGGACAACCTCAACATCGGGCATGAGCTTCTTGGCCCATTGGATTGCGCCGGCACCGATGAGCAGAATCGCCATTCCCATGGTGAAGCCGAGTGCTACCTGCAATGCGCCAACGACGCCCAGAACCGGAATGTAGATGGCCGTGGACTTATCGATACCAACAAAGGCAACGATGAACAAGATCACGAAGATGATGGAGAGCAAGAACATCGACGCAACTTGGCGCTCAGCACGCTTGGCTGCTTTGGGATCAATGTCTGTGACGCGTGGCTTATGCGGAATATCCGCCACGGGGGAGTAGCCGAGTCTTTCCGGTTGGTTCCCGTGATCTGAAGAATGCCCAGAGGGGGTGATGTCAGTCATCGCGCCTTGATTCCGATCCAGACGGCCGCAGCAATCAGTGCGGCGAATACGGCGGTCCACAAGAACAGACCCTCAGCAACCGGGCCGAGGCGGCCAAGTGCCAGTCCACCCGGGCTTGGCGCCTCCTGCAGTTCGTTGATGTAGGCAAGAATCGCCTGCTTTTCCTCTACCTGAAGTGTGGAATCGGCAAAGATCGGCATGTTTTCAGGGCCCGTGATCATCGCCTCGTAGATTTCCTGAGGCGTTGATTCCATCAGCGATGGCGCGTACTTACCCTGGGTGAGGGCACCACCCTGTCCGGCCGCCTGGTGGCATTGCGCGCAGTTGATGCGGAACAGCACTCCGCCTTCAGCCACATCCGCATCTGCAAAATCGATCTGTTCTGCCGAAGGAATTGCCGGACCGGGGGCCAAGGAGGCCACATACGCAGACATCGCTTCGATTTCAGACTCGGTGTAGATGACTTCCTTTGCCGGGGCCTGCACTCCAGGAGCTGCCAGCGGCATGCGTCCGGTTGCCACCTGGAAGTGCACAGCAGCGGCTCCGGCACCAATCAAGGTAGGCCCATTCCCAGTGCCCTCTGCTTGAAGTCCGTGGCACGATGAGCAGCCCTCGAGGTACAGGCGCTCGCCGTCCTCAACCTGGGTCTGAGATCCCATTGCTGCCGTTGCCGGCTGGGTTTCGGTGACGACGGCATAGCCGCCCCCGACGACCACCAGGGCAAATAGCAATAGGCCCAGAGCGACGATCGGATTGCGTCGCCGTGCGGCTAAGAACTTCACTCTCGCCGAACCTTCCGTTGTGCGGGTGGGGGAATGTGCTTACTTAAGGATGTAAATCATGAAGAAAAGGGCGATCCAGACAACGTCGACAAAGTGCCAGTAGTACGAAGTCACGATGGCTCGAGTGGCCTGATCATGGGTAAATCGCTTTGTGACATAGGTGGTGGCGAGCACCAAGAGGAAGGCGATCAGCCCGCCGGTCACATGCAGGCCATGGAAACCCGTAGTGAGGTAGAAAGCGGTTCCGTAGGAATTGCTGGACAAAGTCAGGCCCTCGTGCACGAGCTCGGCGTATTCGGTGATCTGGCCGCCGATGAAGAAGGCCCCCATGAGGAACGTGATGATGAACCAGCGGCGAAGGCCCTTCACATCGCCGCGCTCCGCTGCGAAGACGCCCAGCTGGCAGGTGACGCTGGAGAGCACCAGGATCGTTGTGTTGATACTCGCGAACGGGATGTTGAGCAGGGTGGTCTCTTCAGCCCACAGCTCAGGATTGACCGCTCGCAGGGTGAAATACATCGCGAACAGGGCTGCGAAAAACATCAACTCGCTGGAGAGCCACACGATCGTGCCGATCGAAACCATGTTCGGCCGATTGGCGGGTGCGTGCTCGTAGGCAGCGGGAATTGTCGTTGCATTAGCCACGAGTGGAGTCTGACAGATAAGTGGGTGTAAGGCGCCCTGACCCCCCTCATTACGGATGACGATTTCCTCACACCCGACCGGCACGAGCAAGGTGCGATCTGGGCGCTAGGGTTTTACCCGTGAGTGCCTCTCTTCCAGCTGGTTCCGTGACGGCGACCGCTCCGTTGAATCTTGACGAAGCCCCGGCCCTGAAAGTGCTTGTGTATAGCGATAACCGCACTACTCGCGAGCAGGTTCTGCTCTCTCTCGGCCGCAGGTTGTCCCCTGACCTACCGCCTCTGGAAATCACTGAATTTGCCACCGAACCTGCCGTGATTGCCGCGGTCGACTCCATCCGCTTTGATTTGTTGATTTTTGACGGCGAAGCGACTCCCGTTGGCGGAATGGGCCTTGCTCGCCAGATGAAAGACGAGATCTACCGGTGCCCCCCGATTTTGGTGCTGATCGGCAGGCCGCAAGACGCATGGCTGGCAACGTGGTCCCGGGCCGATGGTGTGGTGGCTATGCCGATTGTGGCTCGGACGCTTGCCGACACCGCCTCAGTCTTATTGCACCGACGCCTAGCTATTCAGCCGTAGTTGCTGAATTCCCAATCCAGTTCCATCCCATCTACAGCGCAGGGGCGGGTGAACCACTCGTGACGTTCACGTGGCCTCTGGTGCTTTCCCAACTGGTGGGCGGTTCCGACCTCTCCGCGGAGGCTGCCGCATGGGCGATGGCCAGCATCCTTTCCGGGGAGGCCACCTCAGCCCAAACAGCAAGCTTTGTTACGGCGCTTCGCTCAAAAGGCGAGAGCGCAACCGAAGTCCAAGCGCTCGTCGAGGTCATGTTGGAGCATGCAATGCTCGTTCCACGCGACGGTCTGCCCGACGTTGTGCTCGATGTGGTCGGAACGGGTGGTGACTCCTCACATTCGGTCAACATCTCGACGATGGCTGCGCTCATCGCATCAGCTGCCGGGGCTCCCATCGTCAAACACGGTAATCGGGCCGCTTCTAGTTCAACGGGCACCGCTGACGTTCTGGAGCAACTTGGCGTGCAGATTGCCCTCTCTCCGAGTGGTGTAGCTGCCTGCGTGCAGGAGGTGGGAATCGGATTCTGCTTTGCACCCGCCCACCACCCAGCTCTTCGACATGCCGCCCCGGCACGTAAGGAACTCGGCATCCCGACCATTTTCAATGTGCTGGGACCGTTGAGTAATCCTGGGTTGGCGGAGTCAGCCCTCGTGGGCTGCGCCAATGAACGGTTGGCGCCGGTCATGGCAGATGTCTTATTCCGCCGAGGGGTCAAGGCTTTGGTGGTGCGCGGCGAAGACGGCCTTGATGAGATTTCCACCACCGCACCCACTCGTATCTGGGACACCACAGGGGATCGTGTTGTTGAATCTGTTTTCGACCCAACCACGATCGGCATTTCTCTGGTGCAGCCGGCGCTTCTCGTCGGTGGAGATCGCGAACTCAACGCCACCTTGCTGCGCAGTGCCCTCGATCCAACTGCTCCCATCACCGATATCGAGAAGACTCAAGCGATCCGGGTAGCCGTTGAGCTCAACGCAGCGGCAGCACTCGTCGCATACGAGTCAGCTATCAATATTGGTGTGGCGGGACCACTGCCGGACAGAATCGTGGCGCAATTGCCACGAGTCCGAGAAGTTGTTGCAAGCGGTGCGGCTTGGCAACTATTGCAGCGTTGGGCAGCTTTCAGCTCGACGCTATCCGGCTAACTCGCTCGCGCGAGAGTGGACCCACAGGGCGCACAACTGGTTCATTTGTGCCATCTCGGGTCGAGCCTTGGCGACCGGGTTTTGCGGCGCGAACGTCGTGAAGTACACCTCCACCGCAGTAGATGGGCCATGCAAGCTCACCAGTGCTCCGGACAATGCGCACACCGGGTCGCTCTAACCAGTTGAGGATCAGATGGGCTTCCTCGGTGAGTCCAGCGGGCGCAGGGTCTTGGCGAGGCTCCACATGTGCAGCAGCTGCAACAAGTGCATCGATAAGAATTCCTGGATGCGCATGTGGCTCTATCTGCCCGGCTGCGGCTAGGTACCCGGACCGAATGACGTGCACTTCCCATTCCGTGCTTGACGTTGGCATGGCTGCGACGAGTTCGGTGCACTGTGACAGAGCACGAAGCCGATGCATTCGCACAATTGCCGCGACTCCTTGCTCCAAGCGTTCGCGCCAGGCTGCTGCTTCTTCGAAATGTTCACCCGCGGCCAGAGCGTGCATGCGCTCGGTTGCGAATGAAATGAATTGTCGAGCATCACCAGACATGAGTTGACGCACGGAAACCATCGGATCCGAAATCGATTTTTCGGTGGCCCAAGAATTAAGACCTAACCATTGCTCGAGGCTGGATTGCACTTCTTGGGCGACGGAACGACGTGAAAAGGGCCCTAGAGAGTGGTGGCTACCTTCAATGATGCCAACAGGATTACGTGAAATGGTGAGTCGTGGAACGCCGCGCAACGGAGTGCTGATCCAATGTTCGATATCGGCTCGACGTGATCTCACGTTGTATCGGGGTTGCTCTTCATGGATGAGTCGAACTTCCCGAACCTGCGCTTCTAATTCGCTCGCGCACACTATGGGTGTGATGGTTGCTGCGATGGAGATCATCTCGGACATGCGCTTGCGTTGTTCAGCAGCAGTGAAGTAACTACGGGCGCGTTGTCGAATGTTTAATGACTTGCCGATGTAGAGGGCTGTGCCTAACTCATCGCGAAAAATGTACACGCCAGGGCGCTCCGGGAGTCGATCAGCGAGAGTTCTTTTTGATCGTTGAGCTGGACTCACTCGACTGGTGAATTGCGATAAGTCTTCAAGAGTGGCAACCCCAAAGTCGCCCGCCCGTTCCAACAATTTATGCAGCACTTCAACCGTTGCTCGAGCATCATCGAATGCCCGATGCGTGGGCTGGACTGATACTGCAAAATATGCAGCCAGGGTTCCAAGTTTGCAGTTTCGGACTTCATCGCGCTGAAGAGTCACTCGCGCCAATCTCGCAGTGTCGACAACGCGATGGGTGGGCCACGTCAAATCAAAACGGGCACTAGCGCCCTTGAGGAAGCTGATGTCGTAGCTCGCGTTATGAGCGACGAGAACTGATCCGTGCGAAAACTCCAAGAATGATGAGACGGCGGTGGCAACGGACGGCGCATTGGCGACTGCAGCGTTGGTGATGCCGGTCAACGCGATGATGAACGGCGGGATGGGCTGCCCTGGGTTGACGAGGGTGGAGAACTCGCCGAGGACTTCACCGTTACGCATCTTGACGGCACCAATTTCAGTGATCCCCGCCTCGGTCGGTGGACCGCCGGTTGTCTCGAGGTCGACCACGACAAAGGTCACATCGCACAGGGGGGTGCCGATGTCGTCAAGGCTGGCTTGGACTCCTGCGCCACCCGTCATGGCTTCACGGTACGTTCTACCTGTGACATTGCCTGACGACACCACGCGCCTGCGCTGCGCTCATTGTGGAAACTTGACCAGATTCGACGTTATTCGGAGTAGCCGAGTCTCTGAGTTCTGGCATGTAGACATGTCTGGGGCTGCCACCGTCGAGGAGGCCACGGTCATCGCTGGGAACGTGGAAGAGATCCGTTGCCGTTGGTGCTCAGCTACCGATCGGATTGAGTTAGTGCCTCGGCCAGAGTTTGGTGGACCGACCCAAGAGTCGCCGGGAGATGGCGGCGTCTAAGTCCCATGTCAGACCCTCCTCGTAGCGTCTGATCCATGGATATCGATTGCGGTTCTTGTCAGGCGTTTCCCCATGCCTGCTCCGATTGCGTGGTGTCAGTTCTACTCGGGCAGCCAGGGGAGCAGCCTGCATCCCAGTTCCCCATTGTCCACGTGGCAAGTGAGCACGCCGGTGCGCTGGAGGTGCTCGCTGGGGGCGGCCTTATCCCTCCACTTCGACTTGTCCCCATGGATCGGCACGTTGGCTAATTGTCCTCTAAAGGGGGGACAAACGGCGCCCACCATGATTTGCCTGTCGTGATCAATCTGTTACCGTAACGAAGTCCATGCGGATCGGAACGATGTGTGTCCGGTCAGCGTCGAATCGCCAGCGAAAGACCAAGCTGAGCCGACGGTGAGGAGAGATCTGTGATTCGTGGACGCTTAATGCGCCCCTTAATGACAGGTCTGCTCGCCGCCGCGATGGCGTCGATGGGCGTGGTAGTTGCCCCCTCGGCAATAGCAGCGCCCAATCTTGAGCAGGTTCGTCTACAGGTGCAAGATCTCGAATCCAAAGCCGAGTCGGCTACCGAGCGATACAACCAGGCCCGGAATGAACTGGCGGATGTGCAGCAGACTCTGGCCACTTTGAAGGCGAAGGTTCGACGTGAGCGCAAGGAACTGCGATCGATTCTGGGATCGGTAGATGACTTGGCTCGAGCCACGTACACCTCTGGTGGCATCGATACTTCCCTGCAGGTTCTCCTTGCAGAGGACCCCAACGAATTTCTGGCTCAGGCGGCAGCGCTCGACCAGGTCCAGCAGGGTCAGGCATCGGCCTTGCGTCGGACCCAGACCACTCGGTTGCGATTAGCCCAGTCAGAAGCGGCCGTTGCTGACAAGGAACGCATTGCTTCTCGGGCCCGAAAGAACATGTCGGATTCTAAAAAAGAGGCCGACGGCAAGCTCGCCGAGGCCCAAGCGCTTCTCAACAGCCTTGAGCAGAAGCAGCGGGATCGCCTTGCTGCGATGGCAAGAGCAGAGCGTCAGGCGGCTATCTCGGCTGCTGCGGCCGCGTCGGCCGCCATCAGCGCCTCCTCGGGTAGTGGAAGCGGATCAGCCGGTGGCGGTTACACCGGCGGTGGTCGTGCTGCCCGGGCCGTCCAATACGCGCTCTCTCAGGTGGGCGATCGGTACGTAGCTGCCGCTGCCGGCCCCAGCTCATTCGACTGCTCTGGCTTGACCATGCAGGCGTGGCGTCAAGCCGGAATCTCACTCCCGCATTACAGCCGCTCTCAGTTCTCCGTAACGCGTCGAGTCCCGTTGAGTCAGGCTCAACCAGGTGACTTGGTCTTCTACTTCGGTAGCGGCGCTCATCACGTGGGCATGTACATCGGTAACGGCAAAATGGTGCACGCCGCTAATCCCCGCACCGGCGTAGTCGTCACGAGCGTTCTTGGCCCTTGGTATTCCTCACGGTTCAGCGGCGTCGGACGGGTAGTCGGCTGAGCGCGCTTACCGGCCCAACACATGAATGAAGGCCCGCACTGACAAATGTCATTGCGGGCCTTCACTTATGTCTAAATTAACTTGTCTTTACCAATTCAGGAGTAGAGCTCCTCAACCTGAACCGCGAAGTCCTTCATCAC
>JANQZS010000120.1:0-3403 GCA_030728405.1 Candidatus Nanopelagicales bacterium | reverse complement strand
CTCATCACGTGGGCATGTACATCGGTAACGGCAAAATGGTGCATGCCGCCAATCCCCGCACCGGAGTCGTCGTCACGAGCGTTCTTGGCCCTTGGTATTCATCACGGTTCAGCGGAATCGGACGGGTCGTTGGCTAAAGGATCCACCACCTAGCGCATACGTAAAGGCCCGCACCGACTTTCGTCCGTGCGGGCCTTCACTTATGCCTTAACTAACTTGTCTTTACTCACTCAGGAGTAGAGCTCCTCAACCTGCACTGCGAAATCCTTCATCACAACGTCGCGCTTGATACTCATCTTGGGCGTGAGTTGACCGCCGTCAATCGTCCAATCGACGGGGAGGATGGAGAACTTCTTGATTGCCTCAGCTTGCGAAACGGCCTTGTTCGCCTCATCGACTGCCGACTGAACAACAGCAACCAGGTCAGGGTCTCCCACCATCGCTGCGATGGTGGAGTCAGCCGGCTTCCCGGTCAGAGCGAGCCAGCCTGGGAAGGCCTCAGGATCAATCGTGACCAGGGCAGCGATGTAGGGCTTGGCATCGCCCACGACGATGCACTGGCTGACCAGGAAGTTGCTGCGCAGGCGATCTTCAAGCACAGCAGGGGCAACATTCTTGCCACCAGCAGTGACGATGATCTCCTTCTTGCGGCCAGTGATCTTGACGAAGCCACGGTCATCAATCTCACCAAGGTCACCAGAATGGAACCAGCCATCAGCCTCAAGAACCTCTGCTGTTGCGGTGGGGTTGTTCCAATATCCCGCGAAGACCTGATCACCCTTGAGCAAGATTTCGCCATCACTTGCAACCCGAACGCTGGTACCGGGAATGGGCTGACCCACGGTTCCGATGCCAATCGCGCTCGGTCGGTTCACTGTGGAGGCGGCCGAGGTCTCGGTCAATCCGTAGCCCTCGAGGATCGTGACACCCACGCCTCTGAAGAAATGACCGAGGCGGGCACCAAGTGGGGCTCCTCCGGAAACCGCCCATTCCACCCGGCCACCCAATGCGGTGCGCAGCTTCTTGTAGACGAGCTTGTCGAAGACTGCATGCTTGAGTTTGAGCTTGATTCCGGGACCACCCTCATCGAGCGCCTCGCTGTATTCAATTGCGGTGGCAGCGGCAACGTCAAAAATGTGCCCCTTATCAGCAGCCGTGGCCTTTTGCTGCGCCGAGTTATAGACCTTCTCGAACACGCGAGGTACCGCCAGCAAGAACGTGGGCTGGTAACTGGCCAGGAGGGGAAGAAGCTGGGTGATGTCAGGGGCATGTCCGAGTCGGACACGGGCCCGGATGCAACCACACTGGATCGCGCGGCCAAAAACATGCGCCACGGGGAGGAAGAGCAGGGTTGAGGAGTTGGGTGCGAGGAAGACGTCGGGAAGACCCTTGACCACTGCCTCCACTTCAAACATGAAGTTCTTGTGGGTGAGCATGCAGCCTTTGGGGCGCCCGGTGGTGCCGGAGGTGTAGATGATGGTCGCCAGCGTCTCAGGATGAACCTGGGCCCGGCGGGACTCCAGTTCCACATCGGATACGTCCTGCCCAGCCTGCTTGAGCAGTTCGATCGCGCCATCGTCGAAGACCCAAGCCCGGGTTACGTCGGGTAGGTCAACCGAAACCGAGTCAAAGGTCGCCTTGTGCTGGCGGGTCTCAAAGAAGCAAGCGACCGAGTTCGAGTCGCTCAGAATCCATTGGACTTGCTCAGCGGAGGACGTTTCGTAGATCGGAACCACGATGCCACCGGCGTACCAGGTGGCGTAATCGCACAGGGTCCACTCGTATCGGGTTCTGGACATAATCGCTACCCGCTGGCCCGCCTCGACACCATTGGCGATGAGGCCTTTGGCTACGGCTTGGACCTCGTGGAGGAACTCGGCCGCGGTCATACCCACCCAGGCATCGCCGCGCTGTAGGGCGATGACCTCCTGCTGTGGGGCAACGGCGGCATTTTCAACTACGTGGTCAGCCAGGTTGCCTGTGGTGGGTGACGTGGCAACGGGCGGGACGCTGAACTCTGTAAGCACGATCGAACTCCCTCGCTGGGGCCGAGTGGTCGGCCTGCTGTGTGGTCCCGATCACGTTACGCGAAAAAGGGCCGTCAGGCGAGCGAAACCTGCGGGTATTTCACGCCCGTGGCAGGGTACGTCCGTGGTCCGGGTAAATGTGGTGAGCGATGTGCACGGAGCGGGCACTGCACTTTCGCGTGCCGGCGATGGGTCTGATGTATTTGTGTGCCTTGGCGATCTGATTCTCTTCTTGGACTACGACGAGCCAGAGCGGGGGATTTACGCCGATCTCTTCGGGGTGGATCACGCTTTGGCTTATATCGAAGCTCGGACCGCCAATCGCTTCGATGATGCTCGGGAACTGAGCCGACGGGCATGGGAGCGCATTGGGGTGATTGACCCAGAATCGCGCTGGACGGTTCTTGAGGCAATGGTCAAGGTCCAGTACGAGGAACTTTTCGCAGCGATGCCGGCTGGAATCCTTACGTACGGAAATGTCGATATTCCAGCATTGTGGCCCGACTACCTGCGGCCCGATCACACCGTCTTGGATGCCCAAACTCTGGAAGTGGATGGCATGACCTGGGGATTTGTCGGTGGCGGCTTGGTGAGTCCCATGCGAACGCCCTATGAAATCCCTGAGCCGGACTATGCCGACAAGGTAGACTCATTAGGTGCCGTAGATGTGCTGTTCACGCACATCCCTCCAGCTGTTCCTGAACTCACCTACGACGTGGTGGCACGCCGATTTGAGGTGGGAAGTTCGGCTCTCCTTGACTACATTCGTGAATATCAGCCCCGCTACCACTTCTTCGGTCATGTCCACCAACCGTTGGCCGCACGTTTCCGGATTGGCCGGACAGAATGTGTCAACGTCGGGCATTTTCACTCGCGCGAGAAGCCATTCGTCATTGACCTGTAACCTGACCTCATGGCTGAGCAGACCGAATCAAGCACCGTGATCGATGCGTCTCCAGCGGCGGTGATGGCTGTCATCGCAGACTTGCCGGCGTACCCGCAGTGGTCAGATGGCATAACGTCCGTCGAAGTACTCTCAAAGTACGAAGACGACAACCGACCGGCCGATGCTCGATTCCATCTGGAATCTGGACCCATCAAAGATGTCTATGAGTTGGAATATGACTGGACCGGAGATTCGCGGGTCACGTGGACTTTGACGAAAGGCGACATGCTCACCGCCATGGATGGCGAGTACGCCCTGACCGATAACGGGGATGGCTCCACAACGGTTCACTATTGCCTTGCGGTCGACGTCAAGATCCCGATGATTGGCATGATCAAGCGCAAGGCCGAAAAGGTCATCGTCGACACTGCCTTGAAAGGACTGAAGAAGCGTGTCGAGTCCAATTCGCATCCTGCTCTGTAGCGGTAGC
>JANQZS010000119.1 GCA_030728405.1 Candidatus Nanopelagicales bacterium | reverse complement strand
TGTGCATTGAGTAATCCGAGGAAGCCGCCGAGTTGTTGCAGTCCAGTGATTGATGTTGGTGTCGCGCCTCGAAGTGCGGTCGAGTGAACGAGATAACAGCACCATTGAGCGCGACTGATCGCTACATTGAGACGATTGGGGGAGAGTAGGAAGTCGATTCCTCGTGGCAGGTCTTCGGTCGTTGAGGTTGCCATCGAGACAATGACGGCCACTTCTTCTCTGCCCTGAAACTTGTCAACCGTACCGACTTTGATGCTATTCAATCCCGCGTCATCGAGATACCGGCGGATGAGCCGCACTTGGGCGTTAAAGGCTGCCACGACAATGACATCTTTTTGTTCAAGGGGTCGTGACGGCTGTGTTTCGCCGCCACGGGCACCTGTCCATGCTCGACCAATCAAGTCTTTGGCAATCTCAACTACCTTGTGAGCCTCTTCTTCGCTGGAGGTGGTGTTGCCCTGGTGATCTATGGGGATAGCGGTAAGACCTGGTGTGATTCCATCAAGGTGACGTTGCGCCGTGATAGGAGAAGCTTGGAGTTTTCCTTCGTATTGCAGTTTGGATACGGGCTCGGTGAGGGCAGGGTGCATTCGGTAGGTCTGATCGAGGAAGTAGCCTCGGTCAGCAGGCATAGTGGCAGCATTTCCCGTGATGTGGGCTAATACTGATTCCTCAACCTTTTCAGGGTGTGTCCCTTGGCTTACTTGGGGGAGTTGCTGCGGGTCGCCCAGTAGGAGAACGTTCTTGACGTTGAATGCAGCTGCTATGGCGTTGGGTAATGCAAATTGGCCAGCTTCATCAATGACGAGCAAATCAAGTTCAAGTTGTTGAAACGTGGCACTACAAAAATTCCAGACAGTTCCACCGACCACGTATCCGCCCGCTTGAGTACGTGTCCATTTGGGGGCGTCTTTCTGATCCCATGGGTGCGTGTCTTTTGCACCTGACTGTGGTTTTTTGGCAATGGGAACTGTCGTGTCTACTGCGACGGCTGCGAGGAAGTTGTTGATCACCGAATGGGATTGAGCGATGACACCAATTCTCCAGCCTTCCTTGGCAAGTTGAGTGACAACGTGGGAGCCCACGTAGGTTTTACCGGTTCCGGGTGGCCCTTGAACAGCAACATAACTTGAATTGGATGTTCTCAGTGCCTCGGTTATATCGGTGATGTTGTCACCGGTTCGAGGCAGTGCTGAGTCGCGTCGTGGCGCTCTGGCAAGTAGGAGATCAGCCCAAGCAGTATTAGGAAAAACCCACGCATTGCCGGATCGTGTTTCCACTACCTGAGTTGCGGCAGCAAGGAGGGTTTGTGCAATCGCAGAGGTGTCTACCGGTTTACCCGGCAGCACTGCGAAAGGCAGTGATTGCCAGGTTTCGCCTTCACGCCCACTTGATTCCTTGATGGTCATTTGATCACGATCAATATGAGTTGATGCGGCTTGGGAATAACCGCGAGTGGAATCAGCGGGCTGGTTAATCCCTGGCTCGGGAGTTTCGTACAGCAGGAAGAGGCTGTTTGTTTTATCGAATACATCCGATGGGGCAGTTTCAGAATTTGCGATCGTGAGTGTGCGGGTGGGCTTGCCACCTCTCGGTCCTGTTGCCCACTCGGTAGCATCAATGTGTTCGATCAGTAAGACGCTGGTTGCTTGTTCGAGATCGTCTCGATCCGATTTGATTAAGTCAAAGAGAGTCCACCACGCGGGGCGTTGCTCACGAATGTGGTACCCGAGCGTGGCAGCAAGTTGCATTCGGGATTGCTCCGAGTCGCTACGCTCCCCAGGATCCGGGGAGATGCCCTCTGTCAGTTTTTCAATGATGACAACGCTGGGGTGTTGCTCCTTTTCTGAACCTTCTTCATCTTCTTGTTCATCGGAAGTTTCTTTTGTTGGTCGCGACTGAGGAGCCTGAGTCATTTGTGCTCGAATCCAGGTGTCTAAGCCAAGAGTGGATTTGCAATCCTTTTTGTTGTAGCTGCGAATCTTCTGGTAAATCTCATCCGCTTCGTTTAACTGGCCAGCTTCCCTTAGTGCCATCACTTCTTCGAACCTAATCACCGAATCCATGGCGGTAGCCACTTCTTCACCTGAATGGGTCATGTCATAGACCTCTTCAATGTATTTGATTGAAAGTCTCTCTGTGGAGAAGCGAAAACCTGAACGCACGATCTTGTAGAGGTCAACCAGCACACCATTTCGCAAAAGCAGATCGACATCGGATTCCCGTGAACCAAATTTCTGAGCAAGTTTCAGTAACGCATTGCGTTCGTAATTTGCATAGTGATAAACGTGCATATCGGGGTGCTTCGTCCAACGGTTCATGACAAAGTCCACGAAATCTTCAAAAGCTGTGCGCTCGGATGCTGTGTCGGTGGCATCTTTTGTGTCAAAGTCAAACTCGCCATTTTGCAGG
>JANQZS010000118.1:8898-13259 GCA_030728405.1 Candidatus Nanopelagicales bacterium | reverse complement strand
AGCTACGAATCTTCATACCGCTACCTCCTTGGCACGTGAAATGCGCGTATAGCCGGTGCCTCGCTGGGCGAGAGTGCGACCAATTGGTTCAACTACTTTTCGAAAATCCTCTTCGGTGAGTCCTTGCCCATGGGTTGCGCCGGCTGCTCGCGAAATATTTTCATTCATCAAGGTGCCACCCAAATCATTCACTCCAGCCGAGAGCAATTGCTGGGCTCCTTGCACTCCGAGTTTGACCCACGACGCCTGAATATTGTCAATCCAACCGTGATAGGCGATACGACCCACGGCGTGCATGAGAACCGTCTCGCGCCACGTCGGTCCTCGCCGGGCTGCCCGCTTGAGATAGATCGGTGCGGCCATATGCACGAATGGCAATGGCACAAACTCAGCAAATCCGCCGGTGCGCTTTTGCAGCTCCCGGGTTCGCACGAGGTGCCGGGCCCAACTTTCGGGATGTTCAATACTGCCGAACATGATGGTGACATTGGAATGCAAACCGATCGAGTGCGCTGCTTCATGGGCATCAAGCCACTCTTGGGTATTGATCTTGTCCGCACAAATAATCTCGCGAATGGGATCATCGAGGATCTCCGCGGCAGTGCCCGGCAGCGACTTCAAACCAGCTTGCTTGAGCCGGGTGAGGTATTCCACCAAAGGCTCCCCCAACCGCCTCGCCCCCTCGGTTACCTCGAGTGCGGTAAAACCGTGGATATGCATCTCTGGCACAGCTTGCGACACCACGGTGGCGACCCTGATGTAGTAGTCACCATCAAAATCTGGGTGAATGCCACCTTGTAGACACACCTCGGTTGCGCCGAGGGCAGCTGCTTCGCGAACCCTGTCAGCAATCTCTTCATCGCTGAGCAGGTACGGCGCACCACGTAGATTCAGTGACAACGGACCCTTTGAGAAACCACAGAACGTGCACTTGAACGTGCACACGTTGGTGTAGTTGATATTGCGGTTCTTCACATACGTTACGACGTCGCCATTGACAGAGGCTCTGAGTTGATCAGCGAGTTCTGCCACAGCTACTACTTCGCGACCGCGAGCAGAAAACAGCGTGACGATCTGTTCTTCGCCCACTTCCTGACCGGCCCGAACCCCATCAAGTACCTCACCTACAGCACCGGAGGCAAGCCCCGTCCCAGGAATGAGTTGCATGGGGGATCGATCAGAACCTGAGTACCACGCAGTAGATCGGCGCCCAATTTGAAGCACTTCAGCACCGGTTCCGACGTTGGCCGCCTGCTGGTAACGCTCAGGGAATACCGCCCCGGGGTCATCCCGTCCAAACCCTTGGGCATCAGATCGGTCAAGCACTGCAAAATGCAATGCTGGGTCAATCCAGCGATCTGCTGCTCGCGCAAACTCTGGGTACACGGTCAGTCGTGGCGCAAGTTCAAGGCCCCGAGACCGCGCCACCGCTCGAAGTGAATCCAAGGCCGGCCAAGGCTTCTCCGGGTTGACGTGATCTGCGGTAACAGGAGAAACCCCGCCAAAGTCGTCGATGCCGGCATCGATCAGCAGCCCTGGATCGTCAACCAAATTCGGTGGTGCTTGGACGTGCACGCTGGCTGGCAAGATCGACCGCGCTAATTCAATCGCGTCGACCAAATCGGCTATCGAGCAAGCAGGTTCATTTCGCATCAAAGTCCCATGCTTAGGAACAAAATTTTGCACGATTACTTCCTGCACATGCCCGTGCCAATCATGAGATTCAGCAATTGCTTCCAGGGCAGCAATTCGATCCTTACGGCTCTCTCCGAAACCCACCAGAATTCCCGTGGTGAATGGAATCGACAGTTCCCCCGCCCATTCAAGGGTTGCGAGCCTGCGGGCGGGATCCTTATCCGGGGCGCCACGGTGGGCAGCCAAATCAGGATTCAAGGATTCGATCATCATCCCTTGGCTTGGCGCAACCGCACGAAGAGCAGCAAGATCAGCGCGCGAGATAGCACCAGCGTTTGCGTGCGGAAGTAAGCCTGTTTCATCAATCACCGCTTGGGCAGCGGCCACGAGGTAATCAATAGTGGAGGAATAGCCGGCAGCATCGAGCCACTCTCGGGCGACGGGATACCGCTCTTCTGGAAACTCCCCGAGGGTGAATAGTGCCTCGTGACAGCCAGCCTCTGCGCCCTGACGGGCGATCTCCACAACCTCGTCAATGGAGAGATACGGCGATGGCACATGAGATGGGGATTGCGCGAAGGTGCAATAACCGCATCGGTCCCGGCAGAGCATGGTCAGCGGGATAAAAACCTTGGGTGAGTATGTGATTGTGGAGGTGCGGAAGCGATTCGCCACTACCCCACTCCCGTCTCGCTTCTAGCGTCTAGCTTCCACATTGCGTGAACCCAGTGCCACATGGTTGAGCCCCGGTGGGTGGACATCGTTGCACACGTCCAAGTGCCGGGGCTGAACCGTGAATATTTAGCGTGAAATGACCTACTGCGCGCCTACCTTGCCAGGCTCGAAGGTGCGCACGTTGGCCCGTGATGCGGTCCAGGTCCAGCCTGGCTCGCGAACTGGGGGCGTCTCCGAAACGATCGCGAGTCCAGCGCCTGCCGCATTGGAGAATGAGTCATCTACGTGGATCACGTTGTTGTAGCCATGGTGCTGGAGTAGTGAGGCCACCGCGGATGCCCGGTAGCCCGAACCACAGTAGATGAAAACGTCTTGCTCGGTGGGAATCTCGGCCATGCGATCAAGGACTTCATAGAAGGGGATGAAGACGGCACCATCCACGTGGCCGGACTCCCACTCTAAAATCTGCCGGGTGTCGATCACCAAGGCCGCCGGATTCTTCTTCCATTCCTTAGCCAATTCATCAAAATCGACGCGACGAATTTCATCGGCGGAATCACCCGCTTGGACCCACGTGTCTGGGCCACCCACTGCGTGCGCAGCCGGTCGATCGATACCGATGCGAACAAGCTCTCGTTGGGCCGCTGCTACCTGCTCCGGTGTTGAGCCCAGCAACGTGACCGGAGTTCCCCACGGGATCATCCAGCCGAGGTAATTGACGAATGCGCCATCGAGATCAAAGTTGATGGAGCCAGGCACGTGGCCGGCGGCGAAGATCTCCCGCGAGCGTAGATCCACCACCCACTCACCCTCTGCTACCCGGCGGCGCAGCTCGGCTGCATCGGCGACGGCTGGCAAAGACAAGTCAATGGGAGCCGGTCCAGCAGCATTTGCCGGACCCATATGGGCGTAATAAGCAGGGAATACGTCGAGGCCAGCGAGCACCATCTCCACAAAGTGGCCTTCGACCTGGGTGAGGGCCGGGTTAATGCCCTTTTCCTGACCGATGGAGGTTTGCACTCCTTCGGTTTGAATCGATGAACAGAAGGATCCGAACCCGTGGGTCGGGAAGATCGCAGTGTCATCGGCAAGGCCATCGGCCAATTTGTGGGCTGAGTGCCACTGATCGTGAGCCTGCTTGACGGTGAGATCTGGTGCGACCAAGTCAGGCCGGCCCACCGTTCCGTACAAGAGGGACCCACCGGTGAACACTGCGCCCGGGTGGTTATCGCGGCTCACTGCAAAGGAAATGTGGTGTGGGGTGTGGCCTGGGGTGTGCACCACGGCCACGTCAAGATCGCCCACTCGGAAGGTATCTCCATCGCCCACCGCAGTGACGTTGCTTTCGCCCAGGTAGGACAACTCGACGCCCGCTGGAACCATGTACTGGGCGCCGTGCGCCTTAGCGAACTGATACCCGCCGTTTACGTAGTCGTTGTGGATGTGCGTTTCGCCCACGTGGGTCACGATGAGTCCATGCTCGGCGATGAGCTGCTCCACCCGATCGGTATCGCGCTGCGGATCGATCACGATTGCATGCAGGCCGTCGTGGGCGATGTAGCCGCGGTCACCCAAACCCGACGTTTCAACAACAAGAACGTGGGGGGCACTGGTAGCTGTGGTCATGAGACTTTCCCTTCGCATGGACTCGAACTATTTGACTAGTATACCCCCCGGGGTATCAAGTGTCCAGTACGTATGAAAAGTGTCCTAAGCGTGAACTTCGTGTGACAACCAGCACAAACGGCCTAATTTGTTTTGTGAAACTACAAACTTGCGACATAATCGTTATATGTCGGGGAGACCCCCTGACAATTACCACAAGAGGAAAAAGGAGAGACCCTCCATGAAACCGTTTGCACAACTATTCGCTTCCCTGTTTGACCGTCACGAGGATGCTCCGAACGCAGCATCCCGCCGGTCGATGTACCGCGAGTGGGATCGTCAGCGCCAATCAGCACTGACCCCCTCTGATCGCTCAGAAATCGACGCGATCTTCTCTCGCAGTCTGTAAAGACCTTTTGGGCCGCATCGGAACCCAAGGTGATTCT
>JANQZS010000118.1:0-8798 GCA_030728405.1 Candidatus Nanopelagicales bacterium | reverse complement strand
CGCATAAGTAGCGGCCCGGCCAATCACCACCTGATTGGCGCGGTCAGCTAACGCAGGGGTGGCCACCTGGTAATCGATTCGCCAACCTGCGTCGTTATCGAACGCCTGCCCCCGCCACGACCACCACGTATACGGTCCGGGCCCCTCTCCCCCGAGGCGCCGGCCCAGATCCACCCAGTTCTTGGCAAACCACGCGGTCAGGTGTGCGCGTTCTTCCTCAAGGAAACCTGACTTACCCAGATTGCCTTTCCAATTCTTAATGTCGACTTCTTGGTGGGCGATATTCAAGTCGCCACACACCAACACATGAGAATCGTCACGCTTGGCTTGTCGAGACAGCGCCGCTAACCGCTTACCCATGGCATCAAGGAACACATATTTATCAACCTGCTTCTGCGTTCCAGCCTCACCTGAATGCACATACACCGAGACCACCGTGACCAGCCCAAATGGTGCCTCAAGGTCAACCTCGATCCATCGACCAAGGCCATCCATCCCGTCCACTTTCACATGATCACGCTGCGCGACCGGTGCGTTGCGGCTCAACACTGCAACCCCTGCCCGGCCCAACTCAGGAGCAGGTGCGTGTGCCACATGCCAGGTGTCCAAGCCACTTTCCGTGAGCGCCTCATGAAGTTGATCATGGGTGGCCCGCACCTCTTGTAAGCAGATCACATCAGCGCCCGAGTCACGAAGCCATGCGAGCCCCCCGCGGCGACCGGCCGCACGCACCCCGTTCACGTTGACCGTGATGACTTTCCAAGCCTTGGTCACGCGTCAGACTCCCTTGTTCCAGTCAGTTTCTGCAGCCACCCGCAACGCTTGCGCTGCGATTGTCAGGGCGGGGTTTTGCGCAGCACTCGATGGAAAGAACGACGAGTCCACGATGAAAAGATTGGTCACATCATGCGATCGGCACCACGGGTCAAGAACACTCTTCGCCGGATCTGTTCCTGCTACTGCCGTTCCACACATGTGACTGTTCATTGAGATGTCAAAGCGCTGTTCGAATACAGCGGTGTAGCCAGCCGACTTGAGCATGCGACGCGCAGTAGCAAGAAGTGCTTCGTGACGCTCATAGTTTGTGCGCTTCCAGGTGATCACAATCCGGCCATCACGGTTGACGGTCACTCGATTCAGGGGCGAGGGCGTGTCTTCAGCCATGACCACCCATTCAACGCTGCGCGCAGCCATGGTGTCGAGGATTTTTCGCGGCACTTTCGTGGCATGCGTTTTCATCATCGAGCCCTGTACTTTGCCAATGAGCTGAATAGTGCCACCTGGGTATCCGTCACCGAGATCGTTGTACCAATCATTGACGGCAACGGTTTTTTGGAAGACGACGTCGTTTATTCGGCGTGGATCTATCGCAGCGATGTGCGTGTTGTTGTGCACCATGTAATTGCGGCCGACCAAACCCGAACTATTCGCGATGCCTTCTGGCGCTTCCTCGGAGGCCGATCCCAACAGGAGCGCCACCGAGTTAACGGCTCCACCGGAAAGCACGAAGGAACCACCGCGCACCTCGAGTGGCTCACCATTGAGAGTGCCGTGCAGCGCCACCACTCGGCCTTGGTCGAGTTCCACCCGCGTGATGTGCGCACCGGTGAGCAGTCGCACGCTCCCTCCGGCCAATGCTGGGCCCAGCGCGCATGTCTCCGAGTCTGACTTGGCACCGAGCCGGCACGGGAATCCGTCGCAGGTTTGGCACCTGATGCAGGCGCCACCTGGCCCAAGGTCGATGCCCATCGCAGTGCTGTTCGGGTGCACCCCAAAATCACGCAAGCGATCGATCGTGGCCGAGATGTACGGCTCATGGGCCAGCGCCGGATACGGGTACGGCCGACTCCGCCACGGTTCACTCGGATCCTCACCGGTCGTGCCATGCACTTTGTAAAGAGATTCCGCGTCGCAGTAATAGGGCTCTATATCTGCATAGGAGAACGGCCAGGCAGGAGAAATCGCTCCGGGATACACAGTCTCTACGAAGTCACGCTCACGAAAGCGCGGAAGGCTAGCGCCGTACACCTTGCTGTTCCCGCCCACCACGTAATGCACACCCGGGCTGAACTCGCGGCCCTCATCATCAAGCCACGTCTCGGCCGGCTTGTAGCGACGCTGCGCGAAAACGGCCTCGGGCGACCAGTTCTCAGGCTCGCGTGGCAGATAATCCCCACGCTCAAGAACAAGTGTGTTGATTCCCCGTTGACCGAGCCCCCAGGCAAGGGTTCCACCACCCATGCCGCTTCCAACGATGACTACGTCAGCGGATTCAATTGCCACCTCGCAACCGTAGTGCCACGAGCGCTATCACCGCACGGGGCAATCACCAAAAATATTCCGGGGCTCTAGGCTTCACCCGTGTCCAAAGTCCTCGCATCCCTGCCCGTCGGTGAACGCATCGGAATCGCTTTCTCTGGAGGGCTTGATACCTCAGTGGCCGTTGCGTGGATGCGCGACAAGGGAGCAGTGCCTTGCACCTACACCGCCGACCTGGGCCAGTACGACGAACCAGAGATTGACACGGTGCCGAGCCGCGCTAATGCGTATGGCGCTGAGCTCTCCCGGCTCGTCGACTGCAAGTCTGCCCTCGTCGAAGAAGGCCTTGCCGCTCTTGCCTGCGGTGCCTTCCACATTCGTTCTGGCGGGCGTCAATACTTCAACACCACTCCCCTCGGCCGCGCAGTGACCGGCACCCTTTTGGTGCGCGCAATGCTCGACGACGACGTGTCCATCTGGGGAGATGGCTCCACCTTCAAAGGCAACGACATCGAGCGCTTCTACCGTTACGGACTGCTCGCCAACCCGAATCTGCGCATCTATAAGCCGTGGCTCGACGCCGACTTCGTTTCCGAACTCGGTGGCCGAAAGGAAATGAGTGAGTGGCTGCTCGCCCACGACCTTCCTTACCGAGACAGCGTCGAGAAGGCCTACTCAACAGATGCAAACATTTGGGGCGCCACCCATGAAGCCAAGCAACTTGAGCAGCTCGACGTTTCGATGGAAATCGTAGAACCCATCATGGGCGTTCGGTTCTGGGATCCCTCGGTGGTCATTGACACCGAAGATGTCACGGTCGCCTTTGTTCAGGGTCGGCCCACGGCGATCAACGGTGTGGTTTTCACCGATGCAGTTGCCCTGGTGAAAGAGGCAAACACCATCGGCGGTCGGCACGGACTTGGGATGGCAGATCAGATCGAGAACCGCATCATCGAAGCGAAAAGCCGCGGGATTTATGAAGCACCTGGCATGGCGTTGCTCTTCATTGCCTACGAACGCTTGGTTTCAGCAATCCATAACGAGGACACCATCGCCAACTACCACGCCGAAGGCCGGCGCCTTGGTCGGTTGCTCTACGAAGGTCGCTGGCTTGATCCGCAAGCATTGATGCTCCGGGAGTCATTGCAGCGTTGGGTCGCATCGGCTGTGACCGGCGAGGTAACTATCCGCCTGCGGCGCGGAGATGACTACTCAATCATCAACACAGTCGGGGAGAACTTCAGCTACCACCCTGACAAGCTCTCCATGGAGCGCACCGAAGATGCTGCATTTGGCCCGGTCGATCGCATCGGTCAACTCACCATGCGCAACCTCGACATTGCCGACACCCGGGCCAAACTTGAGATGTATGCCCGTCAGGGCCAACTCGGTGCCGGTCACGTCGAACTTGTCGGGCGCCTCACCCCGGGCGGTGCGAAAGCGATCGCCGGATCCACCGATGATTCAGACGAAAAAATGCTTGATCGGGCTGCCATGGAGTCGGGCACCGATTAGGCAAAGCCGGACTTAACAGGCTGCCCAGAGGCCTTCGTCGTTTGATTTGGCAGAGCCCTCGAGCTCGCGAAGGACTGACGTCCAGGTGGTCGGCTCGTCTCCATACTGGTTCTCAAAGCCAAATCCTTGGGCAACCACCTCCGCACCATAAAGAATTTGGCCGCCATTTGCCGTGGGCAACCACACATGCGCGAGCACCCGGTCATAGCGATCAAATCGCCCTTGGGTGTCATCGAACTCGAGGGTGACATCCACACCGCTCAACACTGCTGTGGCGAAATCCGAGGATTCGGGACCAAAGCAGTCAATCGGTGCGCCCGGTTTCACCGTTTCTGGGGTATCGATTCCAATGATTCGAACGGAGACCAATTCACCATCGACAACAGCTTTGAAGGTGTCGCCATCTACAACGCGCTCGACCCGAACGTTTTCCACAACCTCACCGGCAGGTGCGATCCCCAAATCTTCGGTGACCAGTCCCCCGGCGACAACACGGCCCGAGATCACCGGTGGATCCGTTGCGATCGATGCTTGGCTTGAATCAACTGATTCAGTTACCGTCGGTATTTCTTCGATCGAGGAGTCGGGCTCTGAGGCGCAACCAGCTAAGGTCGCGACCGCAAGCGCGCTAGAAATTGCTAGACCAAGAATGCGCGAATGCACCACGATGCTCCCCCGATGCTTCATGGAACCCAGCCTAGGAGTCCGTCAACATGATCACCCATCGACTTGGCTTAGCCCGCGATGTGGGAGTGGGCGCAGCAGTCGGAACATTCTCGGGTGTTTTCGGGGTCGGTGGGGGCATCCAACTCATCCCCTACCTGGTGCTCGTTCGCAAGATGGCTCAGAAGAATGCCCAAGCCACCGCACTGATCACCGTTGCGATGGGCGCAGCAGCCGGTGGCATCACATACGCCCTAGGTGACTCGGTGGCATGGCTGCCTGCGGCCTTCATTGTGATCGGTGGTCTGGCCGGTTCTCTCATTGGAAGTCACGTCGTTCAACGAATTTCCGATAAGAGATTGCAGATTCTTTTTGGCATTCTTCTGGTTATCGTTGCGATTCGTCTTGTGCTCGATTCAACTTCTGCAACAGAAAGTGTCGTTGACTTACCCACCATCACTCCACTGATTGCGCTCGCCTATCTAGGCAGCGGACTCGCAATGGGCATTTTGTCTGCGCTCTTTGGCATTGGTGGTGGAATCTTGATTATCCCCATCCTCGTTACCGGCTTTGGCTACGGTCAACAGCTTGCTGCCGGCACCTCCCTTGCGGTCATGATGCCGATCGCACTGCTCGGTGCAATTCGTCTCACCAAACCTGGATTCACGAACTGGCGCACCGGGTCCATCTTTGGTGTTGCCTCTATTCCGGGCGCAGTACTTGGCTCCTACATCGCTCTATCGCTTCCCGGAGACATTCTTAGGTCTGGATTTGCCGTGGTGCTCGTCGTCATTGCAATCACGATCGTGCGAAAAGGGATGAAAACACGGGCTTAGCAAAAATTTTTGATCTTTTTCTTCCTGAGTGGCACGTCTTCGTCAGGTATGTCCCAGACTGGACTCACACACTGCAAAGCCGGAGGAACAGCGCCCGATGAACATTGAACAGTTCGAAAAAGTTCGCGACGGAGCCGGATTCATTGCCGCTCTAGATCAAAGTGGGGGTAGCACGCCCAAGGCGTTAAGCCTGTATGGCGTTGCTGAATCCTCATACGCCTCTGAGGAGGAGATGTTTGATCTGGTCCACCTGATGCGCAGCCGGATCATCACCAATCCTTCTTTCACCGGAGAACGCCTCATCGGTTCGATTCTGTTTGAGATGACCATGGACCGGGAAATTGATGGCCGTGGGACCGCTGAGTATTTGTGGCAAGAAAAGAACATCGTGCCATTTGTCAAAGTTGATCTAGGTCTTGCCGATGAAGTAGATGGCGCGCGCTTGATGAAACCGATTCCGGGGTTAGACGCACTCCTCCAACGCGCAATTGGTTACGGGGTTTTCGGCACCAAGATGCGCTCAGTGATATCCCGCGCAATTCCCAGTGGCGTTGCAGCAGTTGTCGATCAGCAGTTCGACCTCGGACGACGCATTCTTGATCAAGGTTTAGTACCGATCATCGAGCCCGAGATTGATATCAACAGTCCCGATAAGTTGGCAGCAGAGTTACTCCTCAAACCTGCCCTCAGGGAGCAACTCGATGCATTGCCCGATGGAATGAGCGTGCTGCTTAAACTCACTCTTCCCGATGAGCCCTGCTTTTATTCAGATCTCGTGGCGCATCCTCGAGTGCTTCGGGTTGTGGCCCTGTCGGGTGGTTATTCGCGCCTGCACGCCTGCGACCTGCTTGCACTCAATCCTGGTGTTGTGGCCAGTTTCTCCCGCGCACTCACTGAAGGGTTGTCCGCTGATCAATCCGATGAGGAATTCACCAGCACCTTGAATGCCTCAATCCAGTTGATCTACGAAGCATCCATGGCGTAACAACGCCCGATCTGAACTATGGCCGGCGTGAGCTCTGGCTACGGGATTGATTGCGGGATTGGCTTTGCGGAGCCCGACGGGACTTGTGACCCGATCCACCCGATGACGAAGTCGGCCATTTGCGTTGCGGATTCGAACGACGAGGTTCATTGGCAACAGCTGCAACCGGTGCCGGAGTGACATGCGCTGCTCGTTCGCCACGAAGGGTCGCGATTTCTTTGGCACCTGGGGTGATGGCGGTGATTGTGGGTGAGATCCCAGCCTGCTTGGCAAGTGTGCGCACCTCGCCCGCTTGTTCCAAGGTTGCGATGGTGACCACGCTGCCCTCGGCACCTGCGCGAGCAGTACGGCCCGAGCGATGCAGATAAGCCTTGTGCTCTGCCGGGGGGTCCACGTGCACCACGAGCGTTACGTCGTCGACGTGTATTCCACGAGCAGCGATATCGGTCGCAACGAGAACCTGAACCGAGCCATCACTAAATGCCATCAAATTGCGTTCGCGAGCATTTTGACTCAAGTTTCCGTGCAGATCTACCGCTGGGATTCCTTGCGAGGTGAGTTGCTTGGCAAGTTTCTTGGCTCCGTGCTTGGTTCGGGTGAACAGCACCGATCGCCCGATTCCACTTGCAAGGTCTGAGACCACAGCGCCTTTGTCCGCAGTCTTGACTGAGAACACATGGTGGGTCATTGCTGACACAGGAGCTTCGACCGGATCCACCGAGTGGGTGACCGGGTTATGCAAGAAGCGCTTCACAAGCACATTCACTCCGCCATCGAGAGTTGCAGAGAACAGCAACCGTTGACCCTGCGAGGGAGTCTGACCTAGGAGGCGGGTAACCACAGGGAGAAAGCCGAGATCGGCCATGTGATCGGCCTCATCGAGCACGGTCACTTCAACGTGATCGAGACGGCAATGTTTCTGCGCGATCAGATCCTCGAGGCGGCCAGGTGTTGCGATGACAATGTCGACGCCGGCAGCAAGTGCGCGCACCTGAGAACCCTGGGTGACTCCGCCAAAGATCACTGTGGCCTTCAACTTCATCTCTTGCGCTAGCGGCGCGATGACGGCCAGCACCTGGTTGGCAAGTTCACGGGTAGGCACAAGTACCAACCCACGCGGTGAACCTGCGCGAGTACGGGTGCCCTCGGCGGCAAGTCTGGTGACGAGCGGAAGCGCGAAAGCAAGAGTTTTACCTGAACCAGTCCGTCCGCGACCAAGAACATCGCGGCCGCCAAAGCTGTCAGGAAGCGTGGCCGTTTGAATCGGGAACGGCTCATCAATGCCGCTCGCCTGAAGGTAAGTGGCGAGTGCGTTCGGAACACCGAGCGCAGCAAAGCCAACAGTACAAGTGGTGGTACTCATTGGTAATCCTCAATATTGAGCGTTAGCGCGGAGGTGTCCGCGAGAGCACAGGAATCGCATCCGGTTGGAGCGACACGGAAAGCGAGCCGATGAACAGCAACTTCTGTGCTCCACCATAGTGACACACATAGTGCGAGAGATGAAATCCTTGAGGCACCCAGCCCCAGCTGACCACTCCTTTATGCACAGTAAAGAGGTTGGTGGGGTCGTATTTTCTTCTTTACGCGCTGCAGGCGCGGGTAACTACTCCCCCGTCACTGAATCTACCGATCCTTTGCGAATTGACTGCCTTCATTGGAGTAGGAACCGCCAGTTTCAGTCACAGCGCGGAGCACGAACTCTTCTATTCAGACACGACTAAATGCACGAATTTCCGCTCGCAACACTCCCAAGTGCCGCGCCTTCGCAACGTCAAACCAATCGCAAAATCGACGTTCGGTATTTGCGCGCACGGAGATTCAACTCGTTTGACAAATTTAGCCAGCTGGCAGCACAGTGTGAAACATTCGTAGTCACAGCAACTAAGGAGCAACTATGCAAACTCGAGTTATCGCAAGCGCGACCGCTATCGCGATCGGACTTGTCGGAGCGAGCTTTGCGATCGCTCCTGCAGCACAGGCAGATGCGGGCACCATCACCCCGTTCTACTCAAACGGCCAGAAGTGGACAGCACCGCCCACGGGCGGACCGTCACTCACATACAACGAGAAGTTGACGGTGTACGCCAGGTCAAGCACGGGGCAGGTTGTCGGATTCTCGGTCTCCGGTGGCTGCACAGTGGAATACGTTGGAGAGACACCCGTTCCCTCTTCCCAGGCAACGGTAACTGGAACCAACGGTGAAACGGACTGCAACCTGACCATGACGTCCCCAGCCGGTAACGGGCTCGACGCAGCCACGGTCACTTACACCCTTCTAGCGCGCCAGGGCGGTCAGGGAGTGACGTTCGGCAGTGTGATGTCCAAGACATCCGTGAAGACTGGCAAAACTTATGTGCTGGCTGCTAATCCTTTGAAGACGACGCAGGGCCAGACCGTGACCATTGCGATTAACACGGGAAGCAAGTACTGCTCCGTGAAGAAGAGCGCCAGCAAGGGCTGGTTGCTCAAAGTGAAGGGAACGCCTCCAGGCAAGTGTTCCGTGGTGGCCACCAGCGCTGGAGTGCCTCCCAACTATG
>JANQZS010000117.1 GCA_030728405.1 Candidatus Nanopelagicales bacterium | reverse complement strand
GCAACAGGTGTATCAAAAGTAGGAGTAAGCGGATCGACCACGGAGAAACCAAGGCTCACGCTTGAGCGCGCGACCAGTTTGCCTCCAGATAATTCGGTCGCGGTGAATGTGTATGTCCCCGTGGATGCGGAGCTGGCTGTGCCTGACACAACTCCACTGCTGGGATCAAGTGTGATTCCCGTGGGAAGTGCAGGACTCACCGACCACTGATCAGGAGTACCCGAGACTCCAAAACTCGCGGCCAAACTTGCGGTGTACGCAACGGACGTGTTGGCAGAAGCGAGGGAAGTTGTCGTGATGTTGATGTAATCGATCCTCCCGCTCGGGCTTGCAGAAGATAAAGCGTGGCTTACGTAATTGGTAGAAGGGATGCGTGTCGATGACGTGTAAGAGGCGCCACCGCCACCACCGCCACCCGCGGGCTCGGTGATGTCACCTCCGCCACTTGAACCCTTGAGCCCTCCGAAGTAGCCGGCTCCACCACCACCACCGTCAGCATTGCAGCAACCACCCGAGTCCTCGCCGGAACCACCACCGCTGCCCGTTCTACTCAAGGTGCTGGCAGGAGTTCCATTGAGGCTTGAACCACCGAGACCACCTGCGGAACTGTCGGGCGACGCAATGCTGTCGCTGCCTGAACTGCCTGAACCAATCCCAGCAGCGCCGCCTGGCCCTGAGGAAGGTAGCGGAGGAAATTCATAATCGGTCCAGCCCCCAGCCCCTCCACCACCTCCGGCGATGACAACAATGTCGTCGTTCACTGCAATAGCACTGGCACCTCCGCCACCGCCACCCGTTCCCGTGCCCCGGGTGTACTTTCCGCCGGGTCCAATCCCAAATGCTGATGTTGCAGCAATTGCAGTGCCAGTTGTGTTGTCTTGTCCATCGGCACCTAATCCGACATAAATCGTTTCGCCAGCCGTGACATTGAGGCCTGCTGTGGTTGCTAAACCAGCGCCTCCGAGTGCCGGTCCTGTCCCAGCCGAGTTGCGCCCACCGTCACCGCCGGTGCCTCCCGAGACAAACACCTGCACTATCGAAACGCCTGCTGGGACGAGCCAAGAACCATCTGCGGGAAAATTCTCTGTTGCAGCAGTTGCTGGGATCTGGGCAATGGGAAATATCAATGCGGCGGCAACAGTTAGCACCAAAAGACCTCTAAATTTCACGGCCTGTACGCATAGCGTGAAGTGAACTTAAGGACATGATGTGACGAGCGGCTGACGACAGACACTTCTTTTGGCAATTCAGCCTGTGAGCACAGAAACAAAGAGGAAAAACTGTGAAGGACTGGATAACTCACTATAAAAATGGCCACTCGCTTCGTCACCTTTGAACAAGTGGTTTGACCTTTGTGGAAAAAATGGTTTTCGTGGGGAAGTTCCATGTTGGCATTCTGTCAAGAAAAAGGTGTCCCTGTTTCCTAAATTCACGGAGATAACCCCCCAATTCGCCATTAATGGGTCCGGAGCCAGTGGGCAATAGGCTGCTCCCGTGCGGATTGCTACTTGGAATGTGAACTCCGTGGGAGCCCGGATAGATCGGGTAGTCGAGTGGCTGGAGAGCGCGGCTCCCGATGTGGTGGCCCTTCAGGAGTTGAAATGCACGACGGAGGCTTTTCCCGCAGCACCCATCGAGGCGTTGGGCTATGAGGTGGCAGCACTGGGCACCGGCCGATGGAATGGCGTTGCACTGCTGAGCAAGGTGGGACTGAGTGATGTGACTCTCGGACTGACCGATCAACCGCAGTATGAAGAGGCAGATGAGCCTCGGGCGATCGGTGCAACGTGTGGTGGGGTTCGGGTATGGAGCCTGTATTGCCCAAACGGTCGCGAACCCGGGCACGATCACTACAACTACAAACTCGAGTGGTTCAAGGCGTTAACCAAAACTGCAGCCACTGAGCTTGCTGCCTCTCCTTCGGTGCCGTTTGCTGTGATCGGTGATTTCAACATCGCCCCCACAGATGCTGACGTCTGGGATATCTCGGTGTTTGCGAATTCCACGCACGTCACCGCCGCCGAGCGGGCAGCACTCACTGATTTGCAGGGTCTTGGCCTGAGTGATGTCATGCCGCGTGCCCTCAAAGGTGAACCGTTCACGTTCTGGGATTACCGAAACGGTGCGCTGCACCGCGGTTGGGGCATGCGCATCGACTTGATTTACGCGAACGCGCCCTTCGTGAGTGCTGTGACTGATTGCTACGTGGATCGCGACGCACGTAAAGGCAAGGGTGCATCTGATCACGCACCCGTCGTGGTTGATGTGGACCTGCCTTAATGGCGCTCACCGTTCGAACAATTGGTTCCGCGCAGCATTCGGCATGGCTTGATGGTGCTCTCACCTCCGAAAATCCACCGTTCGTCTCGTTCCTTCAGCTGCCGCAGTGGGGTTCAGTAAAAGTCGGTTGGCGCCCAGAGTCGATCGGTTGGTTTGCTGATTCAGAATTGGTCGGCGTCGCACTTGTTCTTTATAGAGGTGTGCCGAAACTTCCACAACGATCACTCGCGTATCTGCCTGAAGGCCCCGTGATCGATTGGACCGGTACCAAACTTCCAGCATTTACCTTGGCTGACTGGATCACACCGATGGTTGCGCACCTGCGCAGCGCTGGTGCATTCGCAATCAAGATGGGTCCACCTGTTGCGGTACGTCGCTGGGAGGCCGCAACCATCAAGTCCGCAATTGCTGAAGGCGCATTGCCTGCTCGGATCAGCGCACTCACCCCGGATTGGTCAGCACCCGACGGTGCGCACGTTGCATCGGCGCTGACCACTCTTGGTTTCACCCAAGAGGTTTCCGCCGGCGCAGGATTTGGTGACGTACAACCGCGCTACGTTTTTCAGTTGCCTCTCGCCGACCGCTCACTCGACGACGTCTTTGCCGGCTTCAATCAACAATGGCGACGTAACATTCGCAAGGCCGAGAAGGCGGGAGTGCTCATCACCCACGGAACGCGAGCGGACCTTCCGGCTTTTCATGAGGTGTATGTGGAAACCGCGGCGCGGGATCTCTTCACGCCGCGTGGTCTCGCATACTTCGAGCGGATGTGGGACGCATCGGTCGGGCTCACCTTGCACCTTGCCCATGTTGATGGTCACCTCGCTGCGGCAACACTGATGGCGCAGGTGGGCACACACGCCTGGTACTCCTACGGGGCATCCACTACTGCAGACCGGGATGCAAAGCCCTCGAATGCTCTGCAGTGGGACATGATCAAAACTGCGTATGAAAGTGGGTGTCGCACCTACGACATGCGCGGAATCTCCGACACTCTTGATAGCAGCAACCACTTGTTCGGGCTCGTGCAGTTCAAACTGGGAAGTGGTGGTTACGCACAGGAGTATGTCGGGGAATGGGACCTCGATGTGCGAAAGGTGTGGGCGCGCGCATACCGCACGTATGCATCCCGCGGAAAGTAGAGACGAGCGAATATGTCCTTCACCCTTCGGGTAGCCGGAGATCGCTGGCGCGCGCATACCGAGTCGGTGCGCAAGGAAGTCAGTAACGCCAGTCGCTCGTCGTTTGTGCCCGTCATCAAAAGTGATGGATACGGCCTCGGCCAAACTTTTCTTGCTGCAGAAGCAATGCGTCTGGAAGCAGACACCGTCTGTGTTGGAACCGTTTTTGAAGTTGACTCACTCGCCGCCGTAACCCGCGGCGACATCGTGGTGCTTGAACCCTTTGAGGTTCGCGACGTTGCAGCGGCTGAGGAGTGGTGGCGTCTTGGTCAGCGGCTCCATGCCGGCAGAGTGATTCGCGGAATCGCGAACCTGGAGTCGTTGCTCGCGTTGTGCTCACGTGAGGGTTCAGCGCGGATCGTCCTTGAAGCCAAAACTTCCATGCACCGCTTTGGGTTCAGCGAGTCCGCTCTCCTTGCGGCGTTGCGCGATGAACGGGTACGCCATGCACTGGCAACCGGTCGCATATTTATTGAAGGCCTGACCCTGCACCTGCCGATGGTGCAACCGGTCGATGAGATCGCACCGCGCGGAGTGACTGATGGCACCGCTCGCGCACGTGAAGTGATGCGCTGGGCTGGCTTGTGGCAGGCGGAAACTGCGGTGTGGTCAGGGCATGGTGCTCCGGCCAACGTGGTGTGGGTTTCCCACCTGGATGAGGCCGAGTTGATCGTGATTGCGCGCAGTCTTGACGACACAACTTTGCGCTGCCGCATTGGCTCGCGATTGTGGTTGGGCGACCGGAAAGCACTGGTTGCATCAGGCACTGTGCTTGCTGTGCACCCTCTTGCTACCGGCACGCATGTGGGATATCGCCAGCGCACCGGTCCTAAAGATGGAACGTTGGTGGTGGTCTCAGGTGGAACCGCGCACGGAATCGGTCTAACCGCGCCCACCCCTGCCGCTTCGGTTCGCCAGCGCATCGTGACCGCGGGAACCGGAGCACTCGATGCAGCCGGTCGAGCACTCTCCCCATTTACGTGGGCCAAGAAGCAACGGTGGTTCGCTGAGCCACCGCATCAGCACCACTCGATGATCTGGTTGCCGCACGATTGCGTGCTGCCGCAGATCGGAGATCAGTTCAGTGCGGATGTGCGATTCACGACGTCGCATTTTGACGCTGTGATCGTCGACTAGTTTCTTGTTCCGCTTCTCTGCGAAGAGTCCACACATCCGGTGCACCATCGAATGGCCCACCCCCGGGATCGTCTAGGTCTTCCCTGAACCCGTCGTTTCGGACCGGATCGTGTTCGGGGCGATAGATATCGCGGATGACCATGACGCACAGGAACACGGTTGCACCTACATGAATCAGCACCGCACCGGAGTAGGCCTCCACGTTCAAAAAACGCGCGTCTTCAGTTACGTAGTCGATCAGATGCCACCAGATCGCCATGAAGTACACAGTCTGACCAATCTGCCAGATGATCAGATCGCGCCACTTGGGCCGGGCCAACACCGCAAGTGGCAACAACCAGATCACGTATTGCGGTGAGTAGACCTTGTTTGTCAAGACGAAGGCAGCGAGCACGAGGAATAGCAACTGAGCAAGGCGGGGCCGTCTCGGCGCGCTGAGTCCGATCACCGCAACCACAGCACACAGCACTATCAACGAGAACATGATCGCAAGGTTCGCTCGATCGTCGGGAACTCCGAGAAAACCTAACTGCGGCAACGCATACCAGAGCGAACCGAAATCAATCCCGCGCTCGGAACTAAATGAGTAGAAGTGAAACCAGCCTTCAGTGTTGGCCACGGCGAATGGGATGTTGACCGCTAACCAGGCTCCTACGGTTCCGCCCATCAGCCTGCCAAACGCCGGCCACTTTCCCGTACGAATCGCGAGCACCAGAAATGCAACGAGGAAAACCAGTGGGTAAAACTTTGCGGCGATGGCGAGGCCGAGCCAGATGCCTGCTCCGAAAGCTCGGTTGCGCGACCAGAAAACCAAGGCAAGTGCGGCGAGTGCTGCTGCGAGTAGATCCCAGTTGATGGTGGCCGTAAGAATCAGCACTGGCGCTAGCGCGACCATCGCCGCATCCCATGGGCGCCTTTTCACAACGAGGGCTGTGGCCAGCACGAGCACGATGAGTGGGATGAGTAGCAGGATCACATTCGCAGTGAAGAAGGCGTTCGACGCACTCCCTAAACCCAAGGGCACCTCGATGGTGCGCGAGAGCATCGCACTGATCTGCATGAACACACCACTGAGCACCGGGTACTCCAGTGGCTGTCCACCCGGAGGGGTTTGCAGATATGGCAGGTAACCGTCAACAAATCCGCGGAACCCGAACAGCGCGGGGATGTCGGAGTAACACAGGTGCTCGTAGCGTTCGGGATCGCGCCAACCTTCACGCACACACGAGAAGTCGAGTAGATAACCCAGTGTGTAGCCGCCGGTGGCGAGCAGCACGAGTGCGCGCAGGGGGTTCCAGTACCGGCGAGTGATGTCGGCGTACCGACCGACCGGTCCACCGATCACATTCGAACTGGCGGCTACGACATCATCGCTGTGCGAAGGAAGCACGAATGGCCATCGGCTCATCGCGTGTTTCACCCCCGCACACTAGTTTGGACGACTCTCTTCCAACGGCGCATTTGTGCGCCCATCATTGTCGGGTCCGAAGAGATCGCCCTGTGCTGGGTCGGGGGGTTCTTGACCGGGCAAAACCTCAGCACCGGGAACTTCCCCGGGTGGTGCGTCGGGGTTGATGTCGGCGGGGTCGAACTCTTCTTCGATCGGCTCGGGCTCAAACTCGGTGGTCACCTCGGGCACTGGGCAACCCATGGGGACCTCTTCCATCCCCGGCTCGAGGAACTCCGGGCATTCCAGTTCCACCATCGCTCCCGCCGGTGGCGGCGGGAACTCCACAACCGGGTCACCCTTGAGGGCGGCTTTCATAAATGCGGTCCAGATTGCAGCGGGGAAGGATCCACCGGTCACGGTGTCAAGGCCACCGGTGCCGGCCATCGAGACGGGCATTCCGTCGGAGTCTTCCTTGGCCATCATCACCGCCGTGGACAGTTGCGGGGTGTAGCCGGCAAACCAGGCGCTCTTGTTGTCATCTGTGGTGCCGGTCTTGGCCGCGGCAGGGCGTTGGAGTTCGAGTGCTCGGGTTCCGGTGCCATTGGTAACAACCCTGTTCAATGCGTAAGTCACGGTGTCTGCCGTCATGGAGTCAAACTCAGCGCTCACGTCTGGCTCATGTTGAAACAGCAGACCGCCGTTGGGGCCGGTTACTGATTTCACGAACGTGACCATGGCTCGGGTTCCCCGGTTTGCAAATGTGGCGTAGGAGTTGGCCATGTCGAGAGCACTGGGCGATGCCGTGCCGAGCACGAAGGTGAGGTCAAGCGCATCGAGGTTCATGCCCGGTGTGGTGGCCGGTATCCCTGCGCGGATGGCAACGTCGGCCACTGCCTCAACACCAATCTCGGCTTCCATTTCTACATAGGCGGTGTTGATGCTGTACTCGGTTGCTTGCAGCAACGTGACAATTCCAAAGGAACGGTTTCCGTAGTTGCGCAGGGTGTAGCCGTTGATCGTTGCTGGTGAATCACCCATCCACACTGAATTCAGTGGGAGGTCTTTTTCCGTAGCTGCGGCTAACGCGAACGCTTTGAACGTGGAGCCGGCTTGTGCAAAAGCTCTCGTCGCATTGTTGATTTGATCGTCGATAAAGTCTTTTCCGCCGTACATAGCAACGACTTCACCAGTACCGGGCCGTACTGCAGCGAGGCCAAGGCGCAGCCCTTCGGTGTTGCTACTCGGTCCCTGCTCTTTCACCGCGGCCACCGCTGCGCGCTGGGCTCGCCGTTCAAATGTGGAAACAATTTTCAGGCCACCGCGCTGGATTTCGGTTTCGTCGTAGCCCATTTCGCGGAGTTGCTTTTCCACTGCGGTGAGTAAGTATCCGGTTTGACCACCGAGGCGGTTGCCAGCGCGTTGTTCCTTGATGTCAGGAAAGCGGGCTTCCTCGCGAGCGGCGGGATCGAGCCAACCTTGCTCAACCATGGAATCGAGTACGTATGCCCACCTGCCCTTGAGCCCGGGCAAGTTGTCTTCTGGAGCCAATCCGCCGGGAGACTTGATGATTGCCGCGAGCATCGCTGCTTGCGAGATATCAATTTCTGAAACCGGTTGATTGAAGTACGCGATTGACGCAGCTTCGATTCCGTAAGCGC
Organism: Candidatus Nanopelagicales bacterium; assembly: GCA_030728405.1. Taxonomy (GTDB): domain Bacteria; phylum Actinomycetota; class Actinomycetes; order S36-B12; family S36-B12; genus CAIXFB01. The sequence continues at coordinate 5,918 of JANQZS010000117.1, read as the reverse complement.
CGCGACCGAAGTAAATCGTGTTGAGGTAATCCTCAAGGATTTGATCCTTGGAAACGATCGTCTCCAACTTGAACGCGAGCATCGCTTCTTTGATCTTGCGATCCCAACTGCGTTCTTGGGTGAGGAATGCATTTTTCGCGTACTGCTGGGTGATCGTTGATGCACCCTGCGTGGAACCACCGGTGATGTTGTTCCACGCGGACCGGGCGATGCCCACGGGCGAGATGCCACCGTGGTTGTAGAAGTCGCGATCCTCTGCGGACAACACGGCAAATTGCACGGGCTCAGGGATGGTGGCGAGATCCACACTGCGGCGGGTTGCCTCGCCCAACCGACCAATTTCTCGTTGGCCGTCGGCGTAGTACACGATCGTGGCCTCACTGGTGGAGACCTCGTTGGGGCTTGGAACATCGGTCCTGGCCAACAGGAGCGCGAATCCAGCCACGCCCACAGCCACCACAAGAACGGCAAGCCAGATCAATCTGGCGAGCCATTTGCGGGGACGCGGGGAAGAACTCAACTCGATCACCTCGGGGAAGTTGTGCCGGTTGCGCGGGTTGGACTCCCCAAGTGCACCACTAGTTCCCTATGAGGGAGGGGTGCGACCCGCCGAATCAGTCGATCAGATCGCGCGGGGTGGGTAAGGCGCGCCTGGGAACGCCATCGCCGAGCTTGAAACGTTTGATCATGAAGTTCCAGTGGCAGCTCTGGCACACCTCCACCACATACACGGTGAACTCGCCGAATTGCGGGGCCATGGAGGGCAGTTCCGATTCAGCCCGGATCCGTCCGTTATACGGTCCGAGCTCGTCGCCATAGACGTAGTGCAGGTTCACGAGGTCGCTTTTTCGGCAGGCCGGGCACTTCTCCCCGCTCGTCTCGCCGTGGAATTTCGCGGCCTTGAGGAGGTAGGGATCGGCCTCGCAGAATTCCGATGTCAGGGCTCCGCCGGTGTGCAAGGTACGCAGAGCCCCTCTGCGTTGGAGGGCGTAATCGATCACCAGACGCGGGAGGGCCGGGTTGGCGACCGGTTCGGCCGGGGGAAGCGGGTCTCGCGATGAAGACCGCGGGCGCCCCGGCTCTCCTTTGACGACCGAACCTCGCACGGAGGAGCGTCGCGAGGTGGCCATGAAGTGATCGTAGCCGACCCTGAGCGGCCTTATGGTGGGGTGATATGTCGAATCGATATATCGCGTGATACAGTCCGCGGATGCGTTCAGATGTCCTCGAATCCACGATCCTTGGGATCTTGCAGAACGAGCCCACGCACGGCTACGACTTGCGCCAGCAGCTTGCGAGCATTCTTGGGCCTTTTCGCGCCCTCTCCTACGGCTCGCTCTACCCGTGCCTCAAGCGCATGGAGCGGGCCGGGCTGATCTCACGCCGAGATGATTCCCTTCCCGTTACCCCCGCCCGTCGATCCAAGATCGTCTACGAACTCACCCCCGCCGGAACCGAACACTTTGCGGGGTGGATCGGCACCCAAACTCCCAGCGACTGGGAAGACGAAGGCTTCGCCGCAAAAATGGCGTTCTTCTCGCGCACCGAGGCAAAGCTACGTTTGCGAATCCTTGAAGGGCGACGGACTCGGCTCGAACAACGGCTCAGTGACCTTGGCGACTCGATCGACATCACCTCGAAGCGGGTCGACACCTATACCGATCTTCTGCAACGCCATGGCCTCGATGGTGCCAGGCGCGAAGTGTCCTGGATTGAAGAACTCATCACGACTGAACGAACATCACACCCATCTATCCCCCCAGCTTTAGGGAGCACTACATGACAGACATTCGCGTCGCCATCATTGGCGTCGGAAACTGCGCAAACTCACTCATCCAGGGCGTGCACTACTACGCCGATGCACCGGTTGATGAAAAAGTTCCGGGCCTGATGCATGTGCAGTTCGGCGACTATCACGTTGGAGATGTCAAATTTGTGGTCGCTTTTGACGTGGATGAAAAGAAGGTAGGCCTCGATTTAGCTGATGCGATGTGGGCATCAGAGAACAACACCATCAAGTTTGCTGATGTACCCGCAACAGGAATCACCGTGCAGCGCGGCCACACCTTGGATGGCCTCGGTATCTACTACAACGAAACCATCACTGAGTCAGCTGCAGAACCCGTAGATGTGGTTGCTGCCCTTAAGAATGCTGACGTCGATGTTGTTATTTGCTACCTGCCAGTGGGATCAGAGAACGCTGCAAAGTTCTATGCACAATGCGCAATTGACGCCGGCTGTGCCTTCGTAAACGCACTCCCCGTTTTCATCGCAAGTGATCCGGTGTGGGCAAAGAAATTCGCAGACGCGGGCCTTCCCATCGTTGGTGATGACATCAAAAGCCAGGTGGGTGCAACAATCACCCACCGTGTGATGGCCGCGCTCTTCGAGGATCGCGGTGTCAAACTTGATCGCACCTACCAACTCAACGTTGGCGGAAACATGGACTTCAAGAACATGCTTGAACGCGATCGCCTGCACTCCAAGAAGGTTTCCAAAACACAATCAGTCACGTCGCAACTTGAGCATGACCTTGGTGAACGTAACGTCCATATCGGCCCTTCCGATTACATCGCTTGGCTCGACGATCGCAAGTGGGCCTTTGTGCGGTTGGAGGGCCGCGCCTTCGGCGACGTTCCCCTGACACTCGAATACAAACTCGAGGTATGGGACTCGCCCAACAGCGCCGGTGTGATCATCGATGCCTTGCGCGCAGCCAAAATTTCTATGGATCGCGGAGAAGGTGGGCCAGTCCTCTCGGCATCGAGCTACTTCATGAAATCCCCACCCGAGCAGTACCGAGACGGCGTGGCCCGGGAATCGGTAGAAGCTTTCATCGCAGCAACGGTCCCGGCCTGATAGCCGGGCCGCTACGGTCATTGCATGGGATCGCTGCACGCACTTCGGGACGTGCTGCGCAGCCGTGACTTTCGTCGGCTGTTCTCTGTTCGCATAGTTGCGCAGTTCGGCGACGGTTTGCTGCAGGCATCCCTTGCAACGTTTGTTCTGTTCTCACCAGAACGCGAGCCAGACCCGGTCCGGGTGGCCGCAGCGTTCGCGATTTTGTTGCTGCCGTTCTCCATCATCGGTCCTTTTGCTGGCGTGTTCCTCGACCGCTGGAGCAGACGTAACGTGCTCGTCCGGGCAAACGGGCTCAAAGCATTGACCACGGTGATCGTTTTAGCTGTGGTGATGTCTGGCGATGACGGATTACTACTGGGATTCAGTGTTCTCATCGTGCTTGGCATCGGTCGCTTTGTTTTGGCCGGGCTTTCAGCGTCGCTTCCACATGTGGTGTCGGGCCGAGATCTAGTCACTGCCAACGCCTTGACGCCTACATCCGGCACCCTCGCTGCTGCCGTGGGCGGGGTAGTGGGCATCACCCTCCGCGCAGCCGTGGGAGGGGGCGATGCGGGCAGTCAGTTCATCCTGACGTGCGCAATCGCTTGCTACCTCGTTGCCGGATTCATCGCAACCAGGATGGCCGTGGACCTGCTGGGCCCGCATGGTGAAAAGCCATCCGATTCTGTTGCTGGAGTCGTACGGGGTTTGATCAGTGGCATCGGTGAACTGCGCGTGCACGCAAAGGCGGGCCGCGCCATCACCGTGGTTGCCGCGCATCGCATCGCATTCGGGGTACTCCTCGTGGGGGGACTGCTCCTCGTGCGCAACACGTTCAATACTCAGGTTGATGCAGATGCTGCACTCGGTCAGTTTGCGATCCTGACCGGCTTCACCGCAGCCGGTGCACTCATTGCCGCGATCAGCACACCGGCAATGACCAGGCGCATCGGCGCGGTGAACTGGTCGTCGATCGCACTGGTCCAGGCTGGCACGCTTGGCATCGCTGTGATGGTGATCGGGGCAACCGCGCCTGCGTTCTCACTCATCCTCGCGGGCGGATTTTCGATCGGTTTTGCCGGACAAGCGGTGAAAGTCTGCTCAGACACCCTCGTCCAACAGAACATCCCCGACGATCACCTGGGTCGGGTTTTCGCGCTCTTCGACATGATCGTCAACGTCTCATTGGTTGCCGGCGTGACCGTGATGGCGCTGCTCTCCCCCATTTCAGGACAGGCACCTGGGGTCTACTCCGCGATGGGAGCACTCCTACTCCTCACCGCAGCCTGGTACTTCTGGCGGGGGAAAAAGCGCATGCCTTCAGGCTCATAGGCCTATGCTGCGGCTGTGAATAAGACACATTCTTGGTCAGCCCGATCCATCGCGTCACTCCTGGTGTTTGTGCTTGCGGCCCTGCTTACCCCGGTTGCGATCGTGGGCCACTGGGGTCACCGCACCTTTAACGACCCGGCGCAGTACCTGGCCACGGTGGTGCCTTTGGCATCCGATGAGGCTGTCCAAGAGTCTCTTTCCACTGCGATCTCCGATGCGATCCTTGCTCGAGTCGATACCGAGGAGTTAGTCAGCGGATTCCTAGGAAACCTGCTCGAGAATAGTCCAATCACGGATGCATTGGCCGGACCCATTTCAGCCGGCATCGAATCACTCATCCGCGAGGCCGTAGCAGGAGCAGTCGCGTCCGAGGAGTTTGCAAATGCATGGCGGCGACTCAATGAGGTAGCCCAGAAGAGCATCGTTGCTGCACTGAGCGGCGAACCATCTGGACCAGTAGACATCCGAGGCGATGAACTCGTGCTCGATATCAGTGAACTCGTCACGGGTATCCAGCAAGGCCTCGTCGATAAGGGGATCACCGCAGCAGGAAACTTCACGATCCCCGAGAAGGACCGTGAGATTGTGCTCTTCTCTTCACCAGTACTCGGACAGATCCGCACCATCTATGCCTTCACCAACCCGATTCTTGAGTGGGTGCTCGTGATGATCGCGGCACTGTTCCTCATCGCCTTCGCGCTGTCGCGCAGGCGAGCACGCACCATCACGATTCTCGGCGGCTACTTGATCGTGATCGGGATTACGCTCCAGTTTGCCTTGGCGCAAGCGGCAGCGTCGTTCAACAATCAACTAGAGGGCACGGTCTTCGGTCCAGCCGCTGAAGCGTTCTGGACCATCTTTGCCGCCTACCTTCTCGACGGTTTGACTTCAGCGGTCGTGCTGGGCATTGTTCTGATCGGCGCTGCTTGGTTTAGCAGCAACACGTCTTCTGGTCGTGCGGTTCGAGGTGCGGTGTTGAACGGTTTGCGCACAATCGGTGAATCGCTGCCGGAAGGTTTTGCCGGAATCGCAGGCGCCGTGACGCGCAACACTTCCACGGTGCTGTGGGTCATTGCGGTGCTGTGGGTGTTCTTGGTGTTCGAGGGTCAGGCGTTCAACCTTGACACTGGTTTCTGGGTCACCCTGCTCGCATTGGGATTCCTAACGGTCTTGGGTATCCTGCGCGGAGTGCGCACTCCCGCGCCTGCCACCCCTGCGTCAGGTCTCGACGCCTGATCCCGTGCACCATGACACCTCGTTTCCTTTCCCTACTTCTCGGAGGTCATTCGTGAAGCGGATGTTCAGCACGCTCGCAGTAGGACTCGCCGTCACGACCGCAGGTCTGATAGCCCCGAGCCCCACCTCCGCCGAGGAAGGAGTAGCGCAGGACACATCGCCCACCGTCGTCTCCCTGCAGCCGATGACTCATCATCGTCAATCCATCTTCGAGGTCCAGTTCGACGCTGCCCAGTCAAAAGAGCGGCGCTTCATCACCAGCACGCTCGCCGTCAAGGACACCACGGATCGACTCTTCCTCGGCCAGGCGCTCTCCTGCACGAGCCCGTCGGGTGTGGAGACAGTCGGCATCGAGACCGGCCGGAACTTCTGGAAGGGCGGACTGGGGCGCACAGTCGCCTCGTTCGTATTACGCGTGAACGAGTCGGGCCGCTGGACCTGTGCCTCTACCGTGAACGTCTGCGCTCCCGGCAAGTGCGACTCGGGAACGGGCTCGGGCACGCTCACCC
>JANQZS010000116.1 GCA_030728405.1 Candidatus Nanopelagicales bacterium | reverse complement strand
CGTCACCACCACTCCCACCACCGCCTCCAACTCCGCATCCCCCGCCACCGCCACCGCCGCCGCCTTTGCCGCCGCCACCGCCGCCGCCTCCGCCGCCGCCTCCCGCGTCGCCGACCGGTACGGCGACGACGAGCCGCTGCCGATGGGCTGCCACGTGCAGCTGCAGGGACTGATGCTTGAAGCTGATTTCAATGGCAGTTTCGGGTACGTTTGCGGAGCCTACGATGGTGCGACGCAGCGGAGGCCCGTTCGAGTGACGCTGACTTCCGCCGAAGTCATGACGCTCGTTCCGGGGATCGGTGCCGGGCCGGAGGGCGTGGGCCATACCTTGATCAGTTCGGAGTATTCGGGCAGTTGCGCACCGGCGGAAGCGACCGTGAGGTAGTCCGCCCAGATCAATTGATGTCGCTGCTGAACCGTGGTGGGTAGATCGCCCCACGTGAGATTTGACACCCACGATCCCAAGTGGTTGATAGCCGTTGACGTGGGTTCGTGCATTACAAACCTAGATAGGCACGCCGGACCCGGTCATCGTCGAGTAAGTGTGAGCCTTTTCCCTCGAAAGCAATGGCACCCGACTCGATAACGTAAGCACGATCGCTGATTGCCAATGTTGCGGCAGCGTTCTGTTCAACGATTAATACTGTGACTCCGGTGTTGCGAATGATTTGAACGGCTTCTAAAACCTGACTCACCAATTTAGGGGCGAGCCCAATGCTGGGTTCGTCGAGCATGAGTAACTTTGGTCGAGCCATAAGTGCGCGCCCAACGGCAAGCATTTGTTGCTGCCCCCCGCTCATGGTTTCCGTGCGCTGTTTGCGACGTTCACTGAGAATGGGAAACAAATCGAGAACCTCGGACATGGCGGCGGTTCGCTGCGAACTTGATGTGGTCCAGGCGCCCATATGCAGGTTCTCTTCAACGGTCAGAGTGCCAAAGAGTTCACGACCCTCGGCCACTTGGACCAGACCCATGCCCACGCGCTTGTCGCTGCGCAGACCGGTGATGTCTTGACCTTCGAATGTGACCGAGCCGCCCCGAGCAGGGACAAGCCCGGAAATGACGCGCAGGGTTGTTGTTTTGCCGGCACCGTTAGCGCCCAGTAGCGCAACAATCTCGCCTTTATCTACGGTGAAATTGACCCCGTGCAGTATTTGCAGCGAACCGTAGCCGGCTTGAATGTCACTTAGAGTCAACATTTGTAACCTCATCTCCGAGGTAGGCCTCGATAACTTCTGGATTCGCAACAACTTCAGAGGGAGTGCCGTAGGCGAGGGTTTCGCCGTGGTTGAGCACGAGAACGCGATCAGACAGTGCCATAACAGCTTGCATCACGTGTTCCACGAAAAGAAGAGTGACACCGTTATCGCGGATTGACAGAAGAAGATCAATGACCGGTTGCCTTTCGGTGGGTACGAGGCCAGCAAGAACCTCATCAAGCAAGAGCACTTTCGGGTGCAAAGCCATTGCTCGGGCCAGTTCGAGCCTTTTCAGCCCAGCGGTTGGAAGATCTTTAGAGGTTCTGGTGGCGTAGTGATCAAGGCCTACCCGTTGCAGAATCTCCCACGCCTGCGCCATGGCATCGCGCTCTTTCGCACCTCGAGCGGCTGCTGCTACGGCTACATTTTCCAACACTGTCATCGAACCAAAAGGTCGCATAAGTTGAAAGGTGCGAACCATGCCGGCACGGGCCAATTTGGCGTCTGACCATGAGGTGACATTTTCGGATTGGTAGTGCACGGTGCCGGTGCTCGGCGGAAACATGCCGGCCATGCAGTTGAAGAGTGTCGTTTTTCCCGCGCCGTTTGGCCCGATAATCCCGAGGACTTCCCCGGGTTCGACGTTAAAGGAAACATTATGAACGGCCCGCAGGCCTCCAAAGGATTTCCCGAGATGTTCCACCGAAACGATAGGGCTCATTTGCGTGTCACCTTGTCCTTGATGGAGCCAAAGATCCCTTTAGGAAGGAAGAGGATCACGAGGATGATCAATACTGCGTACAACATGACATCAAGGCCGGACTGTCCTTGCAAGAAGTCTAGGAACGGTGGCGGGTTACGCAGGATCGCCGCGGTGATGTCATTGAGTGGTGCCAGCAAAACAGACCCAACGAGCGGACCCCAAATGGTACCGACGCCACCGACAACCGGAATCAAAATTGCTTCGATGGAACGGTAAGCACCGAAAGCAAGTTCTGGGTCAATGAACAAATAAAACTGGGTGTAGAAAACACCAGCAACTGCACCAATCGAGGCGCTTATCGCAATAACTTTAAGTTTGTATCGCAGCACGGGTATTCCTATGGAAGAAGCTGCCTCTTCATCTTCACGAATTGCCACGGCAAATTGGCCTGTTTTGGACCGAGCAAACATGATGGTGGCAAGGAGGCAACCGGTGAGCAAAATCAAACCAAGCCAGAAGTAGTTGGGGCTTCCGGCAGGAAATTGCATGAGCCACCAACTCGAGCCCTTGATCAGTGGGACGTTGTAGCCAACAGCGGCATTCACGGCTTGCGAACTTTGCACAATGATTCTCAGCATTTCTGCAAACGCAAATGTGGCGAGCGCAAAATATGTTCCTTTGAGTTTGTACCGAAAGCACAGCCATCCCACGATCACTCCATAGATCGCCGCGACTGCCATTCCGACAACCATTCCAATCCACGGGCTGATGCCGAAATTCACCAGCAGGATCGAGGAACTATAAGCGCCGAGACCAAAATAGGCTGCGTGGCCGAAGGAAAACATTCCTCCGAAACCGCTCATGATATTCCACGAAAGTCCGAGCATGGCAAAAATCAGGATTCGAATGGCTACCGACTCTTGCCCTGATTCCAATAGGAGCGGGAGCGGCACAACAGCGGCGACAATAATTACCAAGGCAACCATGTTGCCGTCGAAGAATTTCTTCTTGTGAAGCGGCGAAGGAACAGTCTGAATCAAGGTCTCGGACATGATCAATCCTCAGGAATTATTGGAGAACAGGCCTTGCGGGCGCAAGAACAGGATTAGGACGAAAACTATGAAGACTCCTAGAAGATTGCTCTGATCAGGGAAAAGGATTCCGCCGAATTGTTCAGCAAGACCAACGATTAGACCACCAAACAAAGCTCCGAGCACCTTTCCTAGACCACCTAAAACAACGATCACAAACGCGGTGATGTTGAAAACCTCACCAGCGACAGGCGTAATCGAGACGATGGGTGCTACCAAAGTGCCCGCGGCACCGGCGCAGGCCGCTCCAATGGCAAATGTGATGACGTAGATCCTGCTCGTGTTGATCCCAACCAATCGTGCACCGGTGGGATTGGAGGCCACGGCCCTAATTGCTGTTCCGGTGGGGGTTCGTTGCAGCATGATGAACAACAGAATTGCGAGGAGCATAGCGCCGAAAAAGGCAATCAATCGAGATTGCGTAGCCACTGCGCCAAAAATGTTGTAAACGGTCTCCGACCCCGTACGAACAGATTGGGGGTTACCGCTGAAGGCTAAAAGCAGACCGTTTTCGATCAACAGACCGAGGGCCAAGGTCAGCAAGAGTGTGTTGGCGTGTTGCTCGCCCATACTCCGGTTGATGATCACTTTTTGAATCAAAGCGCCGAACAAGAAAAGAACTGGAACACTAATGACTAGCGTGAGGTAAGGATTCCACCCGAGGTTGCTCGACACCACGTAGGTGACATACATGCCTAGGGTGACGAGGGCGCCCTGGGCAAAGTTGATCACGTGAAGCACGCCGAAGATCAAGGTCAACCCGAGGGCTACAAGTCCGTACACCCCGCCGGCAAGCAGTCCAGATACGAGGGCCTGCGTGAGTACAAGACTGCTGCCATCGGTTCGGAGATACGCGATGAAGAAAACGCCGAGCGCAATAGCGAGGGTGACGAGCACCGGTTTGGCATTTGGTGGAAGCTGCCGACGGGTCCTCATAGGTGGCGCGAGCGAGGTGTCGTTTAAGGCTTTCGTGTCAGTGTCTGACATTTTTGCCGTCCCTGCCTTTCATTCGAATCAATCGAAGGTGCTTTGATGGGGGGTCAGCACGAGTGTGCTGACCCCCCATCACGCAACATTGAAGTTATCGAACAACGTGCTAATTGAAACGTGGTGCGTTTTCAGCCACGTTCTCTGGTAAGACCTGCACGATGGCGTCGTCTTGGACCTGCATGACGATTGGGCTTCCGTTGATGTTCTCACCGGTCTCATCGAATTGAATGGGACCAACTGTTGCCAAGATGGAATCGAGATTCGTGTCGGCAATAGCGTCACGCAACGCGGCGGGATCTTCAGAGCAGGAAGTTTCCAGTGCATTTGCGATCACACGCACGGCTTCATAGGAGTGAGTAGCCGACGTCTTCATTTCCTCGCCGTAAGACTCTGCGAAACGGTTCGCAAGGTCGACGGTGACGGGGTTGGTCACGTCAAGGTGATAGTTCACATTGAAGAAACCTTCACCTGCTCCGGCGACATCGGCTGGGAAGCTGGGGTTGTCAAAAGCACCCTGCGCGATACCGTAAATGAGCTTGGCGCCGGGATCAACCGCACTAATTGCCTCGGTAGCCAGCACACCGTCACCGTAGTAACCGGTGACCACGATGACATCAGGAGCAGCATCCTTCACCTTGGTCATATCGGTGGTGAGATCGGTGACTCCGAAAGCATCGTAAGAGATGACCGGATCAACGGTCCAGCCATTGGCTTCGGCTGCAGTCTTGAATGCTTCGTAGACGCTCGTTCCAAATGCTGACTGCTCGTGCAACATGGCGATCTTGGAGACTTCAATGCCCTCGGCATCGGTGAGTTCCTTCAGGAATTTAGCTCCCTGAGATCCCATAGCCGAAGCATTAGGTTGAATGCGGAATGTGTTGGTGTAACCCTGAGTCAGGATTTCATCAGCTACGGCAACGTCAATGACGAAGGGAATTCCATTGCGCTCGGCAACCGTAGCAATATTGGAAGCGACCGCTGATTGATAAGGACCCACGAGCGCGATGACACCTTCCTGGATCAACCGCTCAGCTTCAGACTGGCCAACCTCGGGTGTTCCGGTGCTGTCAGCACTAAGTATTTCAATCTGAGCGCCGTCGAGACAGGAAATCCCTCCCGCGGCGTTTATGTCGGCAGCGGCTAGCTGCGCACCTGCGTCCATTTGGAGCCCGTCAGCTGCCAATCCACCTGTGAGCGGGTGAATCGAGCCTATTTTGATGACGTCGACCGATGCTGCTTCCTCGGTAGTCGTCTCTTCTGCAGAAGCAGTTGCTGTTTCTGCACTTGCGTCACTGTCAGCATCACTCTCCGAGGAGCACGCTGCAAGGACTAGGGCAAGACTGGCTAGTCCTACCGCAATTTTTGGAGTCCTCATTTTTTCCTTACCCCTTTCATCATGCAGCTATCTGCCGCAATCAACGACCTGTATCAAGGAAACTCGCTCCATGAAACACTGTGGAACTGTTCCGCTCAACGGTACATACCGCCATGAAAGGGAGTTTGGCACAGTGATACAAACCTGTCAATGGAATAATGAACGATGAAACACGATTGTTATCAACGATTTGTTGCGGAAGCATTGCAAGTATCGCCAAAATCTGACATGCTTAAAACATTCCGCTCAGCGAAACAATAAGTCAAAGGGCTCCTTTCGCCTAGACGTAGGTGGGGTTGAGCCTGCTGCGAAAATTTCACACCAACGGTTCGTTCCTAGCGAGAAAGGAAAGCAATGGCGATCGTCACGAGTACCAATGTGAAAAACACTGCAAGCGGCGTGCGATCGAGTGGGGCTGAAGGCGCGAACCGAGTTGCGGACGTTCTACTTCTTTTCCTCGGTGAAGACGACGACCTAGGAGTAACCCAAATCGCGCGGGCACTCGATCAATCAAAGGCGGTCATTCACCGTGTTTTGCAAAGCATGCTTTCTCGCCAGTTGCTCGTGCAAGATCCCGCCACCCGCTCCTATCGCCTCGGCCCGGGAGCTGCTGCCCTTGGTGCGCGGGCGCTTCGTGACTGTGACCTGCGGGTGGTGGCAGAGCCAATTTTGCGCGATTTGCGCGATCAGACCGAGGAGACAACGACACTGTCCCAACGCATGGGCTTAGATCGCGCGTACATCGTGCAGTTTCCCAGTCCACAGGAAATCAAGATGCTAGTGGAGATTGGCCGAAGGTTCCCACTGCACGCAGGGTCGTCGAGCAAAGTGATTTTGTCGTATTTAGATGAACCGGACGTTGACACCGTTGTTCAGGGAGCATTAGAACGATTGACCCCTAACACGGTTATTGACCCGCAGGATTTATTGCGCGAATTACAGGTTGCTAAGGAACGCGGTTACGCCGTTTCTCGCGGTGAACGTCAGCCGGGGGCCGGTGCCGTCGCCGCACCCGTTTTCGATCACGCCGATCGAGTTATTGGAGCAATTTCTGTGTGTGGTCCACAGCAGCGATTCGATGAAAAGACAGTGGTCCGCTTAATCCCGCTGGTCTGTGACGCTGCCCAAAGAATCTCTGAGGGCATGGGCTGGCAACCGCGAGTAAAGGGGAAAAATGTCGGACTCAGCTAGCTCGATGCAGGCTCTCGAGGGCGTTAAGGTCCTTGACGCTGCAACACTTTTTGCAGGCCCGATGGCTGCAACAATGTTGGGAGATTACGGAGCAGAGGTCCTGAAAATCGAGCATCCCACCAAAGCCGATCCGGTGCGCTGGCACGGCGCCAGCAAAGACGGAATCGGACTGTGGTGGAAAATGATTGGCCGAAACAAGAAAGCCATGACCCTTTACCTCGGATCACCCGAAGGTCAAGAGATTTTGCGGGAACTTATCAAGGACGTTGACGTCCTCATTGAGAACTTTCGCCCCGGGACTTTGGAAAGGTGGGGACTTGCTCCCGAGACCCTCCACGAAATAAATCCAGGACTCGTTATTGCGCGCGTTACCGGCTTTGGACAATTTGGTCCCTACTCGGGGAGAGCGGGCTTTGGTACCTTGGCTGAGGCTATGAGTGGTTTTGCAGCGATAACCGGCGAACCCGATGGCCCCCCCACCCTGCCACCCTTTGGTTTGGCAGATGGAATCGCGGCGCTTACCACCGCCTACGCGATCATGGTCGCATTGAAAGCGCGAGAAAAAACCGGACGGGGTCAGGTCGTTGACCTTGCTATCATTGAACCGATTTTGACGGTCCTGGGTCCCCAACTAATTGCTTATGACCAACTAGGAACCTTGCAGCAGCGAACCGGAAATCGCTCGAGCAGTAACGCGCCTAGAAACACGTACAAAACCCGCGATGGCTCGTGGGTTGCCGTGTCCACGAGCGCGCACAGCATTGCTGAACGAGTTATGCGTTTAGTGGGACGCCCTGAATTCATCGATGAACCGTGGTTTTCCAGCGGTGCCGAACGCGCCAAGCATGCCGATGAACTAGATGCAGCAGTGGGCAGTTGGATCGCCGAGCGAGATCGTGACGAGGTTTTGCACGCCTTCGAAGAAGCCGATGCCGCGGTCGCACCGATCTATAACGCGAAAGACGTTTTGGAAGATCCGCAGTTCAATGCACTCGGCACGATCAAAACGATTGACGATGCCGACTTCGGCCCCGTTCGAATGCAGAATGTTCTATTCCGATTGAACGAGACGCCCGGAGAAATCAGACACACCGGACTATCCCAGGGCCATGACACCGAAGAGGTTCTGCGCGCGCTTGGGAAAAGTACCGAGGAGATCGGTCGATTACGTGATGCAGGTGTGGTGTGACCGGTACAGCCCTGTGGCGAAGTTGGCTTTACGTCCCGGGGGATCGGATCGATGTAATCGACAAAGCGCTTGTCAGCGAAGCGGACTGCGTGATTATTGATCTTGAAGATTCAGTGCATGCGAATAACAAAGAGATAGCTCTCAGCCATGCGTGCACCGTGATCGCACGTAATCCAGATGCCCCCATCGTGGTCCGAATTAACGCGGTGGGAACCCCGTGGCATGACAAAGAAGTAGTGGAACTTTCCCGTGCACAGGTTCAACACGTGCGCGTTCCTAAGTGTGAGTCCGCGGTGGAGGTCAGGAAAGTATCCGAGTCCTTAGGCGAAAATTGCCGCCTTCACCTTCTGATTGAGTCCGCAAAGGGACTGCAGGCGAGTGACGACCTCGCTGCCGCCAGTGAAACAGTTGGTTCACTCGGATTGGGAGAGGCTGATCTTCGAGCCGATCTGGGAATCACCGAGGACACGTACCTCAGTTACGCCAGAGGTCGGGTTGTTGCGTCCAGCCGCGCTGCAGGGCTGGGCGCGCCCCCGCAGAGTGTTTTTGTCGACCTGAAAGACGACACGGGATTGCGGCAATCAACGGAACACGCACGCGCAGCCGGGTTTTTTGGTAGGAGTGTGATTCACCCGTGTCAGATACAGATTGTCAACGAAATTTTTACCCCACACTCATCTGACGTAGCGCGCGCTCGTGAAATTACTGAGTCATTTCATGAAAGCGCATCAAAGTCTTCATCCGTTCTGGTTCTCGAAGACGGACGTTTCATTGATCCGGCGATCGTGAAAAGTGCTCAACGCGTCATGGATCTCGCTGCCATCTACGGAGTTACTGAACCCACAACTTCCACAAAGGAGGATCACCATGACTAGCACCCGCGCGCTCATTGATGCGATTTCAGGGGGAACCCGAGTTGTTGATTTAGCCCAACCGATGCATGCGGGCATGCCGACGTCCCCGAACCACCCGGGTTTTCGTTTGTCCTACTTGCGCCGGCACGGTGACATGGTGCGACCCGATGGCGCCTCCGCGGCAAATGAAATCATTGTGACCGGCGGGCACGTTGGAACGCACACGGATGCGCTGGCGCACGTCTCCTTCAAGGGATACCTCCACGGTGACGTACCGGTAACGGAAGCATTTCAAAACGGCCGCTTCATCTCCCACGGGATTGATCAGTTCACACCGCTGGTAACCCGTGGAATTTTCCTTGATATTCCAGCGACGTTGAATCAGGAGATCCTGCCTGCTGGTTACCCGATCGAGGTCGCTGACCTTGAACGTGCGTGTGAGCGTGCGCAGGTTGAAATCAAGCCACGTGACGCTGTGATTGTTCGGACCGGCTGGGGCCAGCATTTTTCCGGGGATCATGACGCGTATCTAGGTCAAGTCCACGGGGTTCCCGGACCTACCGCATCAGCCGCGCGATGGCTCGCAGACAAAGGCATCTCTGTCACCGGCGCTGACAGCACAGCCTATGAACACATCCCAGCAGGCAAAGGCCACAGTGAGCTACCAGCTCACAACGTTCTGCTCGTGGAGTCAGGCATCAACATCATCGAGCACATGGGACTTGAGCAAGCCAGCAAAGAGAAACTCACGGAGTTCATGTTTGTTCTCGCCCCCCTCAACATTCTCGGTGGGACGGGTTCTCCTACCAGGCCCATAGCTGTTCTCGGAGACAACGGCTCATGAGTAACGCGCCCACCCTCGCCCAGCAGATTGCCCGACTCGCGCAGCGCGTCTCAGTTGATGGTCTTAGCCCCCAGGTGCGAGAAGCGACAGCACAACGAGTGACCGATGCCCTGGGAAATGCCTTAGGTGCCGCCCACCTTCCCGTTGTCGACCAAATGCGGGCAGTTGTGTCCGGGTGGGGAGGGAACCCGCAGGCGAGTGTTGTTGGCGGACCTGCAACGGCGGCACCGAATGCAGCCCTTTTAAACGGCACGATGGCGCACGCCCTTGATTTTGATGACACCCACCTTCCAAGCGTGCTACACCCCAGTGCATCTGTTGTCCCCGCCGCTCTCGCTGCCGCGGAACTCAGCGGTGCCAGCGGGCCGGAGTTATTAGATGCCATTGCCGTGGGAATTGAGGTGACCTGCCGGCTGGGAATGGCAGGGTACGACCAGGAACTGGGCAACTCGGTGTTCTTTGAGTACGGACTTCATGCAACATCCATCACGGGAACAATCGGATCAGCGGTCGCCTGTTCAATGCTGCTGTCGGATTCCATTGACGCCACGATGTCGGCTATCGGGATTTCGGCCAGCATGGGCGCGGGACTGCTGGAGGCCAATCGAACGGGTGGGACGGTGAAGAGAATTCACTGTGGTTGGGCCGCCCACGGTGGAGTCGTTGCTGCCCAAAGTGCCACTGCCGGTGTGACCGGCCCACCGACCATACTCGAGGGACGATTCGGTTTCCTGCAAGCGTTTCTACGAGATCGGGTTGATCTGTCAGCGATCTCAGATGGCCTAGGTGACCAGTGGGCTGTGGAGCGCCTATTCATTAAGCCCTACCCCTGCAATCACTTCACCCACTCAGGCATTGACGCAGCCCGAGCAATGAAAGCGCGCGGTGTTGATCCCGATTCAATTATCGCATTGACCCTCGGTCTTCCCACACCCGTTTTGCGTACGATCGCTGAACCGGCCAATGAAAAAGCCAGTCCTCGTTCCGGGTATCACGCAGCTTTCAGCGGACCTTTCACCGTGGCAAGTGCTTTCTATGCCGACAACGGGCTTGGACTTTTTCACGAAGATTTCACCGATGAAGCCGCGTCTGATCCACGCCGATTGGCGTTGGCGGCCAAAGTCAGCTGCGAAGCCAACGCCGAATGCGATGCGATATTTCCCTACCAGTTCCCTGCGATTCTCACGGCCACTCTCGCTGATGGCTCCCAAGTGATCGAGAAAGTTCTTGCCAATAGAGGAGGTCCGGACAACCCGCTATCTGCCGAGGAATTAGCAACAAAGTTCACACTCAACGCGCACCAATCCATCAACGAGAGCCGTGCCCAGGAACTTGCTCACACAATAACGGGACTTGTTACCGGTGAATCCACACCTCGATCCGTGGGCAAGTTGCTAAGTGGTGAGCCCAGATGACCGCAGGTGAAAACGATCTGGCGAGCGCACACGCTCCCGGCTGCACGGTCGTCGTCGGCGCAGCGGGGGATTTGGGCGCGGTAATTTCCCGCAGACTTGCCCGCGAAGGTCACTCACTCGTTCTTGTTGGCCGGGGCCGGGAGCCTTTAGAAGAACTCCACGCGCACGTACCTGACTCGCGCGTGATCACCTGCGATGTCACACAAGACGATGACGTGGCACGGCTTGCCGCGCACACTGGTCCGGTGCGAATGCTCGTGTATACCCCCGCCGCTCCTACCGCGGGAGGAATCGATCACGCATCACCGGAAGCGATTCTTGCGGCGGTTGACGTCAAAGTGGGCGGACTGTTGCGATGCCTGCGCTCGCTACAACCCGCTGCGGGCCCTGACCTGGCGCCGGTCGTTGTAATCGGTGGGAACCTCGCTTTCGACCCGATCCCCGATGCCGCCACCAGTGGGATCGCCAACGCAGCGCAGGCCAACGCTGTGCGTCAACTGCAGGAGACTCTTCCGCACGCCGGTTGGCGAATTCACGTGGTCGCGCCAGGTCCGGTCGAGACACCGAGGTGGGATGCTCTCGCTGCGGCTGAGGCAGAGCGTCGCGGAGTCGCGGTGGAAGAAATCCGAAAAAGTGCGACAGCTAAAAGTCCTTTGGGAAGACTCACGACCACTGAGGAAGTTGCCTGGGCGGTTGCCGCTCTGGCCGATCCGCACGCCGGTGCTCTTCATGGATCGACTCTGTTGCTCGATACAGGACGTCGCCGTGCAATTCCGTAACCAAGGTGCCTGCCTTGCATTTAGCCATCCCCATCAAAGGAGTGTGTAGTGGAATTTCTCGTCAACATTGAAATCAACTGGCCACCAGATGCAGATCCAGCCGAAAAGGAGCGTCTCTTTGCCGCCGAGTTGCTGCGTGGCCAGGAGCTGGCGCGTCAGGGGTACCAGCGCCGGCTCTGGCGTGTTCCGGGTCGGTGGGCTAACTGGGCGCTCTGGGAAGTGAAAGATGCAACCGAACTTCACGAAAAAATTTCGTCGTTGCCTCTTTACCCCTGGATGGACGTCACCGTTCACGCACTCGCCCAACATGTCAATGACCCCAAACTGTTAGGGATCGTTCCGGAGGGAGAAGAAGAGTGACAGATCCGGAGAGTGCTGAGATCATGATCGACACGTTTCTGCAACTTTGCGAGGACCGTCAACTCGATGAGGCCAGCACTTATCTCGCAGCCGACGTCGACATTATCTTTCCCGGTGACAGGCGTTATGCCGGTCTCCATGACATGGCGGCGGCATCCAAGGGTCGTTACGCGTGGGTTCGTAAAAATCGCATTCGCTATTTCGTTGCTGAACACACAAATGCGAACGGTGACCGCGAGCAGGTGGTAACAAGTATTGGCACCCTCTTTGGTGAAAACAATGACGGTACGGCATTCGCCGACGTCCGATATGTCGACATCTTCACCATCCGAAACGACCTTATTGTGCGGCAAGAAGTGTGGAACGACCTTGCAGAGAACGGCATCATCCATGTAACAAGTGAAGGGAAATAGAAGTGAATTTCGATAGAGTGATAACCAATGTCAAAGTGATTCGTCATGACTCAGCAGATCCCATTGATGCTGATATCGCAATCGCCGGTGGAAAGATCGTTGAGGTTGCTCCTGGTATTGATACCTCTGGTGCGACAGAAATTATCGATGGAAAAGGCCGGCTGGCATTCCCCGGAGTCGTGGACGCACACGAGCATTGGGGCATCTACAACCCTCTAGCTGAAGATGCAGCCACAGAGAGTCGGGCCTGCGCCCAGGGCGGGGTCACCTCAGCGATCACCTATATCCGAACGGGTCAGTACTACCTGAACAAAGGCGGTCCTTATTCGGAGTTCATGCCGGACGTTCTCTCGGCCTGTGATGGCCGCTCCTATGTTGATTATGCATTTCACCTCGCGCCCATGATGAGTAGCCACATTGATGAAATCCCCGAGATTATTTCGCGTGACGGGGTCACGAGTTTCAAAATTTTCATGTTCTATGGCAGCCACGGTCTACACGGTCGTTCAACGAGTCAAAATGATTTCCTGATGATCCCCGAAGGCGAGAGGTACGACCTCGCTCACTTCGAGTTCGTGATGCGCGGAATCCAGAAAGCTCGGGAAATGTATCCGGATCTTGCTAACGATATTTCATTGAGCCTGCACTGTGAAACAGCGGAAATCATGACGGCGTACACCAAAATTGTCGAGGAGTCAGGCCAATACACCGGGCTCGAGGCCTATCACCATTCGCGGCCACCTCACTCAGAAGGCCTTGCGATCACCATCGCGTCCTATCTCGCGCACGAGACGAACCTGCCCAACATCAATCTTTTGCATTTGACGAGCGCTAAAGCACTCGAAGCGGCAATGTTGATGCAACAGACTTTTCCGCACGTCAATTTCCGCAGGGAAGTAACCATTGGCCACCTTCTCGCTGATATTCACACCGCGAGTGGTCTCGGTGGCAAAGTGAATCCGCCGCTGCGACCCCGTGAGGACGTTGAAGCACTGTGGGATCACGTCATGAAGGGTGACATCGATTGGGTTGTCAGCGATCATGCGTGTTGCAAAGATGAAATGAAATTCGGTGAACCTCGCGACGATATTTTTGTAGCGAAATCCGGTTTTGGTGGCACCGAATACCTCCTCGCGGGAATGGTCACAGAAGGCTCAAAGCGTGGATTGGGGTACGACCGGATCGCCGCTCTTACCAGCCATAATCCTGCCGAGCGGTTTGGACTTCACACGAAAGGCGTCATCGCAGCCGGATACGACGCGGACATTGCGCTCGTTGATCCGAAGGTCACGTGGACCGTGCGGGCCGAGGATTCCGAGTCGGCGCAGGAGTACACCCCCTTTGAAGGATTCGAACTTACGGCCAAGGTCACTGATACTTTTGTTCGGGGAAACCACGTCCTCAGCGAGGGTCAAATTTCCGGAGTTCCGGTGGGCCAGTACCTTTCCCGACCCACTGAACGTTCCTAACAACGAGGGCGACTTCACCTCGCCTGTTGTGAGGTCAGCCGGGTCAGGCACACGATCCCGGAGTCGGCGGGGAAATTCGAGTTGCTGGCCTGGGGACAATCGAATTCAAGGCACTGCGG
>JANQZS010000115.1 GCA_030728405.1 Candidatus Nanopelagicales bacterium | reverse complement strand
CAAGTGCCTCATTGAGTCGTGCCACACGTTGTGCCACATCTTGAACCTTGTCATGGGGTTTCATGGGCACTCACATCAGACGTAAAACCCCGATTTTGAGCCCCTGTGACACGGGGTGAGAGTCCCGCCTAGGACTGGGGGTCAAGGGGTCGCAGGTTCAAATCCTGTCAGCCCGACTGATGAATGGCGGTGTTTTGCCGAAAATGTGGCGGAATGACTTCCAATTCGGCTATGTTTCAAAAATGAAAAACCGCATCCCTCTTCATTTCATCGCAGTTCTATTTGTTCTTATGGTTGCTGGCTTCTGCTTCTTCGAGTTGAACTATTCGGCGACTAGAACTCTTCTCAACGTGCCGAACACGAGTTGGCCGTTTATTACCATCGTTGGGATTGCGGCTGTAGCGAATTTCTACATTCTTTACATGCATGTAGTGACCCCACCACATCCAAAATTTCTGATGATGCCTGGTAGGAAGTTCTCCATCCGTGCACACGCACTTGGTGGCGGAGTTGAATCAATTCTGGGCATCACCGCCTTGTTCACTGGCTCGGCAACACTAGCTGTCCTAACGGGTGTTTTCGCGCTTGCTCTGCATGTACCGGCTTCTTACTATCAAACACAAGGCACGTTTGGAATGAAGGGAATAAGCGTTCCTCTCTACTATGCCATCGTCACCATTCATGGTTACTGCGCAGCCATGTTGGTTATCACACAGGGAAACGAAGTAGTGTGGCTTGAGCGCACCTACGTTGCTCTCATGGCATACGCTTACTTCAGAATCTTTTACACGATCTTGCTTCAACTGAGGCTTTTCGCAGGTTCTCAGTACACTCTCTCGCATATTATGGCGGGGTCTGTTTTGATGCCCGTGATTTTTGGTCCTTCCGGGAACTTCTTCCTCTTTGCAGGCCCACTTGTGTATCTCGCTCTAATCAAATTCGTCTACCGCCCAAATGAAGAAGAGTGGAAGTACCTTTTCGAAGAGAAAGAGCGGTTTTCGCTTCTCGATGGAAACCTTCGAAAGCAATGGTTGCAACTCAACATTCAAGCCAAAGAAGGTTCGACCGTTGACGAACTAGCCAAAATGGCCTTCGACAAGTTGGATAAGGATAAATCTGGCCTACTCGATCGATCAGAGATTGAAGAACTCCTCGTTACTTGGGGAGCCTCGCAGCGACTACGTGAGAGCTTCTTTCATCACTATGGCAAGACTCAGAAAATTGGGTTTGGGTCATTTGTTTCAACATTCTGGCAGGGTGAACGTTCAATTTCGAGGCTTCTAGTGAATGCACCGAGCGACTCGCGCAGCCAGGCGAAAATTGTCTTTGACCACATAGACATCGATAAGACTGGATTTTTGGAACTTGCAGAAATTGAAATGCTGCTACTCGAATGGGGAATGGACGAATACGAAGCTCGCAGGTACATCAAGAGATTCGCGGGCTCTGATTCAAGAATTGACTTTGAAGAGTTTCTAAACTCAATGCAGCCTATTTGGCGCTTCGGATTTGAATCTCTAAAACAGGGCGCTATCGAGTAGTCAGTATTGCAGCTTGCGAAATATCCACGAGCTATTGACGCGTATCCCATTTTCGCGCCCCATTAGTCTCATGTTCGGTTTTGAACACGGGGGTTGCACTGGGCCAGGCTCCAGTAAATTGCTGTGCTCCCTGTCGTTCGCGAATCGGCCCTTACGTCATTCCGAAGTCTTGGGGTCAAGGGGTCGCAGGTTCAAATCCTGTCAGCCCGACAGAGGATCGTCACGGTTTCTCGGCTGCAGAAGTTGGCCTGGTAAAGGGTATCGAGGCCTGCGACTGCCCGGCGAGAGCCGCGGAGGCCCAGGATTGTCCGATGCCGTTCGCTTCAGCTACGGAAGTGGTGGGCGGGCAATTAGAGCTGACCCTTCGACCCTGTAGTCCCCTGCTGTGTAGGGAATTAGTGTCGTTGTTCCTCGGGCAAGTTCCTGTTGTTCTCCGTTGTTCATGATGAGGTGGACTGGACCGTCCAGCGCGATCAGAATCGCAAACCCTGCAGGGAATGTCTGGTGCGTATTCACCTTGTCGAGTCGAAAGAAGGGACTGGCTTCTTCGGGCAGTGCATTCGCATCCACCACACCACGGCGAATCAGGGACTCGATGTTGGCGTGTGATCGCGCAGTGGCTTCGACTGCCGAGAGTGCAAGCTCAAACCCGATGTCCAAGTGTCCATCTTTTGGACCATCAAGGTCGAAACCTTCCCACTCGAGGAGTATCGACAGATCTTCTGGCTCCTGAACTTCTGCCAACAAGATTCCCGGACCAATGGCATGTAGCACTCCGTGCGGCACAAACACGCAATCGCCGACATCGACGGTGACCTCGTGCATGAGCGAGAGCAAAGTGCTGATGTCTTGGTTTTCCACGAACCTCAGGAGCTCTTCAGCCGTGAGGTCTTGGGTAAGGGAGAGATAGACGGTTCCTGGACTCAAGATGTACCACGCCTCTGCCTTGCCGTGGCCGGCGGCAACATGTGACGCGGCAAAGTCGCCGTCGGGATGAGCGTGCACGGGGAGTCGCTGTCCAGCGTCCAGAAGTTTCACGAGAAGCATCACGTCATCTCCGTAGCGTGCAACGTGATCCTCGCCGAGCCAGGTCAGAGGCTCGCTGGTGATGGCATCACTGAGAAGGCGCCCGTCCTCGAGTCGAGTCATTCCGATTGGGGCACGTCCTCGCACGCTGGTGGTCGAACCGACCCAATCTTCCGGGGTGTTGGGTTGCGGGTCTTTATCGCCTCGGAAGTCAGCGATGCGTTCTCCACCCTGGTAGAACCTCGCAGGTGGCTGGTTTGCGGGGAGCATGATGGGCTTCATGAGAGGTCCTTTCAGACGTTGGGGCTGAAGATGGCGGTCACAGTCGAATCCAGCTGAAGGACGGTGTCTCGGGTAGCGCGTGCGCCACTCATCACAGCGGCTGAGCAGGCGATGGCGAGTGCGATGGCTTGTTCGGGGGTGGCGCCCTGAGAGAGGCCAAAGAGGAGGCCCGCCGTGCTCGCGTCACCAGTGCCAGTAGTGGTGACAGGGTGTTCCACCGGTAAAGGTGATGCTGTCAGCGAGCGATCTGCCCAGCTCTCAGCAAGGGGAGCCAGGATTCCTCCACCTGCGAGAAGTCTTTCCGTTGATGCAGTTCGAAGACGTAAGCCATGTTGGCCCGCCGAAATGGCAACGATGGCCACTCCTTCTTCAAGCAGTCTGTCCGCAAAGCGATCGGCTAGCTCAGGCGAATAGGCCTCATCGATGCCAAATGCCGAAGTCAAGTCATCGAAACTCGGAGTCGCGATATCGGTATGTAGAAATATCGACGTCAGTATCGAATCCCAATCCAGTGCGCCCACTGCTGAGTTCCGATCGACCACAGCGAGGTCTACTGAAGTTGTCACACCGGCTGATCGAGCCCTGGCAAATAGATCGTGCAAAGGTTGCCCGCTGTTATCCAGCAACCCGGGCAGGAGCGGTGGATAGCCGACGTGGAGAAGGTCGTGCGCATCAGGCGTGACTGCCGAGCCATCGAAGCCAGCATTGGCGCCTGTGTGGTGCCAGAAGGTCCGATCACTGCCACTGTGCTCGATCACCAAACTGTACGAGGTTGCAAGGCTGGGGGACACGGAAAGGTGGGGCGGAGCAAAACCCTCTGAGGCGAGCTTCGAGAGCAGGAGCTCACCGAGCTCGTCGTCGCCGACCGTAGCGTAAGGGACTACGTGGGCTCCAAGGTCTGCCAGGGTGCCACCGGTGTTCGCGACAGATCCGCCCAGGGTTATCGACAACGGCCCGACCTCGAAAAGAGAGCCGGGATCAATGCGAGCTCGCTCTGCTGAGAGAGGGGCGATGTCAAGACACAGGTGTCCTGCGACAGCAATCGAGTGCACGCACTGTCCTCTCACGTTTCCGATAGGGGGAGTAGCTCGGCTAGACAACGTTATCTCAGCGGGGATACTCTGACACATGCATCGGCACCAGCGCAGTGGCCTTCACAATGCCCAAAGGAGCATTCCCTCATATGTCTCAGTTTCGCCTCAATCGGCTGTTCAATCCTGATTCTGGAAGAGCGCTCGACGTCGCCGTTGATCATGGGTTTTTTGGAGAACCGTCCTTCCTCACGGGGATCGAGGATATGGATTCGGTCATTGCGACTCTCGTCGCTGCCAACCCTGATGCGGTGCAACTAACCCTGGGTCAGGCGAGGACTCTCCAGAGTTTTCCCGGAAAGCACAAGCCAGCACTGGTGTTGCGCACTGATGTCGCCAATGTCTACGGGAACCCGCTCGACGACCACATTTTCAGCCACCACCTTCCTCATGCGATTGAGGAGGCAGTGCGTCTCGATGCGGTCGCTGTATGCGCAAATCTCATGCATTTGCCCGGCCGGCCAGAGATTCGGGAAGCCAACATCCGATCGATCATGGCACTCCGAAAGGAGGCCACTCGGTATGGAATGCCACTCATGATTGAGCCGCTCGTGATGCAGGACAACGCTGCAGCTGGTGGCGGCTACATGGTTGATGGCGATACCGACAAAATTGTCACTCTCGTGCGCCAGGCGAAGGAGCTGGGTGCAGATTTGATCAAAGCGGATCCCACCGACAACGTTGCGGATTACTCAAAAGTCATCACTGTCGCGGGGGATGTGCCGGTTTTGGTGCGCGGTGGCGGACGCGTCGATGACCGCACACTGCTCGAGCGCACCGTCGCAGTCTTGGACCAGGGTGCTCGAGGGATTGTGTATGGCCGCAACATCATCCAGCATCCGAAGCCTGCAGGAATTACCGCTGCGCTGATGGCAGTTCTCCACCGCGAGGCGAGTGTTGATGACGCGCTGGTCATGGTTGATGAGAGCCCGAAGTGAGCGCGAAGCAGGTCAATGTCGCGATAGTGGGAGCGGGTCTGATGGGTCGCGAGGTTGCTGCGGCGATCCAGCGGTGGCCTGCCCTCATTGACCACCCGGTGAGGCCTCGGCTCACGGCGGTGTGTGACATCAATGAGTCCGCGCTCGCCTGGTTCGATGAGATCGACACCGTCACGACCAAGGTCACCGACTATCGCGACTTGCTCTCCGACCCTTCGATTGATGTTGTCTATGTTGCCGTGCGCCATGACCTTCACGAGCGCATCTACTCAGACGTGATCGCGTCAGGGAAAAGCTTGCTGGCCGAGAAGCCCTTTGGAATCGATGAGGCAGCTGCGTCCGCGATTTTGGCTGCAGTTGAGGAACACCCCGAGAGTTTTGTTCGGTGCTCCAGTGAGATGCCTTTCTTTCCCGGTGCTCAGATGGCCATCAACTACGTAGTGAGTGGCGCACTAGGCACGATTGTGGAAGCGCGGAACAGCTTTCTCCACTCCAGCGACCTCGATAGATCGAAACCCGTGGGTTGGAAGCGCCAAAATGAGTTCTGTGGCGAGGCGGGGGTGCTCAATGATCTGGGCATGCACACCTGGCACGTCCCACTGAGACTGGGATGGGTGCCGGAGAGCGTGTTTGGAGTGTTCCAGAACATTGTGACGGAGCGACCAGGTCCCGAGGGGGCCCTTGTCGAGTGTGACACCTGGGACAACGTCACTCTCCACAGTTGGGCGCGTCATGATGGCGTTCTTTTTCCGCTGACAACGGAGACAAAAAGGATTGACCCAGGGCAGAAGAACACGTGGGTTTTCGAAGCAATCGGCATGGATGGATCTGTGCGCTTTAGCACCAAGAATCCCAAATCGGTGGAGACCTTTTCGACCATTGACGTAGCTGGCAATGGCCGAGAGCATGCGTGGCAGCAGATTGACGCGGGAAGTCAGTCAGTGTGGCCGACGGTAACGGGTGCAATCTTTGAGTTCGGCTTTTCCGACTCGATACTCCAAATGTGGGCATCGTTTCTCGCCGAGCGCGAAGGTTTGCTCGGCGACCGGTTCGGGTGTGTCACTCCGCACGAGGCGGCAGCGACTCATGCGATCTATCGCGCGGGGCTCGAATCGCGGTCGAACATGACGACGCTCACCTCACCTATCATCTGATGGTTGGGTATGACCCGACTCGGTATGAGTGTGCAGCATGGGTAATGGTCTAGGTAACGAGTAGATAGGCGCGGAACATGGCGGAAGCTAATCTCAAAATCGGTGTTGTGGGTGCGGGAGTCATGGGCTCTGGCCATGTTGAATACCTCTCCCAAGAGGTACCGGGGGTAACAGTCGCGGCCCTAGCGGAGCCCAACGAGAGCATGAGACGAAGCGTTCTTGAACGTTGGAATCTCACCTGTCCGGAATTTTCCACCCTCGAAGAGATGCTCGATGGAGTCGACTTGGATGGTGTTGTCATTGCATCGCCGGATCGTTTTCATGCCGAAAGCGTCACCCTGTGTCTTTCTCGAGCCATGCCAGCGCTCTGCGAAAAGCCGCTTGCTCAAACACTTGAGGACGGTGACAAGCTTGCGCAACTGGCGCAGCAATCTCTGAAGGATGTCGGTCGCCCGCTGATTCATCTCGGTTTTATGAGGAGATTTGACCCACCTTTTGTGGAGGTCAAGAGACTCATTGAATCGGGAGAGTTGGGCGCGATCCTCTATATCAACGCCTCGACCCGAAACGTTGCTTCCCCTGGGATCAAGAGTGAAGAGCTCTTGACCAATATCGCTGTGCACGAGGTGGATACTTTGCGCTGGCTACTCGCCGACGAGTGGTCGAATCTGCAGGTCTTGAAGGGTCGCTCTGCGAGCGCAGCCCCCGAAGGCACCCAGGACCCCATTGTGTTGACGGGAACCACATCGAAAGGTGTGGTGGTGGTCGCCGACATCTTTGCGAACAACACCTATGGATACGACGTTCGCTGTGAACTGACCTTCGAACGAGGTGTCGTCCGGGTGGGAATTTGGGGTGACATCACCGTGGTGAAAGAGCACGAACATCCGGCGCACCCTGCTTTTGAGTTAGGAGAGAACTGGATTGCTCGCTTCAGGCAGGCTTATATCAATGAGCTTGTGGAGTGGACGGGAACCTTGAGAGGCAAGGAGTCCCCGGATCTCGCGACTATCGAGGATGGCCTTCGAGCTCTCCAGGTTTTGGACTGGGTGGTGTAGCGAAGAGGTTCGCCCTAGAGCGCTGGGCTGGCGCCCAGCTGCCGGTAAATCTCTTCTGCCACCTCGAGGTTGGTCACTATTTCCTCGTGAGTGTGCACGGGCGACTCCTTAAGTCCCTGCTCAACGTAGGTGGCAAACCATTCAGCTTGGTAGTGGAGGCCGGAATGCCCGCGCGCAGGCATTCCGTCTGTCCAACTCTTCTCGGTCTGATACAGCTCCTTGTCTGATAGACGGAGCGTGGTGGGAACAAAGAAGGGGTGATCCAGAGTGAGAGCCATTTTCTCCCCCGAGATTGTTGCCTGGCATGGGAAGCTGGCCACGCCAGAAATCATGAGAGTCGCAACTGCTCCGGAGTCGTAGTCCAGCTGAACGAGGGATCCTTCGTCAAGCCCGTTCGCGGTCACCTTTCCCAACGCTTTAATCGAGGAAGGTTTGCCAAAAACTTGGTAGGCCAAAGCGATGGGGTAAATGCCCATGTCGTAGGTGATTCCGCCAGTACCTTTTTCCCACAAGCGAGAAATCGCACGATTATCGACGGCGAAACTCGCAATCATGTGTTCGGGTCGCCCAAACTCCTCCGAGCCCAGAATTTGAGTGATGACGCTGGCTTGTGGGAGGTAACGACTCCACATGGCCTCGGTCATCATCAAGCCCTTGTCGCGAGCTAGCTCGAGACTCTGGCGACTCCTCGTCGATGAGTAGTGCAGAGGTTTCTCGACCAGGACATGTTTTCCTGCGTGCAGTGCGGCATCCGCTAGGTCCAAGTGGCCATCAATGTGGTTCGAGATGTAGACGACATCGATAGTGTCCGAAGCGAACATGTCGTCGTAGGACCCAAAAGCATTCTCGAGTGAGTGCGCTTTCGCAAAGGATTCCGCGCGCTCCATCGATCGCGACGCGACTGCCGTGATCTTCTGAGTTCCGTAGGTGTTGACCGCCGCCGTGAACATACTGGCAATCTCGCCAGGTGCCGCAATTCCCCACGTGAGAATGGGGGCGGGTTGTAAGGGCAGAGGCGTTGGTGTGGGGAAATCCATTCGATGAGGCTACTGCATTGGAAGATTTACCTTTGTTCTCCGCCGAGGGACGACGATGTGTCGATCGTCACATCGTCATAGCCACAATCACCGAGCGCCGAATCTTGGCTAGCATGTGGAGACCCACGACGCAGAAAGGCGGCACACTATGCGCTGCGTCATCGGCGTCGACTCCTCAACACAAAGCTGCAAGGTTCTCGTGGTCAACGTTGATTCGGGAGTGATTATCTCGGAGGCGAGCTCGCCGCATCCGGAGGGAACAGAAGTTCACCCCGAGGAATGGTGGAGCGCTCTTCGCGATGCTCTCAGCAAGGTGGAGACCTCGAATGTCGAGGCCATCTCCATAGGTGGTCAGCAGCATGGGCTTGTTGCGCTGGACGCGGCCGGTGAGGTGGTGAGACCAGCGCTGCTGTGGAATGACACGCGTTCCGCTCCTCAAGCCGAGCACATCATTGCTCAGTTCGGTGCTGAGAACCTGGCACAGCGAACAGGATCCGTTCCCGTCGCCTCCTTCACGGCCACGAAGCTCGCCTGGGTCAAGCACCACGAACCGCAGTTAGCTGAGAAGATTGCCGCTGTCGCTCTCCCGCACGATTGGCTGACGTGGCGGCTTCAGGGGTATGGCCCCAGCATTAGCTCTCGTCTGGGCCCCCAGCTGGACAAGCTGGTCACTGATCGCTCGGACGCCAGCGGGACGGGCTATTTCTCTCCCGTCACCAACTCCTACGATGACGACATTCTCGACTTTGTGCTCGGTCATCGCCCGTTCCTTCCCCGTGTCCTCGGGCCTGAGGACAGCGCGGGAACAACCGAAGATGGCTGGGTTATTGGCGCTGGGGGCGGAGACAACGCGATGGCAGCGCTTGGTCTGGGGGCAGGCAGTGGCGATGTGGTGATGTCCCTGGGGACGAGCGGAACTGTGTTTGCTGTGACATCGACACCGGCTAGTGACGGCACCGGAACGGTCGCTGGTTTTGCTGACGCCTCGGGCGCGTACCTGCCACTGGTTGCAACGCTGAATGCGTCTCGCCCGATCGATTCTGTTCGTCAACTCTTGGGTTACTCGTGGGACGAGTTCACTGCTGCAATCGACACCGCGGCTCCAGGATCTGGTGGGCTCACCCTGCTTCCCTTTTTTGATGGGGAGAGAATGCCCAACCTTCCCCATTCGACCGGATTGTTCGGAGGTATCACCCGCTCCAATCTCGTCCGTGAAAATATGGCACGCGCCGTGGTTGAGGGAGTCATAGCCAACTTG
Organism: Candidatus Nanopelagicales bacterium; assembly: GCA_030728405.1. Taxonomy (GTDB): domain Bacteria; phylum Actinomycetota; class Actinomycetes; order S36-B12; family S36-B12; genus CAIXFB01. Next base: position 4,689 of record JANQZS010000115.1, on the reverse strand, counting down.
GCTCGAGGCCTTGACGCGATTGTCAGCGAAACCGAAAAACTTACTCGACTGCTTCTCATCGGTGGGGGAGCACAGAACGCTGGAACTCAGAGGGTAGTCAGCGAGCTTGTCAATATGCCTGTCGGTGTTCCGGCCCCCGGGGAATACGTAGCGTTTGGGGCTGCCAAGCAGGCAGCATGGGCGTTGACGGAAACGCTACCAACCTGGGCGCCTGTGGCCCGAGCCCTTCCGGAGCGAAGTACTGACGCGGTTGCGCGGGAGCAGTTCGAGAATCTGTTGCGTCACTACGAGCGGAGCATCGACTAGCGCTCCCACTCGCGGCGTGCTGTGTGCTCACGCGAGGCCTTATGGCACCATGCTCAAAAACTGAAGCTTGGACCCGTCCCCCTCGATGAGTGGGCCCAGCTGCGAATTGAATTCTGCACCCGCGGCTCCGTCAAGGTGTTGCTGGAACGCTTCATGATTCTCATAACGCTCGATAATGACGAACGCCTGGCTGTCGTCTCGGTCGGTGTAGATGTCAAAAAAAATGTTTCCAGGCTCGGCACGGACAAGATCGCCGTATGCGCTAATCAGGCTAAGCACAGTGGAATTGTGCCCCTGTTGTGCGCGAAACGTGGCGATAAGTGTTACGGGTTGGGCGCTCTGAGGCATGGGGGTTCTCCTTTGGTTGGTGCTAGTGGGCGCGAGATTCGATGAGCTGTCACGTCGACCAGGGGTGCCTTATGAAATCCCCAGAGCCTCGGTCAGGGCGCGATGCATGACGTCGGCGTCAAGGGTCTCTCCCGTCCACAGCTTCGCGTTGACTCGTGCCTGGTTGACGAGCATGCCAATACCGGTCAGAGGAATGCAGCCAACGCTTTCGGCAGCGCGCAGCCACCTCGTCATCGGAGGGTTGGCAACCACATCGGCGACAATCATCCCCGGGCGGAAACTGGAGACATCGACATCGAGGGTGTCCTCGTGGTTGGGGTAAAAGCCCAGAGAGGTTGCATTAATAACCAGCGAGCTGCCCTCCGGGATGGAGTATCCCGGTGTCCACGCAGCAAAGGAACACGCAGTATCCGTGGTGGAGTCGACATGGTCGGCAAGTTTCTCGCCCCGTTCGGGCGATCGATTGACGATGGTGATGGTGTGTGCGCCGGCGAGAGCCAGCTCGATGGCAATAGCGCGGGCCGCGCCTCCCGCTCCGAAGATGACGGTGTTAGCGCCCTGTGGATCTCCCACTGTGGCGAGGGACTCGACGAAACCTTTGCCATCGGTGTTCTCTCCGGTGAGCCGGCCATCCTTGATGACCACTGTGTTCACCGCGCCTATCAACTGGGCGCTGGGGGCAAGGTCATCGAGATACTCAAGAATGGCCTCCTTGTGGGGTAGCGAGCAGTTGAAACCCAACCAGCCCATCGCGATGGCTCCTGCTACTGCATCAGCGAGTTTCTCGGGGCTAACGTCGCAGTTGATGTATCGCACGTCGAGGTTGTTCGCTCGGTAACCAGCCTCCATGACGGCCACGGTCGGGTTTTTCGCAGCGGAGAGGGAGAACGATCCGGTCAATCCACTAAGGAAGCTCGTCATTCCAGAAGTGTAGCCCCGGCCCCTTTACCGCGAGAGGTCGCAATGATCTCCCGCAATCTCTCTCGCCGCGATGCCAGCAAAACCATCTCCTCTTCGCGAGGGAGCGTAACTGAGGAGTACTCCGGTCTGTGGGGATTGGAGGTTACTCCTGTTCCCAAAAGGGCCGCCCCAGTCACGGCGGCGTCGGGCGCCTCGATATGCGCGAGGGGTCTTCCTGCACAGTCAGCCAGGAGCTGAGCGAAGACAGGATTAGTGGACCCACCCCCGATGAATGGCACTGTGTCTGGCATCTCTCCTCCGCTATCGCGGACGGCGTGAACGGCGAGCGACACCGCGTGAGCGACGCCCTCCAAAACGCTGCGCAAGATCATGCTCCGGGTTGTTCCCAGTGAGATTCCGTGCCACGACCCTCGGAGGCCTGGGTCCATAAATGGTGTGCGCTCACCCGAGAGGTAGGGAACAAAGACCGGATCATCTGCGGTGACCCCTTCACCGAGCGCTGCGTGCGCCTCTTCGAACGAGCTTCCCAGGAGCGCCAACGTGGGCTCAAGAGCTAGTCCTGCGTTTTGGACTGCACCGATTCGGTACCAGCCCGTGGCGGTGTTTCCGCAGGTGGCGAAAGTGTGAGTGGCAAGAGAGGGGTCGAGTGTGGGCTGTTTCATCACGGCCACCACTTGGGCACCGCTTCCCACAGCAACAAAACCCTCGCCGGTCTCCAGACCAAGTCCCGCGATTGCGCAGGCAGTGTCAGCCCCACCGTGGACGCAGGGAAGTGTCAACCCGGCAATGGTGATGTATCCCGCTCCCTCATGCGAGGGGCGAATGTCGGGAAGGAGACTCTTGTCGATTCCCGACCATGTAACGGCGATGTCCGACCACTGGCCCGTCGCAACGTCACACAACAGTGTGCCTGAGGCATCACTGGGGTCTGTGCCCATGGTCCCGCCCAGAGCTACACGCAACCAGTCCTTCGGCTGCAGTACGTGTCGGGCCCGCGCCATAATCTCTGGTTCATGGCGCGTGAGCCATGCCAGGGTTGTGGCAGCAAAACCTGCCACCGCAGCAGAGCCGAGCGTGGATAACTCGTCAGGCCCCAACTCATCTCTCATTCTCCGAGCTTCAGCGGCAGAGCGTGTGTCGGCCCACAGGATTGCGGGACGCAAGGGTTTGAGAGAAGCGTCGGTCACCACGACGCCGTGCATTTGGCCAGAAAACCCGACGGTTTCCGGTGCTTCAGGGGAGTGAGCGATCGCTTGGCGCGTTGCTTCTTCCGCAGCGGCAAGCCATTCGTAGGGGTCGCTTTCGGCCCAGCCGGTAAAAGGGGAGGAGATCAGGTAGGGCGCGCTTGATCGCGAAAGAATGGTGGCGTCGGCAGACACAACTGCTGCTTTAACTGATCCCGTTCCAAGGTCTATTCCGAGAGAGGCCACAGCCCAAACCCTATCTTCCGCTCGCTCCCATGGCACACCGCGGTGGTCTGCCTGACCAGCGCCTCGGTGCAATTTTGGAGACGATGTCGACGGGTGCCGGGAGAGTGCCTCGTGGAAAGTAACAAGACGGTATCGCTATGGTGTGCCGGGTTTGTTCCGGCTGTGTGCATGGGATAACTTCAGACAACCCAGGAACTCCTGGGGAGAAAACAATGAAAGGTATCTCAACTTATGAGAACATCGTTCACTAGCCGGTTCAAGAAGAGCCGCTTTGTGTCGGGTCTTGCTGCTGCGGGTGTAGCTGCATTGATCCTGTCGGGATGTAGCACAGCTGCAACCGATGAGCCAGCAAGCTCTGGTGGAACCGAAGAGGCAGCACAGGAGACTGTTGCTGTTTCTTTGATTCTGAAGAACCTCACCAACCCATTCTTCGTTGCCATGGAGGCAGGTGCACGCGCTAAGGCTGAAGAGCTCGGCGTCGACCTGACCGTTGGAGCAGCTAAGGAAGAGGGCGACGACCAGGGCCAGATCGACCTCATTGAGGCCGCTATCGCCCAGGGACAAGCGGGAATCCTCATCACCCCGATGTCGACAAACGTTAACGCCGCAATCACGAAGGCCCGCGAAGCCGGACTCTTCGTTATCGCGTTGGACTCCCCAACCGAACCCGCGGACATCGTGAGCTCGACCTTCGCAACTGACAACTGTCTCGCAGGTGAGGCAATTGGCCAGTGGGCAGCTGCCAAGCTTGACGGCAAGAAGGCCGTTATCGCTCAGCTGGTCATCTTCGATGACCGCGTTGTTCCTGTCGACTTCTGCCGTGCAAACGGCTTCCTCATGGGTATGGGAATTGACGTTCCTGTTCTCGAGGAGATGGACAGTGCTGCAACTTCTGGAACCTACTCCGGTGGCGACTACGAAATTGCATGTCTCGAAGCAACGGGTGCCAACGAAGAAGGTGGCCGTAGCGGTATGGAGCGTTGCCTCGCAGCGAACCCCGACATCAACGTGCTCTACACGATCAACGAGCCCACCGCATTCGGCGCTAACGTAGCGCTCGAGGCGGCCGGGAAGGTTATCGGCGAGGATGTCCTCGTCGTCTCCGTTGACGGTGGTCTTGCTGGTGTTAACGCCGTTGCAGATGGCCAGATTCAGGCAACTGCTCAGCAGTACCCCCTGAGAATGGCTTCCTTCGGTGTTGAGGCAATTTACACAATTGCCACCGGTGGCGAAGCTCCTGCTAACACCTCCGCAAATGGGGAGTTCTTCGACACAGGCGTTGCTCTGTGTACCGATGACCCTCAGGACGGCGTAGTTGCGGCCTCTCAGGAGACCTCCGCATACTGCATCGAGAACGCCTGGGGATAATCTCTCCTAGAGGCATATAGAAATGCTGGAGGGCCAGGTTCTGGCCCTCCAGCATCTTCTTAGTCCCAAGGCCTTCGAGTGGCCGGTGCCGGAATGGCGCCCCGCGCTGAGTGCCCTAGTGTTATGTATGTTTTAGGTTTCCATGGAGGTAAACAGAGTGAGCACAAAGTCTTCGAGCAATGATGCTGTGGGCAAGGAATTTGAATTAGAGCGGACTCCGCTGCGACGCATCCAGATGACGCTCCACCGCTATCCGTGGTTGAGCTCGCTCATCGTCCTGCTCGCCGTTGTCATCGCATTTGGAACTGTCAACGAA
>JANQZS010000114.1 GCA_030728405.1 Candidatus Nanopelagicales bacterium | reverse complement strand
CACGTGCACATCCGCGCCGAGTTTGCGGGCGGTGGCTGCGACTTCGCATCCGATAAAGCCAGCACCCATGATCACCACGCTGGTGCCCGGAGCGATTTCATCACGCAGACCTGCAGCGTCGTCGGCGGTGCGGAGCGTGTGTCTACCAAGTGAGGGGCCAGGGATCGGCAATATTCTCGGGCGGATTCCACTGGCAACTACTAATGCGTCGAATTCAATGACACTGCCATCAGCGAGTGTGATGGTTTTGCCGGCGAGGTCACTAGCCACCACGGCCGAGCCAAGCCGCCATTCAACATCGTCAACTGACTCTTTGCGACGAAAATGCAAATCCTCCACCTGAACGCCACCGGCCAGTGCTTCCTTGGACAGCGGCGGCCGGTTATAGGGCAGGTGGTCCTCGTCACCGACGAGAACGATGTGCTCGGTGTACCCGGCAGCGCGAAGTGACTCAGCAACTCGGAGGCCGCCAAGGCCGGCACCGACAATCACCACCTGGGACATAATGATTTAAACCGTGGTGATGGTGATCGCCTGCATGGGGCATACGTCGACGGCGCTCTCTAAGTCGGCGAGACGATCATCGGATGCCTCTTCCTGATAGACCAACTTGCTGTCGCTATCTAGCTCAAAAACATCGTCGGCCTCAAAGCAGCACTGGCCGTAATGCTGGCACTTGTCCATATCGACGTGGATCTTGATCATGCTTACTTCTCCTCAACTAACGATGGGTACAAATCCTTTGATGGCGTGCGAATGCCACGGAACTCCCAGTCTCCACCCATAGCGGTGGAAATCACTTCTTCACTTTCCGTTGGTTGCGCGCCGCAGTCGGTGCGAATGGGAACGGGCCCAGACACGATCGTGTTGGTGAGCGTGCCGAGTCCTTCAACTTCAACCTGCACTACGTCACCTGGATACACCGTGCGCGAGTTGGCGGGCGTACCGGAAAAGAGCAGATCACCAGGGCTCAGCGTGATGGTGCGTGCGATGTCTGCGACGAGGTAGTTCATATCCCATTCGAGTTCATCGGTGCTGGCATCTTGCTTCACCTCACCGTTCACGATGGTGCGAAGGCGCTTGCCACGAAAATCCCAATCGGTGATCAGGCCCGGTCCTACTGGGGCGAGGGTGTCTGAACCCTTAACCCGCAGCATGGAACCTGCATCTGTGTCGCGGAAATCGTGCAGACCGTAGTCGTTGCCCACGGTGTAGCCAGCGATGTAATCACCGGCCTGGTCGGGGGAGATGTTGCGGCAGGTGCGACCGATCACGATGACAATTTCACCCTCGTAGTTCAACCACTTGCAGCCCTCGGGGCGCACCACGGCGCCCTTGTGCGAGTTCAGGGCTGTGACGGGTTTATGGAAGTACGTGGGTGAACTGGGCAGGCGGGTCATGAACTCCTCGGTTCGCGAGGAGTAGTTCAGATGCACCGCGATGATTTTGCTGGGCTCGCTCGGGGGCAGGTGAATTGCCTCTTCGATGCCCACTGATCTGCCGTCGGGTGCAACAAGTTCCTCACCGTGGCGCACGGTCAGGACAGGTGCTCCTTCGAGCAGAATGCGCCGGTACTCGGTCATGCTGCCGCCTTACCTCTAGTCCAGCCCTCGCTGGGTCGATCAAACCAGACGTGCACCTGACCGGTGCCGATGGAATTTTCATATTTACTGAACATGCGACCGGGTGCGTTTACGGCGGACTCTCCGAGTGCACCCATCATCATCAGGTAGTGGGAGAACCGCGCCTCAGGCTTGTGTTTCAAGAACTCCGGCATGGTCTCTAACACCCGCGCATGATCGCCTGCTTTGAACCACTCGATCCGCTCCAGGTCGGCGGCACATGCTTCCGGCGTGAAAATGTTCGAAGGGTCACTCGCTTCATGTTGACGAAGTTCACGCAGTGGCCAGAATGTATGGGACAGTGCCCCTGATGCGAGGAGTAGCACTTTGCGATCGGACTCTTCGATGGCCTTGCCGATTGCGCGACCGGCGCGAAGGAAATCTTCGGTATCGCCGGTTTGGCACACGCTCACAGAAATCCAACGCTTATCGGGTAAACCTTCTCCGAGGAACTTCCACAGGTTGATCGTGGCGTAGAAAATCGGCAGGTAGGGATCATCTATCGCCGTCATCCACGTGTCGGCGTACTCGCTCTGATCCGCGATCGCGGAAGCGAGTTCGGGATCGCCTTTGAAGTCATAAGGAATACGGCACATCCCACGCGGCAATTCCTCCGACGTAAACAGACCGGCCCGCCGATCCTGAGCGGTGACCACGAACTCCACCGTGGTGGCCCAATGTGAATCAAGGACGATCACGGTGTCGTAGTCGAGTGTGTCAAAAACTTCTGTACGCAACTGATGCAGTCCGGGGACTAGCGAAATTTCCTCGCCGTCGTTGAGTTCGTATCGAATGTTTTCAGGGAGCATGATCGTTGGCACATGGGCCAACAGTCCGGCTCCGACAACTTCACCCATAGTTCTCACCCTTCCAGCCGTTAGGCGCGTACACAGTGTTCTTAACGTCCGCATAAAAGTCGAACGACCACATGCCGCCCTCGCGTCCGATTCCAGACTTCTTAC
>JANQZS010000113.1 GCA_030728405.1 Candidatus Nanopelagicales bacterium | reverse complement strand
GTCTAGGAGCGCGAGGGACATGCTCTTCAGGACCGCTGAAAGATACTCAAAGTTCTCGCCGTTCCGCGAAGGTCTAGGGAGTCCGGGCGACCGTGAGAGGAGGGGCACGGGAAAGGCTTGCCAGCCCGTGTCGCTGCACCAGATCTCAATCCTTGGCCCTGAAGCGCGATCGAATTCCATACGCATTTGGCCGAGGAGATCTGCGACGAACCAGCCGCGGATTAGCAAAGGGAGGCGCTCTCTAGCGATGGGCAAGGACTCAGCGAGCGGTCGTGCCCGCCTCCACCGCCAGAAGATCTCGCGTAGTTGCTGATTCGCCTTCCGCCGCTGCCAGTCCGACGCAGCCGGTGCCATGACATTGTCGAAGACCACGGCCTGCATGGCATGGGAGCTCGAGGTGAGGAAGGTGATGTTGTCGACGGCGCGAGTCATGAATAGGCCATCTGCGTTAGCGGCTTGCGCTAAGCCTGAGCTGACGAGTTGTGTCTTGAGAGCATCGAAAAGCGGGTCCCCGGGAGGGAAGGGAATCGGCGAGACGACAGCACTGAATGCGTTACCGGCGATCCCGTGGACTGCGTTTGCTACGGCTTGCTTTACGCTCACAAGCGGTGCTGCGGCCAGCGTTGCCGCTGTGAATGCTGCCTGCAACGCTTGCTCGCGAGCGAGACGGGTCCGGGGATCCCCGCTGTTGACGTAGGTGTGCAGATCAACCTTGAGTAATTTGCCGAGTTCTCCGGCGGAATCTGTGGCAAGCCAGGCTTCGATGCCCTGCCACGTTTCTGTTCCCTCAATGAGATTGAGGTGTTCGAAGGGAACGACGAATGACGCCTTTGTCGGCGGACCCTGGGTCCGCTGTGCATTGCCGAGGGTGGGGACCCAGTCGGCAGTGCGTGTGAGAAGTGTCTGGGAGCCGTCGCCTGTGGCGAGATCCAGACCAAGGCCTGCACGCTGCCGCGCAAGGATCTGCCAGGAGTTCTTCTCGGCTTCGGGGAGGCCGTCTTGGATAGCTTGCCGAACCTCGCTCTCGAAGTTGGTGGGATCAATGAGGAGTTTCTCCACGGGCCCGGGGAGGAATTGCGTGGGCGTCGGGCGACCGAAGCGTGGCATGACCGGCCATGGATTCTCCTGACCCGTCAGCAGGACCCTCGTCGCAAGAGCGGCACCGAGACGAACCCTCCAAGTCTGGATCGTGACCTGCAGTGGTGCAAGGAAACTGATCGCGAGATCGCCCATGAGCGCAGCCGCCACCTCATGGCGCTTCGCGGCGCAGGCAAAGAGGATGCCGTTATTTAAACTCGCAATGGCTTGAAGAACTGCACCGTCGCTAGGCGTCATCTTCGCTTTGCCGATGGAGAGTTGGCGCAGTGCCTCACTAAGTTGCCCCTCGCTCCATGCTGCGAGTTCAGAAGCTTCGATTTCGAGTTCGCTTTGCGCGCTCTCGATTTGGCCGAGGAGACGGGTGATGAGCTGGTCGGTGACATTGAGGCCTAGGTCGACAGCGTTCCGTGCGATGAGGTTCGTGAGAGTGTCTTGGATCGCCACGGTCCAGGTTTGGGCATTCGACCACAGTTCCGCCTCAGCAGTGCTCAGCGGCGCGAGGCGCCGAGTCACCCAGTACGTCTCAAAGGCCTGCTGCCATTCGGCTCCATTCATCTCCTGGCTGGGAGCGTACGAAGTGACAGCATCGGCCCACTGTGCGGCCGTCTGCACTTCTTCCCGTGAGTAGATGAGGTCAAAGGGCTGGTTAGGCATTGCGACCGGATTTGACCCGGCCAGGGACATCAGGACGTCGTTGGCCGGATTGATCTCGTTCAGCCCGGAGCGCTCGAGGAATCGCGGGAAGTTGTTGTTCGCGGCCTCCTCGATGCGCTCCTGCTCGGGGATCTTCTTTCCATCATCGGGCAGGTACGTCGGCCACATGAGTTGCTCGACGATGTCGCGGGTGAGGATCTGAGCTGCGTAGTCGCCAAGTCGATCGGTGCCGATGGCCACCTTGGCGACGCCAATACCGGAGAAGGGGTAGGTCTGTGTGTCGTCAGCAGAATCCTTAAGCCGAGTGTTGTCAACGTTGGCGACCATGGTGAAGGCGGCAAGCAGCGAGAACTTCACGAGGCTCTCGAGCATGGAGTCATTGAGCACCAGCGTGCTCAGGCACTCACCCACTGCCTGATAGACCTCGTTTTGGTCGTTGAATGTGACTCCGGAGGCGTTTTTGCTGCCGATGAGGAAGTTGTAGGTGCAGGCGAACTTGCCCTCACCGGGGATCACGCCAAGACTGTTCAACATATTGGTGCTCCGAGGCGACCGACTGCGGCTTAGCACCCCGGACGTAACCTCCATCGCAGCTGCGAGCCCGTTTGCCGCCACCTGCTCGACCAGGTTCTCGTTCAATGCCCCGAAAACATCGGCCGTGTACAGCATGGTGACGGTGCCATTGGCAGCTGCGTAGGCCTGGTCGACTGCATGCATCGCAGTAAGCACTTCCATGAAGAGACCGGATCCGGTGCCGCCAGCTAAAGAAGAGATGACGACGGCCATCGGCGACTCACGTCTGCCCTCGGAAGGCAGCCCGAGGCACCGCTCAAGAGTTGCGAGTTCGGCTG
>JANQZS010000112.1 GCA_030728405.1 Candidatus Nanopelagicales bacterium | reverse complement strand
GTCCCTTCGAGTGGTACGGAAAGCACTACAAGTTCCGTTACGTCAACCCTTGGCCACGTCCGTATCAGCAGCCGCATCCGCCTATCTGGAGCCCGTCTCAGGGCAGCGCCGAGACAGTGGAGTGGGCAGCGCGAAACAAGTACGTCTATCTGCAAACCTTCAGCGACACCAAGAGCTGCGAAAAGATATTCGGAGAATTGCGCGAAGCGCAGGAGCGTCACCATGGTCGGGCCATGCCCGAGTGCGCGGGTTGGTCCGTTCCGATCTACGTCGGTGACACGGATGAATCTGCTCTGCGTGAAGCCAAGCCGCACATTGAGCACCTCTTCAATGATCTCTTGCGCATGAGGCGCGATCAGCTCTTCCCAGCTGGATACCTCACCGTCGAATCGACAGCTCGTGTTATGTCATCGAGAGCAAAGGGTCTGGGCATCGGGCGCAAGACGTGCGAAGATCTCATGGAGGCTGGCATCATCATCGTCGGCAGTGCGGATACCGTCCGAGAGACTATCGAGGAGCGTCAGCGCCAGTTCCAGTTTGGCAACTTCAGTGGCATCTTCCATTTCGGAACGCTTCCTGACGAGTTGTTCCAGGCCAGCCTCACCCGATTTGCCGAAAGCGTGCTTCCGCACGTGCGTAAGCTCGGAGAGCCCGCACTTGTGGCTGGGGCATAAGGGGAATCTGAGTGAAGGCCCTTGTGTGGAATGGTCCGTCTGATCTGACCTTGGAGTCGGTAAGCGAACCTGTACTTTCGTCTGGCTATGCCTTGGTGCATGTAACATCTGCGTCGATCTGCGGATCGGATGTTTCCGGCTACATCGGAAAGATGGGCAATCGAACTCCCGGGCAGATCATGGGACATGAATTCGCCGGTGTTGTACAGGCCGTCGCAGATTCCTCCGATGGCCATTGGGCAGGACAGCGTGTCACGGTGAATCCCTTGGTCAGTTGCGGAACTTGCGAAGCGTGTATTTCGGGGATGCCGCAACGATGCGATACCTGGGCATTGATTGGAGTTCAGCGACCGGGCGGTTTCGCGGAGGCGGTGGCGGTGCCCGTTGCGAATCTGCTTCGCCTCCCTGATTCGCATACGGAAACCCTCGCTTCGCTCGTGGAGCCGGTAGCTCATGGCTATCACGGTGCTCGGGTGGCCACTCGCGGTGGCATTCAGGGATCAATGCTCGTGATCGGCGCAGGGACGGTAGGGCTTTTCGCAGCGCTTGCTGCTTCTCAACTAGGCATCTCGCGCATCTGCATCCTGGAGCGCGACCGTCATCGACGCAGCACTGCTGAGAGTCTCGGGCTTGCAGCATTCGAATTAGTTGACGACGTGCGCGCGTATCTCGGAGCGCCTGAGGTCATCTTCGATGCAGTTGGAAGCTCTGCAACTCGATCACTTGCGGTCGAGTTGGTTCGGCGTGGTGGGCGCGTGGTACTAGATGGCCTAGCCGACCCGATGGGGGAGTTCTCCTTCATGCAGGCGATTCTTCGAGAGGTGGAACTCCACGGTTCATTTGGATATGCCCCGGAGGATTTTGACAGTGCGCTTGCAGTACTCGAGGGCGATTCCTTTGGCATCTCATCGCATGTAAAGGTGATCCCATTCGCCGAGGGTCCTGCCGCGTTCGCATCCATGGCCGGTGGGGACCTGCATACGCTCAAGACTGTTCTTCACGTCTCGGAATCGTGACCGCACTAGCCGTAGGTTTTCCTGGCGCGCAGGCCTTATTTGAAGCTGAATTCAGTCATGCATTAGCAGAATCACAGACAACTAAATAGGCATTGAGGTAATAGGTCCGGATTGATGAATTTGGCACGAGCGAGAGAAAAGTTTGATTAAGTTATTCAAACTAAACGGGTCGCCATTGCGGGTATCACGTCGAAGGCGTCACACGCAGTCGTTACCAGAAAACATCCATCCATACCATCAAGAGAAGGCGAGACACACATGACCAAGACTCCATTAGACCGTCGATCATTCCTCCTTGGATCGCTAGCCGTCGGAGGTTCTGCGGCACTTCTATCAGCATGCGGCATGTCCGGAGGGTCCGCTGGCAGTGCAAGCCCAAGCGCGACTATGGCAGCCGGGACCCCTAAGAGGGGTGGACTCCTACGAGTTGGCCTAGGCGGTGGCGGTCCGATGGAAACAGCCGATGCGCACGTCGGCATCTTGGCTAACACAGATCTCGCTCGCTCGCTTAATCTCTATGCCACACTTTTCAAGCGCGACCCTGAGACCCTCGCCCCACTCCCGAGTCTCGCCGAATCAGCTGAGTCGGATGCTACGGGAAGTACCTGGACTGTTCGTCTCATTGATGGCGCCGAGTTCCACAACGGAAAGTCGATCACTGCCGAGGATCTCATCTTCACGGTGCAGCGCATCTTCGAGCAAAAGGGAGCCGTTGCTGAACTCATGCCATGGGTTGACCCGGCGGGTATGAAGGCTCTCGACGCGCGCACTGTCCAGTTCAACCTGAAGTCGCCTACGGCGATCTTCACCGAGCCTTTCGCGATGATCGCCTCAGGCATCGTCCCGATCGGCTACGACCCAGCAAAGCCGATCGGATCCGGTCCGTTCGAACTCAAGTCCTTCACGCCGGGTGAGCTCACGTCGATGAAGCGATTCGAGAACTACTTCGGCGA
>JANQZS010000111.1 GCA_030728405.1 Candidatus Nanopelagicales bacterium | reverse complement strand
GCCCTGGAGTGGTGATGGGACTGATCAGATCGGCGGAATTGTTACGCGATGACGACGATGTCCTGTCCGCGTGGAGCGCGGGGGATTTCGCCGACAAGGTGAGTACGCAGGATGGCCAGGCATCGGTGGCGATCGCCGATCTCACGGAACTGCCCCGGGCGATTAGAACCCGAGTGATTCGCCTGATGTTTGAAGATGTTGCTGGCGTTGATGCAGTTTCATCGGCCCTCACTTTTGAGCAGGTGCGCACCATCGACGCGCTCATTGTCAACTGGCACGGCCAGGGTCCGGTGGATCTGCCGGGTGGTGTTCAGGCCTCCAGGGAATATGGAAGGCTGACCCTCCTGCGGGGGAAATCGCGACATGAGCTTAGGGAGCAATAAGTGGATGCCCAGCACGTCGAAGGTGACCTGGCGCACGTCCTTCTCACAGAGGATCAGATTCACGCCCGCATTAAAGAGCTAGCTACCCAAATCGATGCGGACTATGCCGGCCGCGATCTGCTGCTCGTCGGGGTGCTCAAAGGCGCGATCATGGTGATGGCTGATCTGGCACGATCGCTCGAGCGCAGCACCGACATGGACTGGATGGCTGTCTCTTCCTACGGCTCGGGCACCACGTCAAGTGGCGTCGTCCGAATTCTTAAAGATCTTGAGTTGGACTTGACCGGTCGCAACGTGCTGGTGGTCGAAGACATCCTCGACTCAGGTCTCACCCTCTCCTGGCTTCTGAAGAACCTCACCTCGCGCGGCACCGAATCGGTAGAGGTGTTCACGTTGCTCCGCAAGCCCGATGCCATGAAGGTCCGGATCGATCCCCGTTATGTGGGCTTCGATATCCCCAATGAGTTTGTGGTCGGCTACGGCCTCGATTACGACCAGAAGTACCGCAACCTGCGATGTGTGGGCACGCTCGCACCCCACATTTACACCTGAGCTGCCCCAGGGGCAGTTAATCCAGCCGTTACGCCGCTGGCGAACGAGACGCTTTTAGCGGTGCGATTCTGACCCTCCGGGCCCCCGACCGGCAGGCGAAGTGGGTGCGGCACGTTACCGTTAAGGGGTGAATATCAAGCGAATCGTGCGTGGCCCCATCTTCTGGATCGCGCTGGCCGTCGCGTTCGTCCTGATTGGTTCTAGTTTCTTATCCGGAGTGGGAGCCCCAGAAGAGGTCGACACCAGTGTTGCGATCTCGCGGATAAATGCTGGTGAAATTGATACCGCGACCATTATCGATCGCGATCAGGTTTTGGAATTGACGCTGAAGAACGGCGACATCATCCGATCCACCTATGTCACTGGGCAAGGCGTTGAGTTGCAGCGTCTACTACAGACCAAAGCAGATGTTGGCTCACTGCCTGGTGGCTACAACGTGGTGGTGCCTTCAGACAACCTCCTCGTCACACTCCTTGTTTCACTTCTTCCGTTCGCATTGCTTATTTTGCTGATGGTCTTCATTTTCAGTCAGATGCAAGGCGGCGGTTCTCGTCTCATGAGTTTCGGCAAATCCAAAGCGAAGATGATCACGAAAGACATGCCGCAAACTACTTTTGCTGACGTTGCTGGTGCTGAAGAAGCAGTGGAAGAACTCGAGGAGATCAAAGACTTCCTCGCCGACCCTGCGCGCTTCCAAGCTGTGGGCGCGAAGATTCCTAAGGGCGTGTTGCTGTACGGCCCGCCCGGAACCGGCAAAACCCTTCTTGCCCGCGCGGTTGCCGGAGAAGCCGGCGTTCCCTTCTACTCCATTTCCGGCTCAGACTTTGTCGAGATGTTTGTTGGCGTTGGCGCGAGTCGAGTTCGCGATCTGTTCGCGCAGGCGAAAGAAAATTCACCGGCAATCATTTTCATCGACGAGATCGACGCGGTTGGCCGGCACCGAGGTGCGGGCATGGGTGGCGGCCACGACGAGCGTGAGCAGACACTCAACCAGATGCTTGTTGAGATGGACGGCTTTGATGCAACCGGCGGCGTGATCATGATCGCGGCCACAAACCGCCCCGACATCCTTGATCCAGCACTTCTGCGCCCAGGACGCTTCGACCGTCAGATTGCAGTGGAGCGCCCTGACCTCAACGGGCGCGAAGCCGTTCTCGAGGTGCACGCCAAGGGCAAGCCCATGGCCGAAGGCGTTGACCTTCGCTCGGTCGCCAAGCGCACTCCAGGTTTCACTGGCGCTGACCTTGCCAACGTTTTAAATGAGGCAGCGCTGCTGACCGCACGCACCAACCAAACCCACATCACTGATGAGTCACTTGATGAAGCAATCGACCGCGTGATTGCTGGTCCGCAAAAACGCACCCGCGTCATGGATGATGAAGAGAAGAAAATCACCGCCTACCACGAGGCCGGACACGCACTCGTTGCCGCGGCACTACCCGGTAATGATCCAGTACACAAAATCACGATCATGCCGCGTGGGCGAGCACTCGGTTACACCATGGTTCTTCCCGACCAAGAGAAGTACTCCACCACCAGAAGTCAGATGTTGAACCAGATCGCCTACATGTTGGGCGGCCGCGCTGCTGAGGAATTGATTTTCCACGACCCCACGACCGGTGCCTCCAACGACATCGAGAAGGCCACTGCAGTTGCTCGTGCGATGGTCACGCAATACGGCATGACCGAACGCCTTGGCGCTATCCGTTACGGAAAAGAGCAGGGTGAAGTCTTCATGGGTCGCGATATGGGTAACACCCGTGATTACTCCGAAGAAGTCGCTGCCGCTATTGATGAAGAGGTGCGTGGCTTCATCGAGACCGCCCACCAGGAGGCCTACGACGTTCTCGTGGCCAACCGCGACGTTCTTGATGCACTAGTTCTTGAACTGCTTGAGCGCGAGACCCTCGACAGAGCAGATATTGCAAAGGTGTTCGAGGAATTGCAGCTGCGCGAACCCCGAGTTGCTTGGACGGGGTCGGCTCGCCGGGCACCAGACACGCGGGGGCCGGTGCTCACACCTTCAGAGATGGCGGTCTCAGAGATGGCGGTCTCAGAGGTATCAACCTCAAACGGGCAGCTCACGCATGAGTGAGCCCACGGATATCTCTCGGGTTTCACTCAATGAAGATCGCGTCGTGGGGGCATACAACCCGGCTGGAGTGGAAAAGGCGATCAGAGATCTGCTCGTGGCGATCGGTGAAGATCCAGACCGCGAGGGCTTGGTAGATACGCCTGCGCGAGTCGCGCGCAGTTACGCAGAGATTTTCGGTGGCATCCACATGCGCGCCGAAGATGTACTGACCACCACCTTCGACATCGGCCACGATGAATTGGTGTTGGTAAAGAACATCGAGATGTATTCCACGTGCGAGCACCACCTGCTGCCCTTCTATGGAGTGGCCCACGTTGGCTACATCCCACATGCTTCGGGCCAGATCACCGGACTTTCCAAATTGGCCAGACTCGTTGACGTGTATGCCAGGCGCCCGCAGGTGCAAGAGCGGATGACAACCCAAATTGCCGATGCACTCATGTCGATCTTGCAGCCGCAGGGCGCGATCGTCGTGGTTGAAGCCGAGCACATGTGTATGGCGGTTCGTGGTGTGCGCAAGCCTGGAGCGAGCACGGTCACCAGTGCGGTGCGCGGCACCCTGATGACTGCTGCAACGCGGGCTGAAGCGATGTCTTTGATCCTCGGCCGCTGACGGAATCGCTGCAATGGAGTTGATCCGCCCCAGTAGCGGCTCTGGACCGGTAATCATGGGAGTGCTCAACGTCACCCCTGATTCTTTTTCCGATGGCGGCCAACACCACACCAGCGCCGATGCTTCCTCGCACGGACTTGCACTCTTTGGTCAAGGGGCAGCGCTGGTTGATGTGGGTGGGGAATCAACTCGACCCGGGGCAGTGCGCATCGATCTAGAGACCGAACTTGCGCGGGTGATCCCGGTGGTTTCGGCTCTGTCTGCTGCCGGCGTAGCGATCAGCATCGACACCATGCGGGCAGATGTAGCTAAGGCAAGCGTTGCCGCAGGTGCTCGGATGATCAACGATGTCAGTGGCGGGCTTGCTGATCCGGCCATGCTCGACACCGCGGCTGAGCTAGGTGTGCCCGTGGTGCTGATGCATTGGCGGGGTTTTAGTGAACACATGAACGAGCTTTCCCACTACGAGGATGTGGTGAGCGAGGTTCGAGATCACTTGGCTGGTCGGATCGAGGCTGCCCTTGCCGCCGGTATTCCCGCTGATTCCATCGTGGTAGATCCCGGTTTGGGGTTTGCGAAAGAGGCCGATCACAACTGGCAGGTGCTCTCCCACCTTGGGACTTTCACTGCGCTGGGATATCCGCTATTGGTTGGGGCATCACGCAAACGTTTCTTAGGCGCGGCGCTCGCTGATACGGCGGGAACCCCTCGGCCGGCTACCGAACGTGATGCCGGCACTGCTGCGGTGAGCGTGCTGTGCGCGCAAGCAGGTGTGTGGGGCTTGCGTGTGCATGATGTGCAATCAACGGCGGATGCTTTAGTAGTGCTTCACCACTGGCAGGAGGCTCAGCGTGACTGACCGAATTTCCATCGTAGGAATCGCCGCGGTTGGTCAGCACGGGGTTTTCGATTACGAGAAAGCGAATGGGCAAGAGTTCATTGTTGATGTGGACCTTGAACTCTCAGTTCTAGATGCTGCGCAATCAGATGATCTTGCGATGACCGTTGATTACGGAGTGGTGGCGCAGCAGGTGCACGAGTGCATCACCGGTCCCAGTGTGGATTTGATCGAGACTCTTGCTGAAAACATTGCGACAGCATGCCTCACCCATAAGCGGGTATCGGCAGTCGACGTTGCGGTACACAAGCCATCTGCCCCTATCCCGGTGCCTTTCACTGACGTGGTGCTGCGCATTCGCCGCCTTCAAGGAACACCCAAGGCGTGAACATGACGGTGCACAAAGTGGTTATCGCATTGGGTGCCAACCTGGGTGATCCAGTGGCCGCCCTGCGCGGTGCTGTTGGTGCACTCGCCAGTCACGGCATCACTGTTACGTCGTCGTCATCGCTGTATTCAACCGAACCAGTGGGTGGCCCCGAGCAACCGCAATACGTGAACGCTGTGGTGGTGGGTACTACCCCACTTGCCCCCCTTGACGTTCTTGATGCGCTGCAAGACATTGAGCAGGTCTGGGGAAGAACCCGCGAGGTGCGCTGGGGACCGCGCACTCTAGATCTGGATCTCATTTCTTGGGACACAGAAGTGCTTGATTCCGAGCGACTCACGCTTCCGCACCCGCGGGCTGCTGAGCGCGGGTTTGTGTTGATCCCGTGGTTGGAGGCAGAACCTGAGGCGCATTTGGTTGGTTCTGGTTCAGTCCAAGGACTCGTTGAGGCACTGACTGACGGAATTGATGCAGACGTTCAGGTCATGGCGGGGGAGAGACTCACATGAAACCTACGCGAGCGAGTCTGCTCATCGGGATCGCTGTGTGTGCTCTCGCAGTTGGTCTTGCGATGGCATGGCTCACAGATGGCTGGACAGGTCGCGTGGTGTCGGTGCCACCGCTCGCATCGGGTGCCATTTGGCTCCTTGCGATCGCCTTGGGTACTTGGACTTACCTGCTGCGCCCACGCCTGCGCCGCGAACCGGGCACCAAGCCGGTCCCTGCTATCGCTGCCGCCCGAACAGCCGCGTTGGCGATGGCGGCCTCACGCACCGGCGCATTGGTTGCCGGCCTATACGCGGGTATCGGCATCGGGAGCGCACGTGCGATCGGGACCCCGGCGGGGGAGGCCACATTCTGGGCGTGTGTAGTGGCCGCGGCAGGAGCCCTTGCGCTCATCCTCATCGCATTGTGGCTTGAATCGATTTGTCGTATCCCGGTCCGCCCTGATGATGATCCTCGGGGGTTAGGCTCACGTCATGACTGAGATGCCGCTTGAGGACCTGCCCTTTGACGAATTGCGCCATAAGGCTTTTCACATTGCTGAGAGGCGCTTGGATCTGGGCTTCTTCACCGATGTGTTCTCCCACATGCCCGGCATGGTGGCCATTGAGGGAGAGGGCGGCGACCTTGGTGCTGTCGGTGGAACATTCATTGAGACGGTTCGGGCGGTGAAAGAGATGTTCGGCAAAGGCGAGATGGATCCGACCAGCGAAGCGTTGCTGCGGGCCCGGTTTGCCACCTACATTCGTGAGCACAGCTGAGATGATTTCAGCGATCAACATCCCCCATCAGCACAAAGAACGAGCGCACCGCCTCGGCTAGCCGCTCAACGGGCATGCCGATGAGCGCTGCCGGCATCGCCTGCAGGTTCGCAAACGATGAAGATCGAATCTTCAATCGCCATGGAGTTTTATCTCCCGTGCTGTCGAGTAACCAACCACTTGTGCCCATCGGGTTTTCGGTGCGGACGTAATAGGTGCCTTCAGGAACTTTGAGTGTTTTGGGAAGTGGCACATCTATCGGCTGGTCACCACAAGCACGCACCTGATCGACGCACGTGGGAAGCACGAGCGCGCTTGTGGTGACCTGCTCGACCAGTGCCCGATACCGGGCAGCGGCGTCTCCTGCGGTGCTCGTTGTGAGTGAAAGCTGATCAGCTAGTTGTTCGTAGGCGAGATAAGGAGCGATCTGGCGAATATCTAGATCAATTCCGCTGGCTCGAGCGACTGGACCACTCACCGCGAAGTGGAGTGCACTCTCGGTGGTGAGGACTGCCAATCCATCGAGTTCTCGATAGAGCCGATCGAGGGTGCTGTGGACTTTATCTATTTCTCTAGACAACTTCACTGCAAGTTGAACAGCTTCGGAGAGCACTTCATCGCTGATCGGTTCGGCCAGGCCACCGATGCGGGTAATCATCGGATGCACGCGTGAGCCGGTTGCACGTTCAAGCCACGCGGTCCACTCCTCACGGTGGCGCAGCAGCGCATGTAGTGAACCATCTGGTGTGGCGGTCCCCAGAAAAGCAAGGCCAGCCATGATGTTTGTCGCCTCGGCAAGGACCATGCGCGACCAAGTGGCGCGCTGGGATGGCACGATCCCGGTTGCCGATTCCACCACCAGTGCAACGCCGAGTTCTGATGAGAATGGTGCCAACCAGTCATGCCTATTGGCCAACATCAAGATCTGCCGATAGTCACGAACCTCGAAGAGTTTTTCTGCGCTTCGATGCATCAAGCCGATGTGTGGATCCACGAAGGTGATCAGGCCATCACTGGTGCTGATCTCGAGTTGCAAGCCAGCGTGGGCGCTGGGGTGAAACGGCCCAAGATCGAGCACCGCATCGCATTCCAGATGGGCTGCTTGGCCCACTGCAACGAGCAGGCGATCAACGGTCACCAGGTCATGGTGCCATCTACCCATCGAAAGGCACTTGTCTAGGCTCGGCAACGTGAGCACGGACGCACCGCCGCGACTCTCCATCGGGATCATCGGTGCCGGCAAAGCCGGCGCTGTGCTCGGTGCTGCCCTGCGCCGCGCTGGTCACCACGTAAATGCGGTCTCTGCGGTCTCAGATATCTCGCGATTGAGAGCAGAAGCGCTTTTACCTGGCGTGCCGATTGTCCCGATGACCGAGGTGGGAGCCGATGCAGACCTCGTGTTGATTGCAGTTCCCGATGATGTGTTGCCCGAGTTGGTACGAGGGCTCGTGGCATCTGGAGCCATCCACGTCGGTCAGTTCGTGGTGCACCCATCTGGTCGCTACGGCCTTGAGGTACTTGCACCGGCTTATGAAGTAGGTGCGTTGCCCTTGGCGTTGCATCCGGTCATGACATTCACGGGAACGAGCATTGACCTTGATCGATTAGCGGATACACCTTTTGGGGTGACTGCGCCGGAGCAGATCAGGCCGGTGGCTGAAGCACTCGTGGTGGAGATGGGTGGTGAGCCGATTTGGGTGCCCGAAGAAGCGCGCTCGCTCTATCACGCAGCATTGGCTCTTGGCGCTAACTACCTGAACACGTTGGTCAACGCTTCCGTGGCACTTCTGGCGGAAGCAGGCATGGAGAGCCCGAAGAGATTGATTGCCCCACTGCTCAGTGCTTCGTTAGATAACGCGCTGCGCCAAGGTGATGCCGCTTTGACTGGACCTATTGCTCGGGGAGATGCGCAGACCGTTGCCGCGCACGTAAGCGTGATTTCTGACGTTGACCCACTCGCAGCTGCCGCGTATCAAGCGATGGGTCGACTTGCCACTGATCGAGCGCTGAGCTCGGGCCTGATCACCATGGAGCAGGCGGGGGCGCTGCTTGAAGTTTTGGCAGATTCTGGGCGGGGGTTGAATTCATGACCGCCGTTGCTTATCTGGGCAGTGAGTTGGTTCGACAGTCACCTGAAACGCGCCCACGCGCAGTGGTCATGACCATGGGCGCTTTGCACGAAGGTCACCGATCGTTGATGCGCCATGCGCGCAGTCTGGTGGGTGTTGCAGGAGAAGTTGTCGTGACTGATTTTGTGAATCCCGCGCAATTCGGGGCCGGTGAGGATTACGAGGCTTATCCGCGCACCTTGGCCGCAGACATCGCGGCCTGTGAGGCGGAGGGCGTCGACATTGTCTTTGCCCCCGACGTGACCGAGGTGTATGGCAGCTCTGCATTGCGCGATGCCCAATGGGAAATCACCGTTGACCCCGGGCGACTAGGTGAGGAGCTTGAAGGCGTTTCTCGGCCCGGGCATTTCCGCGGGATGTTGACGGTGGTGCATGCACTGTTCGGCATCACACAATCTGATTTCGCACTTTTCGGAGAAAAGGACTACCAGCAACTCACCTTGATCAAGGCCATGGTGCAGTCGCTCCGAATTCCGGTGGAGGTGGTGGGTTCACCTACTGTCCGGGAAAGTGATGGCCTGGCAATGAGCAGTCGCAATGTGTATCTCTCTCACGAAGAGCGAGAGCGAGCAGCTGCGATACCACGAGCGTTACACGCAGCCATCGCTCAATCTGGTGCGGGCGCAGCTGCTATGGAGCGCGCTGCACTTCTCGAACTAGACGGCAAGGTCGACGTTGATTATTGCGAAGTTCGCACACCAGATCTGCGCGGTCCATCGGTGAACGGGTCGGCTCGTATTCTCGTGGCGGGGCAGGTCGGGAACACGCGATTGATCGACAATATGGCGGTGGAGGTGGTTGGTCCATGAGCATTTCATTGCCCAGGCGCCTGCAGGCTCCAGAACCTGGTTGGACAGCATCAGCGGATGTCATCGTCGTTGGATCAGGGATTGCAGGTCTCACCACTGCCTTGCATGTTCGCGAACTCGGCAAAACAGTTTTGCTCGTGACAAAGGCACAACTCAGTGAAGGCTCCACTCGATGGGCGCAAGGTGGAATCGCTGCAGCACTTGCCGACGATGATTCCCCCGCCGAGCACGAAGAAGACACCTTGGTGGCAGGTGTTGGCCTGTGCGATGTTGAGGCGGTTCGCGTTCTGGTGACCGAAGGCCCAAACGCGGTGCGCGACCTCATCTCGTGGGGTGCACAGTTCGATACCGATCCCAGTGGGGAAATTTCGCTAACCCGTGAAGGCGGCCATCACCGCAATCGAATCGCGCATGCGGGCGGTGATGCCACGGGTGCGGAAGTCTCACGGGCGCTCGTTGCCGCGGTCTTGCAGGATCCAGGGATCGAGATCGTTGAGAACGCACTCGTACTTGACCTGATCACTGCTGCTGACGGTTCTGCGCAAGGTGTGACCCTGCATGTGATCGGACCCGGGCAGCGCGACGGGGTCGGAGCTGCGCTCGCACCTGCTGTGGTGCTGGCAACCGGTGGCTTTGGGCAGGTTTTCGGCCAGACCACCAACCCCTATGTCTCCACCGGCGATGGTGTGGCGCTCGCTCTGCGGGCCGGCGCTGAGGTGTCCGATCTTGAGTTTGTGCAGTTCCATCCGACGGTTCTCTGGCTCGGCCCGCTTGCCCAGGGTCAGCAACCTTTGGTTTCTGAGGCGGTGCGCGGTGAGGGGGCGATCCTGCTCGACTCGGAAGGTACGGCGTTCATGGCGCTCGAACACCCACTCGCTGATTTAGCCCCGCGCGATGTGGTGGCCAAAGCGATCATGCGACGAATGCGCCAAAGCGGTGCTGCACACGTGTGGCTCGATGGCCGTGGTCTCGGTGCGGATATGTGGGTGCACAGGTTCCCCACCATCGTTGAATCATGTCGAATCCGCGGCATTGATCCGGTGACCGATCTGATTCCCGTCGCGCCAGCTCAGCATTACGTGTCAGGCGGCGTGCTGACAGACGTGTGGGGGCGCTCCAGCATTCGAGGGCTCTACGCATGTGGTGAGACCGCATGCACCGGAGTGCATGGAGCGAATCGGTTGGCATCCAACTCACTTCTCGAGGGGTTGGTTTTCTCACGACGCATCGCCGTGGCGATCGGAGAAGACGCATTGGAGCCGATCCCCACCGACATTCCCACATCTGGCGGAGAACTGATGGGCCATAGCGCCCGTCGAGCGATGCAACAGGTGATGGATGAGCAGGCGGGTGTGCTGCGCAGTGCGGAATCACTGAAGATCGCGAAGGACTGGTTGGAAACCGGTGCGGATTCTGCGCCCGGCCGTTCGTGCACCGAGGATTGGGAAACTACA
Source organism: Candidatus Nanopelagicales bacterium (assembly GCA_030728405.1). Lineage (GTDB taxonomy): Bacteria > Actinomycetota > Actinomycetes > S36-B12 > S36-B12 > CAIXFB01. The sequence goes on along the minus strand of JANQZS010000111.1, from coordinate 4,084 downwards.
AATATGCATGCGATCGCCAGTGTGCTCGTGGAGCACGCCATCGCTCGCACGGAAACTCGCGGCTCGCATTGGCGCGAAGACCACCCCGATCGCGACGACTCACACTGGCAGGTAAGACTCGCCTCTCATCGTGACGACCAAGGAAACGTGGTCACCCGTCGCATCCCCGTGAAAGGGCTCTCATGAATTACCCGGTCCACCGGCTCAACTCAGCCACGACGCAACTGTTGGCGGCAGCTGGGCTTCGGCCACTCGAAGTTGAGGAGATCGCGGCCCGATCCCTGGCCGAAGATATTGATGGTGGGGTCGACGTCACAACGATGGCCACGGTGCCAACAAGTGCTCTCGGAGTTCTCGATTTCGTGGCGCGCAGCGCTGGGGTCGTTGCTGGTGTTCCTGTGGCCGCGGCGGTTTTTGATGTGGTTAATGGTGAATCGATCTCTATTGATTACCACGTTGCAGATGGAGCGCGGGTCGAGGCGGGCGATGTGGTGCTTGTCATCACGGGTCGGATCCACGATCTATTGCGCGGAGAGCGTCCGGCCTTGAACCTGCTGAGCCATCTCAGCGGGATCGCAACCGCCACAGCGGCGTGGGTGGATGCGGTGGAGGGAACCGGTGCGCAAGTGCGCGACACCCGCAAGACCACTCCGGGGCTACGTTCACTGGAAAAGTACGCGGTGCGGTGTGGCGGCGGAGTCAACCACCGGATGAATCTGGCCGATGCCGCGCTGGTGAAAGACAATCACGTGCTGGCCGCCGGGGGAGTAGCCGAGGCATTCGCTGCCGTTCGTGCGCAGTTCCCAGATATCGACCTCGAAGTTGAAGTTGATTCCATGGCTCAACTAGATGAGGTGCTCGCCGCAGGTGCTGACCTCGTGCTCTTGGACAATTTTTCACCGGAGGAGATGCGTAGCGCGGTTGCCCGCACAGCTGGCCGCGCTCGGCTGGAGGCATCGGGTGGCTTGGCACTGGCCAATGCCCGAGAAGTTGCAGCGACCGGCGTGGACTACCTTGCCGTGGGTGCGCTGACCCACTCCGCGCCAATCCTGGATATCGGCGCCGACCTGCGAGAGGTGAACTAAATGCTGCTTGCCATCGACGTGGGTAACACCAACACCGTCATAGGGCTCTTCGACGGCCAAACCCTGCGCTCCTCCTGGCGCACCAAGACCGATTCACGGACCACAGCCGATGAAATCGTGCTTACTTTCAGAGGGCTCCTCGCCGACCAGCCGCAGATCACCGGCATTGCGCTGTGTAGCACTGTGCCCGCGGTGTTGCGCGAAATGCGCGTCATGCTCGATCGTTATTTTTCCGACGTGCACACGGTGATCGTCGAACCGGGTACCAAAACAGGGGTTCCGATTCTCACGGACAATCCGAAAGAGGTGGGCGCCGACCGCATCGTGAACACCCTTGCCGCGTTCACGTTGTATGGCGGACCCAGCATCGTCGTTGACTTTGGAACTTCCACGAATCTCGACGTCATCTCGGAAAAGGGCGAATTCCTTGGGGGAGCGTTGGCTCCAGGAATTGAAATTTCCATCGACGCGCTCGCCGCACGCGCTGCTCAGTTGCGCAAGGTCGAACTGGTTCGGCCGCGCTCGGTGATCGGCAAGAACACTGTCGAAGCTCTGCAGTCCGGCGCGGTGTACGGCTTCACCGGTCAGGTAGACGGTCTGGTCGATCGGATCATCGAAGAAGTTGGTGAGGTGACCGCGGTGATCGCCACGGGTGGCTTAGCGCCGATCGTGGTTCTCGAATCAGAAACGATCACCCACCACGAGCCCGATCTCACGTTGATCGGTCTACGCCTCGTGTTCGAAAGAAACAGTTAAGAGACCACCAGACGCACAACCGCGTCGAGACCGTGAATGGGACCGCGGGTGCGCGGCAGGATCAGCGTGCGCAGCCCGAGATCGGACCCACCGGCGTCGTCCTTGCCGCTGTCGCCGACCATCAGCACTGAAGGTGCGGTCAGACCCAAGGCGTTGAGCGCGGACTTGAAAATACGCACATCGGGCTTCACGAAACCGGCCTCGTAGGACAACACGGTCGCATCGATGTAGGGCAGCAGACCTTCGCGCTCGAGGACGTCGCGGATAGGAACGCCGGCGTTGGACAGCGCAGCGATCTTGATCCCGGCATCTTTGAGTGCGGCCAGGGTGGGAGCGGCGTCTTCATATGCCGTCCAACCGTCGAGCATCACCTCGTACAAAACGTCGGCGAAAGACTTATCAATGTTCGGGCCGGCTTCGAGAAGTTCATGAAACACCCGACGGTGGGCTGCGAAGGAAAGGTCGCGGCTGCTCTCTGGATCGCTGATACGGGCGCCCTCCCAAATCCGGTCCAAGAAAGCCTCGAGCTCGGTGCGCTCGGCTTTATTGAGCGGATGCGGGGTGCGGGCAAGTGCTGAATCGAGCCAATCGCCTGCCGATCCCTGATCGATAAGGGTGGAGTGAATATCGAAAATCACTCCACGGATGGGCTCGGGAGCGGCGAAGTCGGTGGCAGACATGGACTCAAGCGTAGGCGACACCGGCATAGCTCCCGTGGTGCCGTCCAATAGCCTTACCCGTCATGACGCAGGATCTGGTGGTTCACGAGGAGAACGACGATCTCCCGGAGCAAATGCGTATCCGCGCCGCTAAGCGCACCGCACTCGCAGAAGCAGGCATGGATCCCTATCCGGTGAGCCTGCCCATCACCTCCACCATCGCTGCGGTGCGCAGCGAATACCCCGATCTTGCGATCGACACGGCCACGGGTCAGTTCGTTGCTCTGGCCGGCCGAGTGATCTTTGCCCGCAACACCGGCAAGTTGTGTTTCGCCACCCTTCGGGCCGGTGATGGCACGGAAATTCAAGCGATGCTTTCCCTCGACAAAGTTGGTGCTGAGCAACTCGAGGCCTGGAAGTCACTCGTCGACCTCGGCGATCACGTATTTGTTGATGGTGAGGTCATCACGTCCAAGCGGGGTGAACTTTCGATTCTGGCTAACGAATGGCGCATGGCCGCGAAGTCATTGCGTCCGTTGCCGGTTGCGCACAAACCCATGAACGAGGAATCGCGGGTCCGCCAGCGGTATGTCGATCTGATTGTTCGCCCCGAAGCCCAGCGCATCGCCCGAACCCGCATCGATGTGGTTGCTGCTCTTCGGCGCAGTTTGACGCAGCGCGAATTCCTGGAAATTGAAACCCCGATGCTGCAGACCATTCATGGTGGCGCTGCTGCGCGTCCGTTCGTCACCCGCTCCAATGCTTTTGACCTTGAACTATTCCTGCGCATCGCCCCCGAGTTATTCCTCAAGCGGGCCGTGGTGGGTGGACTCGAGCGGGTCTTCGAGATCAACCGCAACTTCCGCAATGAAGGAGCTGACTCATCGCACTCTCCTGAGTTCGCGATGCTCGAGTTCTACAAGGCCTACTCCGACTACCGCGAGATGGCCACCATCACGCGCGAAATCATCCAAGAGTCCGCGCAAGCGGTGTTTGGCACCACAGTGGTCACTCACCCAGATGGCAGTACGCATGAACTCGGTGGGGTGTGGCCTGAAGTTGACCTGTACGGGTCAACATCTGCTGCCGTGGGGGTGGAGTTGACAGCAGAAACCTCCCGAACCGAACTTGCCGCTCTTTGTGCTGCTGCGGGAATCTCGGTTGCGCCAACGTGGGTGGCGGGCAAGTTGCTCGAGGAATTATTCGAGCACTACGTCATCCCCACATTTACTGGCCCCACTTTCGTTATGGATTACCCCGTCGACACCTCACCGCTTACCCGCGCCCATCGCAGTCGCCCTGGCGTAGTGGAGAAGTGGGATCTCTATATCAATGGTTTTGAACAAGCAACGGGCTACTCGGAATTGATCGACCCCGTTGTTCTGCGGGAGCGCTTGATGTAGCAGACCGCTATCGGTGTTCATGGTTATCATGAGGCGATGCGCCTCGATGAGGATTTCCTGCGCGCGCTCGAACACGGCATGCCGCCATCGGGTGGGGTGGGTATGGGGATCGATCGCCTACTCATGACCCTCACCGGGCTTGGCATCCGCGAAACGATCTTGTTCCCACTGGTCAAGCCGG
>JANQZS010000110.1:52955-59859 GCA_030728405.1 Candidatus Nanopelagicales bacterium | reverse complement strand
ACCTGCATGGCATGCAGGGGGTCAGGGGTTCGAGTCCCCTCAGCTCCACTTTTTTCGCACTGTGCTTGGCATTACTGGTCACCGATCAACCGTCGTGACTGGCCGGCACACCGAAAAAAGTTTTAGCCACGCGAGCGCCACTACCCCCTCATGGGTCAACGACCTGTCACAGTAGGGCTGTGCTTCCCCGCCGCGGCTTCGTCATGCCTTCACTCGTATTGACCCTTGCGCTAGCCCTTATTGGCGGTCTGTCTCTCAACGCTCAGGCAGTGCCCAATTCGAATTGGGTACCCACTAACTGGACGGGAGTTGTGGGGGGCGCTCCGGTTCCAGGCGATGGATTGCCACTGGCGCCGATGCCGCCCCCCTTATTGCCGTTGCCGCCAGAGGTGAACCCGGTCATCTTGTACGAGCCTCAGACGACGTGCGATCCGTCGCTGAAACCTGGAGCTCTTCGCATCGAGCGAATCATCAGGTCCACCTACGGTGGCGGCCAGACCATCTGGATTCCGCGTAACTGCAATGTGGGTGGAACAAGTGAACATAAGGAGGGTCGCGCGGTTGACTGGATGGTCTCGGTACGAGACATACAACAGCGCGCCAACGCTGAAGTTTTCCTGAATTGGCTTCTGGGGCCTGATCAAAATGGTCGTCCGTACGGGCATGCATTACAGCTGGGCGTGATGTATATCGGATGGCACGATCGCATCTGGCGCGGATTCGGTATCGAACGGGGCTGGCAGGAATTGAAAGGGTGCTTCTCAAAGAATGATGCGAAGTACGACAACTACTGCCACCGAAACCACATCCACATTTCCCTCACCCGATTGGGTGCAACAGGGCTTGATCCCACGGGTGCGCCGATCCAGAGCGATCCCTTGGCCCCAGCACCGCCAGAGGCTCCCTTGGATGAGCCAGCCATGACAGAGAGACCTCCCGCCATTGCGCAACCTGGACCTGATGAAGATCTTTTTATGGCTATTGGCGCCGAGACGGGATATCAGACCCTACGCGGAGGTTCACTACGCCCTCGCGAGATACGCACAGTCTTGCTCGAAGCAATTCCGGAGAATGCGACATCTGCTCTGGTGAGCGTGACCACTCGGGGGGCGAAGTCGCAAGCCCGCCTGCGGGTCGGTCTCATGTCATCGCGGGCCGCAAGGGTTTCACTGCGTGTACCGAAGTCCAAAGCAAACACATCGGTGGTCTCTGTTCCTGTTTCCTCGGGAACGGTACAAATGAGCGCACGGAAATCGTCGATGCAGGTGCGAATTGATGTTTTGGGATATTCGCTAGACAACAGCATCTATCCGGCTATCGGGTCTATCCCCGTCACATTGCACAAAGGTCGTGTCACACCAGGAGAAGTAATCACCGTCAAGGTGCGAGGTGTCGGATCGGTACCCAAGAAGAAGAAGAACGTGACGGCGGTGATCTTGCGGGTCACTGCAGTAGGCCGCGGTCAAGAGGGCAGATTTGCTGCCTACCCGGTGGGGGGTGCTGATCTGGGCACCCGTTCAGCCCCAATTCCATCTGCGGGCCGTGACACCAGCGTCGTGATCGCTGATATCGGCCGAGAGGGGCTAGTTGCCCTCGCCTCATCTGTCCCCGGGAAAGTGATCGTCGAGGTCGTCGGGTACGTAAAGCGGTGAAGCGGCATGGCAACACCCCCAGAATTAGCCACAAAAAGTATTTTTTACCTTAAAACAGACAAAACGTGCCATCCCGCATGTGAACAGTGTGAAACAAGTGACTAGTGAGGCGTGGCGGACGAAGTTTGCTAGTGGCGTCTGAGATAGTTCGAAGGTTCTACTTCCCCAAGGAGGAACGGTGATCGCTGACGTGGCGCGCGCTGTTGCCGCCATTCTCGAATCTGAGCAGATCGAGGGTGTAGCCCCCGCTGTCTCCTTTGACGCTCCTAAGAAGGATTGGGCCGCAGCACGCACCTCGCCCACCTTCAATCTTTTCCTGGCCGATATTCGAGAAGACCTTGGGCGTCGAACAACTACGCTGCTGGATCAGACTGACGCTGAGGGCGTCGTTGAGTATTACCGTCAGCCATTTCGCTTTTACGAGGTGACATTTACCCTCACAGCGTGGACAAATCGTCCTGAGGATGATTTTGTTCTGCTGGGCTTGGCGCTCACCGCATTGAATCGCTACGACTACGTCCCCAGTCAGTTTTGCACGCAGGCGCTCGCAGATTTTTTGGATGAGGGCCACGTCCTCAATATGCGAGTGGGCGGAAAGATCTTTTCTGATCGGTTTGCGACCGAATTGTGGTCGGCGATGGGATCAGACTTCCATCCCATAATTTCTGTTGTCGTCACGCTCCCGATCGCAGCGGGTGTTCCTGAACCCGCTGGACCGCCTCAGACCTTGACTCCGAAGATCGACGTCAGTAACACGAGAAACCCAACGTCTGAACAGGTTCTTGGGCGCGATCCGAAGAATCCAGACAAAGGTATACGCACCCGAACGCGAGAGTCCACACCGTGAGCCAGGCTCGCGCCAAGGTGAAGGTGTCATCGGCTGGGTCAATGGCTAAGGCCCTAGCGGTTCTGGGAGAGCGGGTTGCTCGCGCAGTTGAGTCCTCTCGCTTCGATGGCGATGTCCCTGATGATCATCGCGGCACCTACCTCCCTCACGATCTCATCGTTCGAGACGCGCGCCTGGCTCCAGTGGAACTCGAAGACGTCACCTTGAACTCAGCTGACTTCCCTCCTTCGCTCTATTCCTGGGCTGAGCGCGTTGGCTTATCAGACCGTGAACTCAGCGTGATTCTCCTGGCGGCCTCGCCGGCTCTCGATCCTCGCTTCGAACACTTCTTTATCGTGCTGAACAATGAATCCGAAACGCGTGGACCTTCAATCACAACGACCCTGCGACTCATCGGTGCAGATCCATCTGATCCCAGGAATAGAGCCCTTTTTGACCTGGATTCTCGTTTAAGCGCCCTCGGCATTTTGCAGGTGCGCAGGGAGAACCAGCCCTTCCCATCGCGCACCCTGCACGTTTCGGAGCGAGTTGTTCGATACCTACTCGGAGACGCGCACTTCGCTCCTGAAGTTGCACGTTATCTCACTCGAGTTAGTGCCCCGGATGTCTCTCTTGAGCTGCTTCCCACGGAGCCAGCCCTACCTCCCATGACCATTTTTGGTGAGGCGCCCGACCTCATCCCCGTGGTGCGCTCGCACCCTGGCTCGGGCGCACTGAGCCGTGTCGTCGGTGAGCTAACTGCGCAGGAAGGAGAAATTCTGCTCCTAGACGGTGCGCTTCTTCCTAAAGACTCCGACGAGCGACGATCCTGCGTGGCCGCAGCCTTCGCTGAAGCAACCCTCGCAGGTATTCCTCTGCTCATTGATGACCGCGCTGTGTCGGCTGAAAAAGCTGCCGAAGACGTTACTTCGAGCCACAGATTCCACGTGCCAACCATGGTTCTCACGGCTGGCAAAGTTGTCTTGGCTGATATTCGGTGCGCAATTGTTGAACTGCCTTCTGCCCCTGAGCGGTTCCGATCTCAGTGGTGGACAGCACTTGGTGCTGAAGCCCCACCTCGAGGTTTGAAGGACTTGTTACAGCGACTAGAGCCCGAGCAGATCCGTGCGCGTATTGAACGGGGAGAACTCCCTTTTCATCAAATGCGTGCGTCGGGCAGCTTTGCCCGCCAAACCCAGCCCGAGTTCTTGCTTGACGATGTGATCCTCCCTGCCCGCGTTCGGGCAGAACTTGACCATCTTCTTGATCGTGTCCGCCTTCGCCCCACGGTGATCGACGAGTGGGGCATGAGACCTGGTGGGCTCAGAGGACGAGGCATTACTGCGCTGCTGGCGGGGGAGTCAGGAACCGGAAAAACTATGGCGGCGGAGGCTCTGGCCGGTGAGTTGGGAACACCTCTTTTCCATGTCAATTTGGCAAGTGTCGTAGATAAGTACATCGGAGAGACGGAAAAGAATCTTGAGCGCGTTTTCTCGGAGGCAGAGAATCTGGACGGAGTGCTGCTCTTTGATGAGGCCGATGCCGTATTTGGTAAGCGCTCGGATGTTTCCGATGCGCGAGATAGATACGCGAACTTGGAAGTTGCGTACCTGCTACAGCGCATTGAGGCCTTTGACGGACTCGCAATCCTCACTACGAACCTTCGGTCCAATCTGGACCCTGCCTTTGCGCGCCGCTTGGACGCCATCTTGGATTTCCCTCCGCCAGACGCAACGCTTCGAGCTGCAATTTGGCGAGCGTGCCTTGAAGAGGCCGGCGCCCATGTCAGTGACGATGAACTGAACAGTCTTGCCACCTTGAATTTTGCGGGCGGTGCCATCAGGTCCTCTTCAGTATCAGCAGCGTTCATGGCTGCAAACATGGGTGAGTCCGTCTCCTACCTCCATGCCGTGCGCGGAGCTCGACGCGAGTGGATGAAACTCGGTCTTCTGGCCTTCCCGCTTGAATCAGTCATCGAAACCGCCCTACCCCCTACGAAGACGAGGGGGTAGCCGCACATGTCACAAGATATTCCTTCGCCCCCCACGCCTGAATCCGGTGAGGACCAGTACCGGCGTTGGGTCGAATACATGAAGGAAGGCATTCGCTCAGAGCGCCTTCGTGAATCGAGCAACAAGTCGACCGCTGCGTCAGCCTCGCAAGTTCGGCCACCGACTGACGACTCATCATCAGCCGGCGCGACAACCGAAGTTATTGAGCGTTCGGTGCTTCCTCGGCCGTATGTCTCGGTAAGCCAATCATTAGTAACAGCGGCTCCGGGTCAACCAGTCCGAGTGAAAGTATCCGTCCGCAATGTCGGCCCCCTCGTCGAAACGTATGTCCTCAATGTTGTTGGGCCAGATAGCACGTGGCTTTCTCTGGTGCCCTCCGAAATCTCGCTGTTTCCAGGAGATGAGGGATCTGCCTCCCTGGTGATCAAACCAGGTCGAACGTCAAAACTGCCTTCAGGTGAATACGTCATCGGAGTCATGGCTCGATCAGAAGTTGATCCGAATGAAAGCACTGTTGCTGAAGTCACAGTTTCGGTCACCCCCTTCTACGACTCAACCTTGAGCCTCAGCCGCACAACCATTGATATCCGTCGGAAAACCAGCACCTTCGCCCAGATAACCAACAATGGAAATGCATTCGTTGCAGTAACCCTCGACGTTAGTGACCCTGATGGATACCTGCGATTCAAAGTCGAAGATCCAGCATTCACCTTGGGTCCAGGTGAAACTGTCTGGAAGAAGGTGTCGATCTCGGCACCGATTCATCTGTTCGGGAGCTCTCGCACGCTAAGCATGATGGCGACCCTGAACACGGTACGTGACGAGACGCATGGAATTGCGCTCGAGGACATCCGACCAAGTGTCCAGCGGGTCACTCTTGTCCAGCGGCCAGCAATTCGAATCCGACTCGGAACACTTGGCCGACTCATTCTCATACTCGGGGTGATTGCCCTCATTGCAGCATTCATCTTGAGCCGCCTGCAACTATCTGGATCAACGGACGTGAAGACAGGCCCTCCGCCACCGCCTGCAGGATTGACAGCTGAAATATACGAAGGGTCTCAGGTTCTTCTGCGATGGGAAGCTGCACCTGGAGCTAAGGGCTACTCCATCTACGCGACCGGAAGCACAGGTAACGCGCTAGCGGAGAGCAGTTCATCGGCATCGCCCAGCACATCACCCACACCCACACCGACACCTACACCGACACCCACACCCACTCCCACTCCCACACCGACACCCACACCGACACCCACACCGACACCCACACCGACAATCACCGCAACAACAGCCGCCGTTGCGCCGATTCCTGGGAACGGAAGCATTTTCAAAACCGCTGGGCTTCGAGTCACGACGGGCGGAGAGGCCCCAACTCCTGTCAATGAGCCGCCTGCAGATGGGAGTGCCACAGATCCGAGCACAACGCCATCTGCAAGTCCAAGTGCAGATCCAAGCCCGGGAGCAACATCGGGCGATCCCAACTTCCCAGTGAAAACCGAATACGACATCGAAGCCCCAACCTGTGGAGACTGCACGCATGTCTCGGATGTTCCCAGTGGAACAACGAGGTACCTCGTGACAAAGACTATGCCCGGCATTGAAAACTGCTACCGCATTATTGCGACGGCAGGTGAAAGCACATCTCTTTACACGTCGCAGGTGTGTGTGTACGTGCCCACAGCGGAAGAGGTAGCTGCAACCTCTGGCTCATCATCGAGTAGCGACGCGTCGGCAGGGTCGGCGGAAGTTGTATGTCCTCCGTACTTGCCACTTGCCTCGGCAACGGGCTCCACGACAATTGCAATCACGTGGTTGCCACCAAGTGAGTTCAAGCCGGGTGCAACGGCCACAAAGACAAAGTCGGGGAAACGCAACAAGCGAAGCAAGGGCATCAGAATGAACGTTCCCCTGACAGCAGATCGGGTCTCTTCCGCAATGGTGAGCGCTGGAGGTAGCTCGACCAGCACAACGAGCACCGAATGCAACACGCAGGCTCAGGTTGTCGGCTTCGAGGTGCAACGTCAATTGCTCGATGGCTGGACCACCATTAGCCCAGCGCCAACTGCGAGTGATACTGCATTGGAGGTGTCAGGACTTCAATCAAATACCAAGTATTGCTTCAGAATGCGTAGCCAAGGAGCCTCTCAACCGTCGGCATACTCAGAAACATTTTGCAGCGAAACCGAAGACACCCCAGCCACTCAAACGCCTGCTCCCGCGCCTGCATCAACCGTGGCACCAACAACTGCCCCACCTTCAGATCCCTCAAGCGTGAATAGTCAACCCCCCGCTGCGGTGATCATTGAAAACTTAGGGAAGAGCAGTTGATGTCTTTATCCAGAAGGACTTGCTTTCTGGGACGGTTGTGAGGGTGAGGTCGTTGGAGATGGGCTCCCAGAAGGGCTCCCAGAAGG
>JANQZS010000110.1:43542-52855 GCA_030728405.1 Candidatus Nanopelagicales bacterium | reverse complement strand
ACGGTTGTGAGGGTGAGGTCGTTGGAGATGGGCTCCCAGAAGGGCTCCCAGAAGGTGCAGGTACAGATGGATACTGGAAAGTGAAGTTGAATAAATCAGAAGGATTCCACTGAGGTAGGAATGTGATGGCGCTGATAGCTACCTGTCCGCCTGCCTCCGGGTCGTAAACATCAGGTAATGCTGGCGGGAAGATTGAGTCCAGGCGCACCACGATTACCTGCGTATAGACCGCTGGAAATGTGATGATGTTTGTCCAATCTGTCTCATCCACTAGCAGAGGCAATGTTGCTCGCACCGATGGCGTTGCAATGGGAGTCGAAGTCACGCTGGGAGAAGCGCTTGAGCTGGGCGTTGTGCTCGCTGTTGCAGATGGTGTCGGGGATGGTGCCGGGCTCGCGGATGAACTGGGAGTAGAACTGGGCGTAGAACTGGGAGAAGGGCTTTGGCCGGGAGATGGAGTAGTCGTAGTCGCAAGCGAGGGATCGGTCGATGAACTGGCCGAGGGGCTGGGAGTAGCGCTGGCATCTGGTGATGAGAGTTCGATGAAGGTCAGCGTGAGATTCTCAGGAGTAGCCAATGCCCGCACAGAGAATGTACCGTTTTGGATACCCGGACGGATCTCCATTCGGTCGATGACAGCCGGCGCCGCGAGAGTGAAAGTTATTTCGGTTCCAGCACCCCACGACGTACTCGGTCCAGAAGCCCAGAAAGTTGTTAAGTCCGACCCGTCAAGCGCCACCGCTGGGTTGCCGTATCCAGTGGAGTTCGCCGTGACATCAGAAAGTGTGACGGGTGAACCCGTGCCGGGGTTTATCCAATAGGCAAAGGAGCGCATCGCATTCGCCGTCCCACTCCTAAGGGGTGCTCCCAAGGGGGAGAACAAGGCCGCCAAGATGAATGCTATGAGGACAGTCATGACCACGACGAGGGCCCAATCCGCCCGTCGCGGGGCATTTTCGGAACGAGCGAGGGCTGTTTCGTTCGAGCGTGCTGCTGGGGCTATGGCTCGAAGCGAGTATCCGCATCGAGCGCAGTAGGTAGCATCCACGTAATTGCGAAAGCGACACTGAGGACACGGGTCGCCACCGATCACACCCAGGTCGTCGCTTCTACCAATAGACAGCGTTCGCCGCTGGATCGCATCTTGACGAGCTGGAGATTCCGCTGAGACCAACTGAGGTACAGCAGGAGCAGTGACTATGGGTAGGTATTCATCATCCCCTTGAATAACTATTCCAGGGCTAGCAGATGAATCGACGGCCACGGGCGAAGCCTCAACAACGGCCACTGCTTCGCTCTTACCCCAGAATCTCCACCAAGGCGCCTCCCCACCCAGACGCCGTCTCGCCCGTCGGATGGGAACTGGTGCAATAACGGCCTCTTCGGCAGCTGGCGCTGAGGGCACCTCGACTGCGACGTCCTCTTGAGTCCCTGCAGAATCTGCCGGGCTAGCAGCGGCTGATGTATCAGACTCTTCAGTGGGGGTGGCGTCTGAATCTCCGTCAGTCGGGTCACTGGGCTTTGGATCGGGGACCCAAGGAGGATCCCCAACAAACTCCAGATATGCACCGCAGCCTGGACAGTAAGGGGTCCACGTCGTGTAGGTGCCACAGCGCTTACAGCGGATTGGCGTCTTGGTCATTGTTTGCCATCAACGAGCGTTGCTGTGACGTGGGCAGGAATGGCCACTGCGAGGAGTGTTTGAATGAGATCGAGACTCGACTCAGAATCGGTGTTTCCTTGCAGTGAAATACTGACCGCAGGTGGCCCGGGTGCGGACCACGTGCTCGGGTCCGTTGAGTCACGACTCGTGATGACAGAACCGCTGTCTTCAATGACAACATCAATTCCAAAGATGTCTTTAAAATAGTCGTGGAGACCCCTCGATGTACCGCGAAAATCATAAAAGCGGATAGCGTGCGCAAGAGCTTTTCTAACGGTGGCGTCGTCCCAACTCGCCTGGGGATTTACCAGAATCCATGAACTCATGTATCGAACAAAATCAATGGGAGCGATGTGGGCATCGAGGTATGAGTCGTAACAATCCAAAACCGAAATGATCGGAGCAAGAACTTCATCCAAACTGGCACAGATCATTTGCGCAATGGGATCATCGGCCAGCATCGATGATGTGTAGTTGATCATGGGGAATGGATTGCCCAAACCTTGAACAAAGCGACGGCCGGGATCTGTTCCTGGTGAGGTTGAAATACCAACTCCACTGTATGTCACCTTTGTAACACCTCAAAGTCGCTTAAGACACTAAAGAGTAAATCGTGAGTGGCCAAAGCAATGCGGTCCGTGGGCTCCGCGCGTTCGCCACTTACTGCGTCTACCGGAATTAGTCGGGCGACATCTACGTAATCGACGCCTTCCACTTTCTGCAGCACTCCGTAAATATCTCCAACGGAGATGTCGCGTCCAAATGTCCACCCCGTACCGTCGTACCCTCCACGGAGGGGATGCACAAAATTTGCAACAGCGGTATCAGCCTCTTGCAGCACCAGAGTTGAGTCCACACCAGGACTCAAGGCAATTCGCGCTGCCACTGATACTCCCAAGTAACGAGGTGGCTCAATGCGCACAGTTGTTCCCACAAGGCGCCTCTCGTCAATGAAGGTCTGAACGCTGTCGAGGACCTCTTGACTAGGTCTGAAGACTTCAAACGGGACTCGACCATCAGGTATGTCAGGTATCACCAGCACCAAGACGGTGCCCGGGCTTCCGATCTCTTCGCCGGATAGACATTTGGTTCGCGCCAGTGACGGTGCTGCTCGGTGAACAAGTAGCTCAAAGTCTCCTTTGCTGACTGCTCGATCTCGCGATCGAATGAGAAGTGCTGCCCGAGCCTTCAGGTCATCGATACTCTCAGCGTCAACACCCCCAATGGCGGGAACGATATTCTGGACTCGCGCAACGAATGGAATGCTGGTGCGCAGAAGCCTCAGAGCACCCGTCTCGAGGTTACCCAGGACACCTCCACCTGCTCGGTAAAGCGGAATCCTTACGGTGGCACCAGCTTCAGGCGTTGCCCCGAATGTCCGAGCACTGCCGTCGTTCATGCGAATCAACGGACCAAAGCGCAAGGTGCCAGTCGTTGAGTCCAACGAGAAGACGCGAGCATCGGGCAATTGGTCAGCAAAAGTATCTACTCGGTTCCACGTAACCCAGCCTTCAGGGCTGCTGACCTCAATAGTCAGGGCATCTTGTTCGGACACCAAGGGAAAATGACTGAGTTGGAGACTCTCCCCCGGAGTTCCTGAGGTGCGACCTAGGGTCTCGTTGGAGAAATGTTGACAATGAGAGGCAGATACCCGGCCCCCAATCGTCACAACCGAGACACTATGGATCGTGGGACTTGCCACGTATGGTGGCTGATCTCCCTCCACGGCCACCACGCGGCACCTAAGCCAGGCCGCATCAATGCTGCCAAGGTTTGAGGTTTGATGCCGATCGATGTAGATCTGTATGGTGCCTTGACGATTCAACCCACCTGTGGTGTCCGAAATCAATTCGACGGGGTACCAGGCTTGCCCATCCCACGCTTCAAAAATGCGCGGAGGTCGCAAGGGATCAACGCCAATTCCATCAATCCGTGAATCAACGGCGAATTGAACGATGCAATGGGCGGCGGGCTTGGAGAGGCCGAAGTAGATGGCATCTCCAGGAGTGGGGACTTGGGAGAATGCAGCCAGTTCAGCGCCAACGCCCAGACTTGGGTTGATGATGGAAAAAGCTCCACCATTGGGTTGGGAAAGTAATCCATTGACGGTGACCGACACCAAAGTGAGGTCATCGTCGGTGGTGAAGGTGATTGGGGTAGGCGTCCCTCGACGAGTGGTCGATACTTCTGCTCCCTCCAAGATCTGTACATCAGTCTCCTGAGGAACTGTCAGCATGAACTCCAGAGTGGTGTAGGCCGCCGCAGGCGGTCGCAAAGTCTCTCCAAGTAGTTCGAGGAACTTGATGTAATGGAGATCGGGAACTTGGTTCAGTCGAAATACGAGTTGGTCGACCATATAAGCAAAGGTCTCGATCAACGTCACCCCCGGATCTGCAACGTTGTTATCCGTCCACTCGGGCGCTCGGCGTTGCAGAAGGCGTTTGCCTTCATCAACAAAATCCTGGAACGCACGATCATCAAGGTTTGGTGTCGGTAAGCTCACGATTCCTCCGGGGATAACTGGGAAAGAGACCCCTCCTCATTTGGAATGAGGTAAAAGGGAACGAGCAGATTTCGCACATTGTAATTGTCCTTGAGGCGGTAGGTCACAAGGATGTTTGCAGTGGTGTTCTCATTATCAAATTGAACCTGAACGGTCACAACGTCGATCCGTGGCTCCCAGCGTTGGAGCGAAGCGGTGACATGGGCTTGTATTTGCGTGGAAAGTTCGGGCGATGGTGACTCAAAAACCAGGGAGTGGATTCCGCATCCAAACTCGGGTCGCATCGGTCGTTCGCCGTAGGCAGTTCCAATGATGAGGGTGATTGCTCGTTCGATGTTTGCGACTCCGCCCACAAGGGCGATGTGGCCACGATCATTGAATCGGAGGGGAAAATCCACCCCTTGACCAACGAAATCAGTGAGATCCATAGCTCATGCTCCCAAATTGACGATGCCGCCGGTGATGTCGATTGCCGGCGCCACCATAGACGCATCAACCTCCGCCTCCAGATTTATGGAAGCTGCAGAGATCGCGATCTCTCCGCCAGCTGTGAGTTCGAGTGCGCCTGCAGCACTGATGGAAACATCGCCCTCACCATTAATGGCGATCGCAGCCGCATTAACGGTGACCGCACCCTCTGAAGTAATTGTGACATCGGATGCACTGCTGATGAGAATAGGTTGCCCCTCCACGGTAATTATCTCAATGCCTGTTTCGGGTGACAGGCGAATAATGGTTGAGGCCCCCATCGTTGTATTGAGGACCAAGCCGGGTGTCTCGGGGTCGTCCATAAAGAGCAACTGGCTCCCGAGTCGTGAAGTGAACCCACGAATCATGGGAATCCCCTGGATGGCCTCTTCCCATGGGACCCCGGGAACTCTTTCGAGGTTATAGAGCCCACCAAGCACGTACGGTGAATCGAGTTGCCCATTGCCGAATGCAACCAGAACTTCATCCGTGGGTTCGGGAATTATCTGCATGCCCATACCTTCGCTGGCGCCATCTTGAACGACCCGCGCCCAGTTGCTTACGTACAGGGGATCAAGCCAAGGGAAATTCAAGAGAACCCGGCCCATTTGCTCGGGGTCCTCAGAGTCGGTCACGATGCCTGGGTACACGCCATGCAGCTTGCTCGTGTTTCGCGACTCCGCTGCGCCTTGGAGCCCGGTGAGTGTTCGGTCTTCCATGCCGCTGCACACAACATGGGTGCGATAGCCATGAAGCGATGCGGAATAGGTGTGGGTCACGCCAGTGATGGTGTACTCGCCGGTGAGAACGCCTGCCTCGCTGAGCCCCAAGGCTCGATTTGGCATCGCGTAGGGATTACCCCGCATCGTGATCTCAACATTTGAATAGGCGCCAGACATTCGAAAGGCCAATCCTTCGCTCGCCGACTCAGCCTGAACCTCATTCTGGGCGAACCGCATGAAGTTGATGTTTTGATTGATCCCACCAAGTTCAGCACCGAGAAGTTCTGGGGGTACCAAGTTAAGCGAGCTATCACCAATGGTCGGTCGCTCGCCGATTCCGGGTACACCTAAGGTCTGGTCCCACCCGCGCGCGGAAGACACAGCCGTGATCCCCGATCCTGAAACGGACGCCTTGAGATTGATGATGCGTTCATCTCCGACATTGAAGGAAAGCGGTGAGACCTCAACTCCTGGAAGCGGCGGCGGGGCTGTTTCGGCTGGTGTTTGTGGTCCGAACATGAGAACCGGCAGTCCTGTCACGGGGTCAATCTGGACATTGACGACGTACCCGATTTCGCGAGCCAGCCGGACGAGGAAGTCCCAGTCCGACTCGTTGGACTGCACAGTCATGGGATAGACAGTGGGGAACGGAGTCGCGATGGTTGTGATGTCGTGCTCGAGTCCGATGACCTCGGCTATCTCGGAGTACATCATCATCGGGTAGCCCTTGGTATTCATACCGTGCAGCATTTGATGACCCGCGTCGTAGGCCCGCACCCGGCTAACCCGACCGGTGGCACTTTCAAAGCCAACTTCGACCGTTTCTACTTGCCCGAAGAAGATTGCCTGACCGAGAGCGTTGTCGCCCACCACAGCCCGAATCTCCATGAGGTTGCCGATGCCGAGTCCGCATTCCTCGATGAGCAGAAATTGTGGGTCTGCAAATTCAACCTCGCAGGCGGCAGGCAGATTTACCTGGCTATCAACCTCTATGCGACGAATCTGATTGCTGAACACAGATGGGAGCGGCACGTCGTCGATGTACAGTCGAAGACTGAGGTCACTCGTGGAGCTTGAAGTGCTCACGTCCCGCCCTTTCGGCGCGCTCCGCGTGGGCTACTGGGATTCGGAGTCGGTCCCATTGGGCGTCCAGAGTCACCTCGTCGTGGAAGGGCAGCGCGATCCGGAACGAGTAGTGGCACACCCGCTTTGATGCGCAGGGGATCGGTTATCCCATTGACTGTGGCCAAGTCACGCCAGTATGCGGGATTTTTGTAGGAGCGGAAAGCGACATGCGCCAATTGATCCCCTGCGTACACCTCCTGGCTTCGCCTAGGCAGGTCTCCACCTGAGGTCGGGTTTGTTGGAAGTGCGGCGGATGGGTACTGGGTGATCGCAATATGCCCGGTGGCCCGGATCGGGCGCCCGCTGCCATCAAATTGAGTGAATTCAGCAGTGACGTTCTCTACATAGCTAACCGGCGAGGTGAAATCTCCCCAGAGGACCATGACCATCGGTGCGGTACCGGTGCCCAGCACGGCCATAAGCGGATCTACTTCAAGGAGTGCAAGGAGGCGTTCGACGTCGGGCAACACAGTGTTTACCTCGGATAGTCCACCCTGCCGCGCATCCGAGCTGGTGCTGTCCAAAATGTAATCGAATTCAATAGTGAGCGGATTGGTGCCCAGCCAGTTGACCGGTCCTGAGCCGATCGCATCTGGAGAGGGATTAACCCCCCAACCTGCAGACTTGCTCACAGAGATACTGGAAGGTGGCACCCAGAAGGTGATTGCAGGTAGCGCCCCGGCCATCAAACTTGCGCCTTGTGATTGGACCGCTTCAGCGTCTGCCAACACGCTAGTCGGGGAGTAGGCCGCCATGTCACCCGCTGCAGTCCAGCTTGTCATGGTCGATAGTGCGCTCGCCATTGCAGAGATACCGCCGGGAAGAACCACAAGACGAAACGGCTCGACAGATTCAGGTTGGTCAACTCCTGGAGTGAGGTTGTCACTTGTTGCGAAACCAGAATGGCTGAATGTTAAGGATTCCGTGCTGAACTCGGCACCCGAACCCGCCGAGAAATCTGGCTGCGTCCAAGAAACGGGATATGCATCACGGAAGTTGTAGATCGCCTGCTGGAGATTCCCCTTGACGTCGAGATAGTTGATAGCGATGGACACTGCTGAAGCGCCCATATTTGCTGCGGCGGAAAACCACTGTGGGATCCATCCTGACTGGCTGGGTGTCCAGGGTCGGGTGAGTGTGATGTTGCCGTAGGTCAAATCGCCAATGACTTGGAAGCGAGTGCGGCTGTAGCCACCGGGTTGCAGATCTTGTGCCCCCAAAGACATCGAGCCCATGGAAATTGACTGCCAATTCGCCCCAAGAGTTCTGTCATCGGAAATGATGTCGACACTTAGCGAGAAACCAACGAAATTCGTCGCTGTATAGGTGGGATCGAAGGGTTCTGGCATCGAAGACATGCCCTAATCCACTCTCATGAGACGACCGCGACGTTCCCGGTCACGAAAGAATTCATTGCGCAGGAGGTGACGAAGGTGGGGATACAGGGCTTGGGCATGACGCTCGAGCCAGAGTTCATCCCTGGCGGTGTCCATGCTGGTGTTTGGCTGGGATCCGCGTTTGACACCGGGCTGGCGTGCAGTTGTGTGTGCTGCGGTTTCCTCTGTCGAGGTTATGGGCGCGGGGGTTGGCGAAGGTGCGACCGGGCGCGGTGAGGCTGGGGAAGGCGAGGCCGAGGGACTTGCATGGGTGGCCCGACGCTGCACCGGTGCTGGCGCAGGGCTCCGAGGTTGAGCGAAAGAAGGCGTTGAACGTGAATCGGCTGAGGAATCCAAGGACTTATCTAGAGCTTCCACGGGGGAATTCAACGAGGGCGAAGTGGTCTGCGGTGAAAAGCGCTGAGGAGACGGCTTCCTTTCGATCACCAAGCGAGGCAAAGATGAAGTCCGGTCAGGAGCGATTGCGGTTGATCGCGAGACGATCGGCACGGTTCCCTGTGCACCAAGTCCGCGTGCCAGGGTTGTAGGTGATTGCCCAACCTGGCTCGAAGTTGTTTGCTCGTCACGTCCGACAAACGTTGCTTCGGCATGCATTGCCTGCCGCTCTGCTATCACCCCTGCCGGTGAGGTTTCAGCCGCAGGTGCAGTGCCTGAGCGCTGTTGGATCACATGGGTTAATTCATGGGCGAGTAGTCGTCGGGAGCGATCGCTCGTCAACGGGGCGCTTCCGGGAAGGTGAACAACGCCACCTGTCGCATATGAGTCCGCGGCGATGAGGGCTGCCGTTCTATCGACTGCTGTACCTCGACGAACGGTAACTTCGTTTGGTCTGTGACCCGTGACAGCGGCAACGGCCTCTTGAACATCAGCAGGGACAGTCACAGTTCTCTCATGATGCTCGCTGACCGGAATTGCACGGGGTAGTCCTGCATTGGGGATTTGTGGTGTCTGGGTAGCACGCCGCTGAACAATTGGCACTGAATCTCTAGATCCAGAAGTGGGAGAGTCTGAATTCACGACCGGGGGAAAAGCGCCGTCTTGAGATTCGGTTCTTGAGTGCGTGAGAGCTGGCTTTTGTGGAACGACCGGCAGCGTTGGGGCCTCTACAAGACTTTGTGAAGTAATCACCGGCGTGAGTGGTGTTGGTGTGCGCGTGGTTTCTGTGGGTGAGGGCGGAGAGGGTGTCACTGTTGGAGCTGGTGCTGAGGGTCGTTCTGCACCTGCTGCTGGTGTTGGGATGGGTGTTGGTGTGCGCGGGGTTTGTGTGGGTGAGGACGCAGAGGGTGTCACTGTTGGAGTTTGTGCATTGACCGGTGCATTTTCTGGTGTCGTGACGGGTGTTGACGTATCCACCGGTGTGGGTGGTGTTGGTGTGCGCGGGGTTTCTGTGGGTGAGGGCGGAGAGGGTGTCACTGTTGGAGCTGGTGCTGAGGGT
>JANQZS010000110.1:36035-43442 GCA_030728405.1 Candidatus Nanopelagicales bacterium | reverse complement strand
GCTGGTGTTGGGATGGGTGTTGGTGTGCGCGGGGTTTGTGTGGGTGAGGACGCAGCGGGTGAGGACGCAGCGGGTGTAACGGCGGGAGCCGGAGCTGAAGGTGGTGATGTCGACACGGGCGGTGCACCTTGACCCTGGCCCACTGATGTGCCTTTGGCTCCGCCTTCCACGGCAGTTTCGTTGAGTAGCGGGAGGACTGGCGGGGTGGGGTTGGTGCCTGGAAGAGGACTTACGTTGTTGAGCTCAACCGCCGGAGTACGTGCCGTCACAGATGGGTCCCCTAGCGACCTGGAGCGAGAGTTACCGGGGAGTGCTGAAGGGGGATTGGCGGTGAGTGTGGGAGGGACCTCTTTAGAAGAAGGTGGCTCGAGCTCGGGTGCCGGAGTCTCGACGGATCTGCGCATCCGGAGCCTGCTTGTCAGCAATTGACCGTCGGGGGTGATGGTGGCAGTAGCGGGCATCGTCACGTCAACAAGAGGCGGTGTTGAGGAATCACCGATAGGTGCGTGGGAACCGGGGTCAGACTCAATGACGTTTACTCGCCTATTCGACGGAATAGCTGTGCGCACCTTCTTTGAGCCTTGGGGACGCTTCGGCTTACTTCGTTCGACTGAGGGTCTTGGAGTCAAGTTTCTCGGAAGGATCTGAAGCCCCTCAAGTGCGGATGCCTGTTCTGATTCACCGTCATCATCCGAGTCGATCGGTCCTGCTGATGCTCCCGGTTTGGTTCGAGGCGGACTCACCTGGCGCGTACGCAAAGATAGCGGCGAGGCAGTGAATGAACCAGAAAAATCCGCGATCCGACTATGAGCGAGCGAGGTTCGCGCAACAGCCGTTGCTCGGCGAGTCACCACATAGTTCTCGGGCGCCGCAATATTGAGTTCCATAGGAGAAACTAAAGGCAGCATGGGCGGAAGAGAAAGGAAATCTCCCCGGTATGCCCCGCGAACACTAGGCCCAGGATCGGGAGTCTTGTCCTCAGCCATGCGAGCTTCCGTTCCGAGCAAGAACACGAGTTTGCTCAACGAGTTGTTGGCGGAGCCCGTGCGGGAGGTCAAGAAGTTCGTTCATTGACCAATGAAGGTGGAAGGCTAGAAATCCGATGTCTTCCCAAAGCACATCGGCCCCAGCCGTCATGCTTCCCCCAGGCCACCACCTGCTAAATCGACCGCAAAATTCGATGAGCAGGAGGGACAAGACACCTCGATCAGGGTGTGGCCCTCCGAGTTGATTTGACGGTAGAGATCCTGAAGGAATGCGAGATCTGTCGCCCAAAGACCGCCCATCATTTGATCATCAATGGAGGGGAGCGTTCCCAACCTCGTTACAACCCGCGCAAGGAGAACGAGCGAAAGAAATGCGCCATTTTCCCGAACCTTCGGATCGAGTAGAGGCATGAGTTCATCGCGTGCCGTGGCAAGTCGCATCGTGCCTTCTCGATGAACCTTGCCCTCTCCGTCTACGTACCCTCGGGGAAGCACGAAATCAAATGTTGTTTGGAAAGTCTCAGTGTTTGTGGTCATGGTAATCCCGACTAGGACACCGACATCTCGACAAAGCTGAGGGTGATAGTCATTTGAATTGCGGAGGGCTCGCCCGCGGTGGTGTTTCCGTAATCGACCTCACTGATAAGGACGCTTCCGAACTCCATCGTGGTAATTGGAGATCCCGTCGTGTCCTTGTAAATGAGTTTGGCGGACTTGCGGCCAGATGATTGATCGCCCGACAAACCAGACATGATCCACTGGGTGACGGATGGGTCTCCGACGTTTAACACGGTCAGTTGGAGTTCGCCCGACTGCTGCATGCCATACATCTTCTGATTGACGTATTGACCAGTCGGGGTCATGGATTTTGTCTCGATGATCGGTGCAGACTTTTTGATGCTGTTTACCGCAACCACGTTCGGGATAGTTACCCCATCCACGGAAAACTCGAACGAAAATGCAGTGAGTGCGTCGCCGCCTACGAGTGCCATCTTCTAACTCCTCAACTTGTTTATGGGCTGTGAATCACAATTTCGACGGACGATTAGTCGCTTACGGAGGCTCCGCCTGAGAACTGCGACAAACGGAAGATGACGAACTCTGCGGGCTTGACCGGTGCGACACCAATCTCGATGATCACCATGCCTGCATCGATGCTTTCGGCTGTGTTGTTCTCAGCGTCACACTTCACGAAGAAAGCCTTATCGGGCTTGTCTCCAAACAGTGCCCCTGACCGCCACTCGGTGATCAGGAAGGCATTGATCGTGCGTCGAATGGTGCCCCAGAGCCGCTCATCGTTCGGTTCGAACACGCACCACTGGGTGCCCTGAAGAATGGACTCTTCGAGGTAATTGAAATAGCGGCGAACGTTGACGTAGCGCCATTCAGCGTCACTCGAGAGAGTCCGCGCCCCCCACACTCGTATGCCACGACCTGGGACGGACTTAATGGAATTGACCCCCTGTGGGTTCAATAGATCCATTTCGCCGCGAGTCGCTGCTAGCTCCAGACCAACGGCGCCCTGAATTACGTCGTTAGCTGGCGCTTTGAAGACACCGCGGGTGTTGTCGTTTCGACTCCACATTCCCGCGATGTGACCCGAGGGCGGAAATAGCGTGTCGTGGCCAACGGAGGGATCGAAAACCTCAATCCATGGCCAGTAGAGCACTGCGAACTTCGAATCGAAATTCGTGGTGTTCATCCTCCAGTCCGAAGCTTGTTGTGCGTTCATTCCTGCGGGAGTGTCGAGGATCGCCATCCGATTACCCATAAGTTCGCAGTGGGCGAGCATGGCGCTTTGAACGGCGATAACACCTTCCGTATCAATGAGCCCCTGACGATGGGCAACCATCAGATCCGGGGCAAGGACCATCGTGATGTCCTCGTGAGCCTCGAAAGCAGCAAAGCCGGTGCGCTTCGCGGCATCACCGACAACGTCTGCGGTTGAGACGGTGGGCACGACCACACCGGCCGGGATGGTCAGTGCAACAGCTCCGGTGGCCAGACCCTGAGTGAGGTCTGCAGTCGCAGTGTCAATCTGCTCAAGCACGATCAAACGGGACTGGGTGTTGATGATTTCAGCAATATTCTTCGAACCAGCTCCGAGTGTTACCCCTGTGAACAGTTCGGAAGCCCCGGCATCTGTGGAGACCGTAACGTCGTAGGTGTTGGATTCTGGTGCGGCGCCCGCAGCCGGCTCCACGTCAACTGAAATAGCGCCAGAGTTGGCATCGAGTGCCCGCACTTGGAAAGCTGGTGTGCCACCTTTCTTGCCGTCATTGCCCAACGCCAGCTGGGCGACCGGGAGTCCGGGGGATGCGGAAGTGCCATCACCGGGGAGGGGTAAACGAACGATGTAAGCCCGTCCGCCGCCATTGTTGAAGTACCCGTAGACCGACTTCCCGAGGGCAAATTCTTCAACCATGTCGCCGAATGCTCCGACGTACTGGGTCCAGTTAGTCACGAGTGTGGGCTCGTTTATGGGTCCGGTGGGAGCAAAACCGACGAATCCTGCGATAGCTGTGCCTACGCCTTCAATGGGACGGGTCCCAGCTGGGACCTCTTCGATGTAGACACCGGGGGACAAATACGTCGCCATGAATAATTCTCCTAAGAATCTAGGCACGCATCCGGTGCCCGTGAGGGGAGATAATTCCTCAGTTTGAACTGACTGGCAAGCGGTTTGCCATTCCGTTAACTTCGTGGTCCCTCAATTAGTCGATTGTTCAGGTTCTTGTGGGGAAGGATTCGGCGGGAGAGGAGACATCCTGAAGACAGAGGGAGGCATTTTCCGTAGTATTCGCCGCATGCCAGGTCCAATTGCGGTGCTGGGAACGCCTATGTTCTGCGACATGGGCTTCTTCCCCTCCGTCCTCCTCGTCGAACCGCTGGGTGTTTTCGCCAACGATCTGCCCGCGGGAACGATCGTGGATATCATTCCTGAGGTCAATATCCCCTCCTTCATTTTGTGCCATTCGCCGTTGAATCCCGAAGTCATCGCCTTGACGATTGCCGCACTGGGGGTCCCGACTCCGGCCCCATGCATACCGATTGTGATTGATCCGTGGATTTCTCCGTCGAATGTGCTGATTGATGGCATCCCAGTCCTGACCGAAGGCAGCGTCTGCGAGTGCTTGTGGGCAGGCACAATTGTCCTGACCGGGCCTTCACCGGCACTAAACGTCGAAGCGATTTAGGAGCAGGGACGATGTTTTTGCTCTTCACCCTATGGCTTGTCGCCATTGTTCTTGCGTTGTGGAAACCCCGTTGGGCCCCTGCTGCAGGCCTGACAACTTTGGCAGCCACAGCAGTGTGGACGGTCATAGCGTGAGAAGTCAGCGTGGTGAATTGAGCTGATGAGTTTTCTCAGCGGAATAACGAGTGAGTTGGGGTCTACGGCGATGCCCAAGCCCAAGATGCCCACGATGCCCAGCTCGCCAAAGATGCCCAAGCCTCCATCCATGCCTGGTATGCCCACGGGTAGTTCGTCCGCGTCGGTTCAGCCGGATACATCACTCGAGCCATCGGCCTCGATAGGTATTGCACGTTGGCTCAACATTTTGTCGATTCTGAGTGTTATTGCAGTTATGACAATGGCCATCACCCAGCAGGTGGGCTATGGAATGCCGCCCAGTGAATTAGGAGTGCTGCAACGTTCAGCTTTGGTGGGCATTTGCATGGCACCGATCTTGAATTTGCTTTTTGGAATGCGACCTCAGCACTACGCGTTGTCTCTTATAGCGGCAGTGGTGGGAATTATGGCCAGTGGTAAGGAAATTATCGACCACGCATCTGGGCAATTAACTGTTGATCCGAACGAAATCGTCCTTGGGCGCCCCATTTACGAGTGGGCTCTCGTCATCTTTGTTGTTGCCATCATCGGCGTTGCAGTTTTCCTACTTTGGATCAAGTCGTGGATGGCCCTTGACTTTGGATTGGTGCACCATTTCGGCCCATCGCGCACCTGGGCATTTGCCTCCATCGTGTGGCTTGTGAGTTACGTGATCTTTTCCATGATTCAAATTCCTGTCCAGTGTGGTGCGTGGACGTGTCCAGCTGATCCCACCAGCAGCGGTTCGGCTGGTTACACATTCACCCTCAGCGTCAGCGGGGCTGAAGGTGGTGAGGCCGCTATCTCGATACCTGGCTTCATTACTGTGATGATGGGGATTGGTTTAGTCTCCTTGATCATCGGAGCGGTGCTCAATCATCGGATGGTCTCCCAGAAGGATGGGACTTCCGCCACGGCTTCTGGTGCATAGCTCGAAAAGACTCAGTTAAGGGCACCCCCAGCGCCCCCTTTCCGACTACGCTTTTCACATGCCGACTCACGCATCCGCACCTGAACTCGCAGACGCGGCACGCAAGAAGGCCGAGGTGATGCAGGGCTACAAGGATTTCGTAGCTGCTCGGCCGGTCACCACAATGAGCCATGACGAGCAGGTAGCAGACTTTGCACGGCGAAACAAAGAAGCCCGTGACCAGCGCACTTTGACAAAGGCCAGGGCTAGGAGAGTCAAGATGGATGCCGATAGGGCGGCTGGAATTGAGCAGGCGCCCGCTGGGTCGATTTTCAAGGAGAAGGCGCTTGCCAATTCCGGTGAATTGGGACAAGCGGGTCAGGGAGTGCGGGAAGGTTCACAAACGGTCTTAGAAAAAACTGACACTACTGGTGCAAAAGTTGGCGGCATGGTTGCAAAAGTCGTCACGGGCGCCGATGTTCGCAACATCATTCAAGGCGGCGCAGTTCTCGGTGACTTGGCTGGGCAGTCAATGGTCGCCAACGACTCTTCTATTCAGAAGGGCTACAAAAACTCGCAGACTCGAAACGCCGAGTCAAGCGTTGACCTGCAGTCCAAAGTGAGCGATTTCCAGTCTGCAACTAAAGGATCGGCCGAACGGAAGGCAGGAGCCCTGTCGGCATTCCGTTCCGCGGGCACAAGGGCTCGCGATCAAGCTGAGCTCGGCGCATATCAAGACTTGAAGATGAAGGTCGGTGCTGAGGAGTATTCGAAGGACGAAGTCCTGGGCAAGGCTGCGCCGGAAAACATGGACTACGAAGAGGGCGATGTCGTTAAACGCGAAGATGCGCTGCACGGGTCCACGTATGGGAAATTGAAGCGCGCCGTGGTCACTGGTGGCATGAGCACATCGGGGAAACTCAGTGATGAGCAAAAGGCTGAAGTCGCCAGAATCCAAGGCGAGCTCGACACGGAGAAGAATGCCCGTACCGCCGAGCATGAAGCCCGAGAGGCTGGTTCAGTAAAGGGTCGGATGAAACGCGCGGTGACGCTTCAGGGATCGAAGCTGACAGATGATGAGAAAACGAATATCGACGGGATTAAGGCCAACAAAGTCGCGCACGAGGCGACAGCTGCTCAGACTGAAGCCCAGTTGAAGGGTGAGAAAGATCAAATAAAGACCCAAATTGCGACTCTGAAGTCACAGCAACCGAGTGGACCTCTCATTACCGATGCGCGAAAAGCGAAGCATGCTGATGTGCAGCGGCAAATCGAAGCTTTGCAACCTTCACTTGATGATGCACGAAAGAAACTTGCCGATCATAGATCCACCGCTAGAGCTGCAAGTGCTGAGTTCGATGGTCAAGTAAGCGATATCCATGCTCGCGCCGATGGAGGCTTCACCCGCGCGGAGACTGCTGCCCGCGCGGCGAAAGAGGAACAGATCAAGGGAATCCAAACAGGAGCAACGGCGGCAGCTGCCTTCACAGACAAGCATGAAGGCGAGACGATCAATCACTACAACCGTGTTGGCGGAATGATCGATCGAATGGAAGATCCGGCGAAGATGGAAGCCACCCGACTCGGAACCGCGGCTGACTATGCAAACAAGGGCTTTGAGCATGTCGAGGATGCGGGCAAAATGGTTGGTGGTTCGGTTGATGATGCCCGGGATTTGCAAGAACAAGGTAAGTACCTCAAGTCGGGCATAACCGCTGGTGTCGGTGTCGGTGTTGGGACAGCGCAGCTTGCAGGTGCTGTCCTTCCAGGTGTTGCCCACTTGGGAGATGGAACACAGAAGGTCATTTCCGGTGGTCTCAGGGGCGTGGGGATGATCGGTCAAGCTTTAACCGAGGATGCTGCCAAAGCGGAGCGTGAACGCACCCATTCCCGAGATGTTGTTGAAGGTCGTCGCCGAGAAGCATTGAAATCAAAGAGTTTTGTGACGACGCGGCAACCCAATAAAGACACTCCGAGCATTTTGGGTGGAGTTGGCGAACTTGCGAAGGCTGCTCTCGGGGCAGATGCGGTCAAGGAATCTATAGAGGGCGTCTTAGGACTCGGGGAACCTCAAGCCGGGAACGAAGAGACTGGGACTTCGACCGAGAACGAGGTGAATTCGGGAAGTGGTGTGGTTCCGGATGTGCATGATGCTCCGGATGTGCATGATGCTCCGGATG
>JANQZS010000110.1:32309-35935 GCA_030728405.1 Candidatus Nanopelagicales bacterium | reverse complement strand
AGTGGTGTGGTTCCGGATGTGCATGATGCTCCGGATGTGCATGATGCTCCGGATGTGCATGATGCTCCGAGTGGTGTGGTTCCGGATGAGTCAGTCCCGGAAGCTGAAAAACCCGAGAGTTTTCAGGACAATGTTGTTGACAATTTTAAGGGCGAGGCCTACGAGGCTGGTGCTGATGGATTAGTTGACAAAGGGACAGAAAAGGCCGGAGCCATGTTGGCCGGCCCGACAATCATCGCCAAAGCTGATGCGCCAGTTCACACGCCAGCTGTCACCTCACAGGTTGGGCCCGTTCCTAACCCAGGCCCAACGCCAGGTCCAACGCCAAGCCCCGGTGCTGGGAAGGTGCCGTGGTGGAAACGTTTGTGGAATGCGGTTAAGCGCGGCGCTAGCTCGGTAGCGAGTGGCGTAAAGCGCGGTGCTCGCTCGGTAGTGAATGGCTTCAAATCAGCCGGCAGATGGATTGGCCGACGATTTGGGCGTAAATGACCTGAGGCCTCGGGGCTACCGATCTCACCGTTGAGTACTTCTCAGGGAATCTTGCGGCACGAGGTGGTTAGCTGAAGGCCGCATCCACCGCGTCCGCAAAGGCCGACATGGAGGGAAAGGTCCAATCAGGAGTGACGTCAGCTGGCGGTGCAGGTGTGGCACCCCAGCCGGGATTGTCTTGGCGCCGATTGATCCAGACCGTTGGCAGGCCAGCAGCTTTCGCTGGCACATGATCGTGGAAGAGGCTTTGGGCAACGTGCAGCAGCGCGCCATCGCTGATGCCTAGGCGCTTGACTTCGGCGTCGAGCGCCACGAAATTCTTAGGCGAAGGCTTGTAGGAGCCGATGTCTTGGGCGGTGAGAATGCTGGTGAACGTAACCCCAAGGCGCTCGTTGGATCCGACGAAAGATGCGCGGTCAACATTGGACAAGATGATGAGCTTGTACCTGCGAGCAAGGCGCTCGAGTGCATCGGTGGAGTCAGGAAAGGCCGGCCATGCTGGCACCGAGGATGCGAATACTGCAGCCTCATCATCGGATACCGGCGCACCAAGCTGGGCACCCAATGCCCGCATGGAGCGCGCAAGAATCTGCGGATACAACTCTTGAGGATGCTCGGCCTCAGCATCAGCTTCGAAGGTGGAGTACTCAGTGAGTAGTTCGTCATCGGTCATGGTGATGCCGTGTGATTGCGCCCACGGCCGCAGCACGGCAGCGATACCGGCCTCCCAGTCGATCAAGGTGCCGTAGCAATCAAAACTCAAGGCCTCAAAATCGGTCAACTTCATGCGTGCGGCTCACTTTCCAGAGCTGGTGCAGAACGGGTGGCCAACCATGAGCCGAGCAGGATCAGCGGAAAGCCAACGATAAGACCGAGGGTAATGGGCTCGCTCAGCACAACGATCCCCAAGATCACCGCGACCACGGGGTTGATGTAGGTGATGAGCGTTCCGCGCGATGGACCGACCTCTGCGATGAGTGCGAAGAAGAAGATGAACGCGATCGCCGAACACACGATGCCAAGAACGAGCACGGAGCCCCAAGCGACGGCCGGAATAGGTCCCGTGGGCCAGGTGAAATAGGCGAGTGGGGCAAACACAATTGAATTGACGACCATGGATGCAGCGATCACGGCCAAACTCGGTGGCGTGGAAAGTTTGCGGTCGACGATGATCGGCCCAAGTGAGTAGCAAATGACGGTAAGGGCCAGTGCTGCAATTGCCAGCAGGCTGCTGCCGGTGAGATCCAGGCCGACCAGAAGACCCACACCGAGGAAGCCGACCCCGAGGCCCACGAGTCTCGTGCCGGTGAGTCGATCGTCCATGCCGAGTAGTCGGGCGAGAATTGCAGTTGCTGCCGGCACTGTTGCGATGAAGAGTGCTGCGAAGGAGCTGGTGACCGATTGCTCCGCCCAGTTAAGCGCGGTCCACGAAAAGGCCATCTCGATGAGCGCAAAGATGATGACCCAAGGCCAGTGACCGCGCAGTGTGCGCCACTGCTTCTTGTAGAGGACGATCGGAAGTAGAACTACTGCGGCCAGAAACACTCGAAGAAACACGAGGGAGGTAGGTGAGAAAGTCTCGACGGCGATCTTGATGAACAGGTAAGGCAATCCCCAAATGATCCCGAGCGAGATCAACAGGAACCAGCCGCGAGGAGTCACGTTGGCTTAGCCTAGACGAGGGTCTATTGCTGATCGCGCTGAGCGGTCACGCGCGGGACGATCATGATCACTGTCAGCACGATGATTGCTGCGATGACGGTGTCGAGAATCCGATCAGTTCCCAAAACTTCGAGGTTGTCGCCGGCGATCGCGAACATGGTCAACATGAAGCCCGTCACACCCACCACTGCAATCGAGTAATTGGCGCGAAGCATGACGAGTGCAAGGAATGTGGAGAGCGCGAACGCGATAACAAGCATCACGTCTGAGTAATCGGTGAGCCAGCCAGCAAGGAGAACGAGCCCCACCCCCACCAAGGTGCCAATGATGCGACCAACGGATTTGGTGACGGTGCCGTGTCGATCGGGAGTTGTAACCCACGCAACGGTGATGGGGATCCACACGCTGTGGATGTCGGTGAAGAAGTATTGCAATGAGAATGCGATTTCCATGGCGATGGTCAAACGGATGGCATGACGCACAAAGTCATCCTGGAGACCCGTGTGTCCGTTGAGTCGGGGGCGCAAAGGTGGCGAGGAATCTTGTGCGAGTAACGCTTTGGGCTCTCGGATCACAATCGCAATCACCGTTCCAGCAATTTGGATGAGAGCGCCCGCTGCAACCAAGAGGGTCGCCTGAGCAATCCCTTCTGCAGACATCGGAGTGAAGGTAAAAGCGCTGAAGGTGAAAGGTGACCAGTGTCAAGACACCAACTATCGCTGCACGCGCACCCAGCACCCCGGCGTAACCGCACGCTGCGGTGACCGGAATAGCAAGCATCATAAGGATGGGGAGGCTCAATGAGCCGATTCCGCCCAATGCTGTTGCCACGCTGAGCCAGAGGGTGGCCCACAGCATTGTCCGAAGTCGCCGAGCGGCAATTTGATCCACATCTGCAACGGCGGCGAATAGGGCGCCAACGCCGAGCGGAACGCCTACGGCTGGGCCGCCATAGTGCAGTCCCCCAACAGTGACCACGGTAGAGATGAGAGCGCCGCGCAGCGGGCTGAGCCAACGAATCGTGTGCTTATTGAGGGTGAAGAGATCGGCTTCCCACGAGCCCAACCAGGTACCTGGGCCGAGGTTTTTAGGGTGCGCCACGGGTGCATCATTGCCGGTCACTGCCTCGGTAGACTCACTGTTCCCATGAACGCGCCGACACCTTCCCAGCAGCCCGCAGCACCCTCTCCACTTTCCGGGACATCGACCGGGACCCCAGAAGAGGGCGGCGGCTACGACTTCACTGCCATCCAAGACACCTGGCTGCCGGTGTGGGACACGTTGGCTCCGTTCCGCTCAGGCGAGCCGGGGGATCCTCGACCCAAGAAGTACGTCCTCGACATGTTTCCCTACCCATCTGGGGATTTGCACATGGGTCACGCTGAGGCGTACGCACTCGGCGATGTCATCGCGCGCTATTGGGTTCAGCGTGGTTTCAACGTGATGCACCCCATTGGTTGGGACGCTTTTGGTTT
>JANQZS010000110.1:6230-32209 GCA_030728405.1 Candidatus Nanopelagicales bacterium | reverse complement strand
CACGACCAGCGCGACCTCGATTTTGCCCGGACCTTCGATTTGCCGGTGCGGGTGGTTGTTGAAGGCGGCGAGGATCCACTAGTAACTGGCGTCGCCACCGCTGATGATGGCCCGCACGTTAACTCGGGTCCACTCGATGGACTCGACAAGGCTGAAGCGATTGACGCGATGATTGCGGTGCTTGAGGAGCGTGGGACCGGCGTACCGGCCGTTAACTACCGCCTGCGCGACTGGCTGATCTCGCGCCAGCGTTACTGGGGCACCCCGATTCCGATCATTCACTGCGATTCCTGTGGTGAGGTGCCAGTTCCCGCGGATCAACTGCCCGTTGTGCTGCCACCTGCAGCCGGACTTGATCTCAAGCCCAAGGGTTCCTCGCCATTGGGCGCTGCAACCGAGTGGGCAAATGTCCCTTGCCCTTTGTGCGGTGCGCCAGCTCGCCGCGACACAGACACCATGGACACCTTTGTTGACTCGTCCTGGTACTACCTGCGTTTCGCTGATCCGAAGAATGCTGAGCAGGCCTTTGATCCAGAGCGCGTGCGCGAGTGGTTGCCTGTTGATCAGTACGTGGGTGGCGTCACGCATGCGATCTTGCACCTGCTCTACAGCCGTTTCTTTACCAAGGTTCTTTTCGACATGGGTCTGCTCGATTTCACCGAGCCCTTCACTCGCTTGTTGAACCAGGGCATGGTTGTGATGAACGGTTCCGCGATGAGTAAGTCGCGGGGAAACCTTGTTCGGTTATCTGATGAGCTAGAGGTGCACGGCGTCGATGCCATTCGGTTGACGATGGTCTTTGCCGGCCCACCAGAGGACGACGTTGACTGGGCTGATGTCTCCCCAGCGGGTGCGAAGAAGTTCCTGGCTCGTGCATGGCGACTCTCCGGAGACGTGACCAGCGCTGTTGACGCCGGCCCCTCCCAGGGTGATCTGGAATTACGTAAGGCAACCCATCGAGCTGTGCACGACGCGGGCATCGCCGTTGAAACTTTCCGATTCAACGTTGCTGTCGCCAAAGCGATGGAGCTGGTGAACGTCACCCGGAAAGCGATTGACTCCGGCTGTGGACCGGCGGACCCCGCTGTTCGCGAAGCCGCTGTGGCAGTTGCCATCAGCTTGTCGCTCACTGCCCCCTACACGGCAGAAGACATGTGGGCTCGCCTTGGTCATGAGCCGAGTGTTGCGCGCGCTGGTTGGCCCGAGGTGGATCCGGCGCTGTTGGTGCAGGATTCAGTGACCTGCGTTGTGCAGATATCGGGCAAATTGAAAGAGAAGTTCGACGTTTCCCCAGACATTGATGAGGACTCGTTGCGAGAGCTGGCCCTGTCCAACGAGGGTGTCATCAAAGCGCTCGGAGATCGCACGATCAAAACGGTGATCGTTCGGGCACCCAAACTCGTCAACATCGTTCCGAACTAGATGGTGGGTCATAGTGCGAACCGGGGTCATCACCGATAGCACCGCGTACCTTCCTTCGGGTTGGGCTTTGGCTCACGACGTGTGCATCGTTCCGGTGCAAGTGATTGTCGACGCGCATGCACGGGATGAAACCAATGCAGATCAAGCTGCCTTCGTGATTTCGGCATTGCGATCAGGTGCTCAGGTCACAACATCTCGCCCAGCACCCATGCGTTTCACCGAAGCGATTGAGCACGTACGCGAAAGTGGTTGCGAACAGGCGGTGATTCTCACCCTGAGTTCAGCGCTGTCTGGCACCTATGAGGCTGCTTGTGCTGCTGCCGCGCAGTCAAACATCCCGGTGGAGGTTGTTGACTCAAGGTCGATCGGGATGGGACTCGGATTTGCGGTCATGGCCGCAGTGCTGGCGGCAGCCTCCGGTGCCAATGCGCACGATGCGGCTGCGCGAGCCACGGAGCAAGCGCAGAGCACACAGATCTATTTCTACGTTGACACATTGGAGTATCTGCGTCGGGGCGGCCGGATTGGTAGCACGAACGCACGGGTAGGAACCGCTTTGCAGGTCAAGCCGATTCTTCGAATTGCTGATGGTCGGGTTGAGCCAGTGGATCGGGTTCGTACCGAGTCCAAGGCAATCACTCGCCTCATCGAACTCGGATTGGCTGCGCAGGCGGGGCGACCCTGCCTTGTTTCTATCTCCGATCTTGACGCGCCGGAACGAGTGGAGGCGGTCATTGATCAGTGGCAGGTCGCGGCCCCGGATTCGCCCATCATCCGGAGCACTATTGGCGGAGTTGTGGGTGCACATACCGGCCCGGGAGTCATCGCGATTGCCGTCACGCCAGAAGCAGGCTTGACGCAAGTCCTCTGATTGCTGTGTCCACAACTTCACCCTCATGGCAGAGCAATCCACAGCCATGATCAAGGACTTCCCGTTGGGCCTCCTCATGCACATATTTTCAGGCCATGCGTCGCCTGGAAAAATCGGCCAAGGTCGGAACGGAACGATTGGACCGGATTCTGGTTCGCGAGCAGGGCTCAGTTCAAACGGCGATTAATTCAAGCCCGTTTACTCCAATCCCGACGCCCCTGCCCGCTGAGCCGAGCGCTCATCGTCTGTCTGTAAGGGGCTGGGATCAGCGTTCTGTTCGGGCTCTGACCGTGGTGGTGGCCGCATTGCTGATGATCGCGGGCTGGTGGTGGTGGTCAGGTCGCGCGAACGTTCCCGCTGCCATTTCCGAGATCATCGCAACCGGCGTCCCCATCCCCGGCGGAGTCGATGTGGGTGCGCCGCCGCCCGCGGGAATTCAGGGAACGTCGATCGTGGTGGTGCACGTGGCAGGTGAGGTCCGATCACCCGGGTTAGTGGAGTTGCCTCCGGGATCTCGGGTTTCCGATGCAGTGACAGCGGCCGGAGGAGCACTCACTCCGGATGCGTTGATGAGTGTGAACTTGGCCAGACCCGTGATCGACGGGGAACAAATTGTTCTTGGCGGTGCTGAGGTTCAGGAACGTGATGGTCGGATCAGCATCAACTCGGCATCAGCCACCGAACTGCTTGACTTGCCAGGGGTTGGGCCCGTTCTGGCCGAACGCATCGTGGCTTTTCGGGAGCAAAACGGGCCATTCACATCCCTGGACGGGCTGCTCGAAGTCTCTGGAATAGGAGAGTCCACGCTGCGCAACCTGGCTGAGCAGGTGCGCATGTGATCGATGGGCGCTTGCTGGTCCCGGCGGGCGGTGCATGGCTTGCCTCAGCCGCAGTGCTCGCCGGGTCCAGTCAGGTGTGGTTGGTTCTGCCAGAAAATCGTCAGCACTTTGCTGTGGTCGTCATGTGGATCGCCGGGGCTCTCCTGCTGCTCGCAATCAGTTGGCCGGCAGTAGCGAAGATCGGGTATCTGCCGCAGGTGCACAACCTGTTGCTGGTCGCGATCATCGGCAGTTGCGCCGGGGGATTTTCAGCAGCGATGCACGTACAGGCATTGACATCAACGCCCGTTGCCAACTGGGTGGCAGATTCCACCCGGGTAACAATCACCGGCATTGCCGGCGAAGAACCGGTTGTGCGCACTCAAGCGGTCCCTTGGGGTGATGTTCCATCAGCTCGTATGCGAATCGCAACCAGCGCGCTGATTCGTGATCTTGATGGAACGCGCGTGGAAGTCGATCTACCGATGTCCGTTGAGTTAACTGATGTCGAATCGTTCGCAGCGATCGTGGCCGGCGCAGAGATCGTCATTAGAGGTCGATTGGTCGTCCCGTTCGCACCCCACGAATATGCAGCAACTGTTCGAGGAGCCACGCTGGTGCAGGTTGTTCGGGAACCAAGCGTGGTGGATCGCGTGGCTACGTCGATGAGAATTGGGTTGCGTAATTCACTGAACAACATTGACGACGATCCTGCATCTCTCGTTGCAGGGCTCGCTGTTGGTGACGACAGCCGTCAACCACCGAAGTTAACGGAGTCGATGCGCACCAGTGGCCTCACGCATTTGACCGCTGTCTCGGGCGGAAACGTTGCGATCGTGTTGGCTGCGGTACTGGGCATTGCGGCGCTGTTGCGGGCACCGCTGAGGGTTCGGGTGGGGGTAGCACTTGTTGCCCTTGCATTCTTTGTGGTGTTGGTGCGCCCGCAACCTAGTGTGCTGCGCGCATCGGTAATGGGCGCCGTTGTCCTTGTCGGACTGCTATGGGGTGGTCGTCGTGCTGGCCCGGCGGTCTTATCGGGTGCAGTGCTGGTGCTGATGATTCTGGCGGCGCCGCTAGCGCTGTCGTGGGGCTTTGCGCTGTCTGTATTGGCGACGGCGGGTCTGATCCTGATTGGACCGTGGTTTACGGCTGTGTTGGGTCGTACCTATCCAACGTATCTTCTGCCCGATGGCGTGCGCACTGCACTTGCCATAACGATGGCTGCCCAAGTGGGAGCCCTGCCGGTATTGGCCGCGATGGGAACAAGTGGCGGGCCCATAGCGGTTCTTGCGAACCTGCTGGCGATGCCAGCCGTGCCGGCAGTAACGATTCTGGGTCTACTTGCTGCCCTGTTCGCCGGGCCGCTTCCGCAGGTGGCCTCAGCTATTGCGTGGATCGCGGGATGGCCGGCCGGTTGGATCGCAACGGTTGCGCACCGATCTGCCGATGCCAGCACCGGGAGTTGGCCGCTTCCGGCCGGATGGTGGGGAACTTTGACCTTGCTGATGTTGCTGGCCGTGGCTATTTGGGCTATCTCTTCGCGAACATTGCGAAGCAATTGGCAGGCGATCCCGGTTGCGGGGCGTCGAGTTGTGATTGCTGCTGCGTGTGTGGTGACTGCGCTGTGGATATTGGCGCCCGCCGATCGAAGATCCTGGCCGCCACCGAACTGGATTCTCTTGGCATGTGATGTGGGCCAAGGCGATGCGATCATCATCCGCCAAGACAGTGCGGTTGTGGTGGTTGATGCTGGCCCCGACCCAACACGTGTTGACGCATGCTTACGAGGAGCCGGGGTATCGGACATTTCCACACTTGTGGTTAGCCATTTTCATCGAGACCATGTGGGCGGTATCGAAGGAGTCCTTGCTGGCCGCAGGGTTCAACAGATCGTGGGCACACCTCTGCGTGAACCGACGGAGGAATACGAGAAAGTCCGCGCTGCCGCCCAAACTCAGAGCATTTCGGTAGAGGCCCTGACTGCGGGCGGTGTTGTCCGAACCGGTGACATCACCTTGACCGCGTTATGGCCTAAGCGAATCATTCGATCAGGATCACCACCGAATAATGCCAGCTTGGTGTTAGCAGTTGAGGTCAACGGGCTGCGCATCTTGCTCACTGGCGACATCGAACCCGAAGCCCAATCGGCGATCATGGCCGCACCGGGTGATTTCGATATTGCCAAGGTGCCGCACCACGGATCACGCAATCAGCACCCACGCTTTGCTGCGTGGGCCAACGCGAGCGTCGCATTCATCACGGTCGGGGCAGATAACGACTACGGGCATCCGGCGGCAGAGACGATCGCGGCCTGGGAGGCCCAGGGCTCGCAGATCCTGCGCACGGATACCCAGACCGACGTGGCGATCGTGCGCACAGGGCAGGGATGGGGAACCGTCACCCGCACGACGTGACATGCTGACCTCATGACGCAACCGCCCCGGGTAACCCTTGCTCTGGGAGCCGAAACGGTGCTCGTGGACCGGGTTCTGCGCACAGCCTGGTCGGCAGTGCTGGCCCAAGATCCTTCCGCGCAGCGTGTTGAGGTGCACCCCGGCGATGAGGATGCAGTCGAGGCGATTTCGCAAGCATGCGCTCCCACCCTGTTCGGGGATCAGGTAGCGGTAATCATCCGCGGGATCGATGAGTTAGGTGATGAGGGGGCTGATGCACTCAAATCTGTTTTGGCGGATCAACCAGAGAACGTCTGGCTCATCTTGACCCATCCGGGCGGCGTTAAAGGTAAGGCCATGATCGATGCTGCCAAAGCTGCCGGCGCCGACATTGTTGAGTGCAAGGAATTGAAAAAGGGGAAAACCACCACTGACTTTCTCATCAAAGAGTTCGCCAAAGGTAAGCGAAAGATCACGAGCGACGCCCTAACAGTGCTCTATGACTCCGTGGGCCAGGACCTACCAATGTTGGTCGCTGCAACGAGTCAACTCATGTCTGATGTGGAGAACGACCCCATCGGGGTAGACGATGTTCGCCAATACTTCGATGGAATCGCTGAAGTTGCTGGCTTTGCAATTTCCGACGCTGTCTGGGATCGCCGCGGTGTGGATGCGGTGCGATCGCTTCGGCAGATGACCCTCACCACCGATCATGCCCGCGTAGGAGTCACGGCCGTGATGGCGATCGCCAGTGGCTTGCGCTCAATTGTGCGGGTGGCCGCCATGCCACCGGGTGCCTCGGATACAGACATCGCTCGGCAGGCCGGCGTGCCGCCGTGGAAGGTGACCGTGTTGAAGCACCAGTGGTCTAAGTGGAGCGGTGATCAACGCCGGGTTGCTCGAGCAGCTGTTGAATTGGCCGAGGCTGACGGCGCGATGAAAGGTGGCGTTGGCGCTGGAACAAGTTTGGATGCCGAGCAGAAAATGTTTGTACTTGAGTCAATGGTGGCAAGGCTCACCCGCCGAGACTGACGATGGATTTCGGGTGAAGAAAAAAAGAAAGAAAGTTAAGTGCGAAAGCCTTAAACCGTGGAAGCGCGCTTGGCGATAGATGCCTTGCGGTTCGCGGCCTGGTTCTTATGGATGACGCCCTTGCTCACTGCCTTGTCGAGCTCGCGGGATGCCTCTTTGGCCAATTCGGCTACGTCGGAGGCACCGGCGTCTGCAGCATTGCGGAACTTGCGCACTGCGGTCTTAAGGGAAGACTTCACGTCCTTATTGCGCTCGCGAGCCTTCTCGTTGGTGCGGTTCCGCTTAATCTGCGACTTGATGTTTGCCACGGTGAGGTGCCTTCGTTCTAGACGGTGAGCCCACTTCGGGGGAAGCAGACGCCCAAGGCTACCCGTAGGCTGTCCCCAAGCCCAAATCGGCCCACCCCCGACCCTTTGGAGTCACGTGCCCACCCCGAAGCCCGGTTCCACCGACCCTTCGGTTATCCGGAACTTCTGCATCATCGCCCATATCGACCACGGCAAGTCCACCCTGGCCGATCGGATGCTGCAGGCCACCGGCATCGTCGACGCTCGATCCATGCGGGCCCAGTACCTCGACCGCATGGACATAGAGCGGGAGCGGGGCATCACGATCAAATCCCAGGCTGTGCGGCTGCCCTATAAAGCTGATGACTCCATCGAATACGTCCTTAACATGATCGACACCCCCGGTCACGTCGACTTCACCTATGAGGTCTCGCGCTCACTCGCCGCATGTGAAGGAGCGGTACTTCTCGTCGACGCCGCGCAGGGCATTGAGGCGCAGACCCTTGCAAACCTCTACCTCGCACTGGAGAACGATCTGACGATCATCCCGGTGTTGAACAAAATTGATTTACCGGCAGCGCAGCCAGAAAAGTACGCGGCCGAGTTGGCCCACATCATCGGTTGCTCTCCTGACGATGTACTCAAAGTGTCGGCTAAAACCGGCGAAGGGGTTCATGAACTTCTTGAGGAGATTGTCCGCCTGATTCCCCGGCCGCAAGGCGATGCAGATGCTCCCGCGCGTGCTCTGATTTTTGACTCTGTCTATGACACCTAT
The DNA here is from genome assembly GCA_030728405.1 of Candidatus Nanopelagicales bacterium. GTDB lineage: Bacteria > Actinomycetota > Actinomycetes > S36-B12 > S36-B12 > CAIXFB01. The sequence goes on along the minus strand of JANQZS010000110.1, from coordinate 24,611 downwards.
CGCGGTGTTGTCACCTACGTTCGTGTGATTGATGGCCGTATCGGCACCCGCGACAAAGTTCGGATGATGTCTACCGGCGCGATCCATGAACTGCTCGAGGTTGGCGTGATTTCACCTGAGCCAGTTGTGGCCCAAGGCATCGGTGTGGGTGAGGTCGGTTACCTGATCACGGGAGTGAAAGACGTTCGGCAGTCACGGGTCGGTGACACCATCACCACCTCGCACCACGGCGCAACGGAAGCGCTCGGCGGGTACCGCGATCCCAAGCCCATGGTCTTCTCTGGTCTGTACCCGATCGACGGTTCCGACTATCCCGAACTTCGAGACGCTCTCGACAAACTTAAGCTCAACGACGCAGCCCTGGTGTACGAGCCGGAAACCTCACTCGCTCTGGGCTTCGGTTTTCGCTGTGGTTTTCTCGGTCTGTTGCACATGGAGATCGTGCGCGAACGTTTAGAGCGCGAGGCCAATCTTGATTTGATCTCCACTGCACCGAACGTTATCTACCGTCTGATCAACGACGACGAATCGGAAATGGTTGTGACCAATCCGAGTGAATTCCCGAATCAGAAGATCGCGAAGATTTTTGAACCGGTTGTGAAGGCGACTCTGATTTTGCCGAGTGAGTTTGTGGGAACGGTGATGGAGCTGTGTCAGCAGCGCCGAGGCACGATGCTCGGAATGGATTACCTCTCCGAAGACCGCGTTGAAATGCGTTACAGCCTGCCACTCGCGGAGATCGTTTTCGACTTCTTCGATCAGTTGAAATCCCGCACCCGCGGTTACGCCTCTCTCGACTACGAACTCAGTGGGGAACAAGACGCAGACCTTGTGAAGGTCGACATCCTGCTGCACGGTGAGGCCGTTGATGCGTTTAGCGCGATCGTGCACCGCGATAAGGCGATGACTTACGGCACGCTGATGACAGCAAAGCTAAAGGAACTGATTCCCCGGCAACAGTTCGAGGTTCCCATTCAGGCGGCCATCGGCTCGCGCGTGATCACTCGAGAGACCATCCGCGCCATCCGTAAAGACGTTCTTGCCAAGTGCTACGGCGGCGACATCAGCCGCAAGCGCAAGTTGCTGGAGAAGCAAAAAGAGGGCAAGAAGCGCATGAAGATGGTGGGTCGCGTCGAGGTGCCGCAGGAGGCATTCATCGCAGCGCTGTCCACGTCGGAGCCGAAGAAGTAGTTCTCATGGGCGCAGACCAAGTCTCGCTATACGTTCACGTTCCCTTTTGTGCATCGCGTTGCGGTTACTGTGATTTCAACACGTACACCGCTGAGGAACTTGGCGGTGGTGTGCGTCGTGATTCTTTCCATGAATTGCTCAACGCGGAAATTGACTTAGCGGCGAAGGCTTTAGGAAAGTGCACGGTCACCACGGTGTTCGTGGGCGGTGGAACGCCCACTCTGCTCGGCTCGGTTGGTCTCAACTCAATACTTGAGCGGATTCGCGATAATTTCGACGTAGCTCTACACGCGGAAATCACCACGGAAGCCAACCCTGATTCCGTGACGGAGCAGATGCTCGCGGAGTTGCGTGCGGGCGGATTCAATCGAATCTCCTTCGGCATGCAGAGTGCATCGAGCGCGGTTCTTCGTATTTTGGAGCGCACGCACACATCGGGGGCAGGTGTGCAGGCTGCTGGATGGGCGCGGACTGCCGGTTTTGATCACGTTAATCTAGATCTGATTTATGGCACTCCGGGTGAAACCGATGATGATTTGCGCAGATCGCTAGATGCAGCGATGGGAGCCGGCGTCGATCATGTTTCTGCCTATGCATTGATCGTTGAAGACGGAACAGCACTGTCGCGCAAAGTGAATCGGGGGGAACTACCTGCCCCTGATGATGATGTGTGCGCAGATCGCTACGAGATTATTGATCGCGCGCTCACCGATGCAGGCATGCCTTGGTATGAGTTATCGAATTGGGCTGTCCCTGGCGGTGAGTGTCAGCACAACATGGCGTATTGGACGGATGCGAACTGGTGGGGTGTGGGTCCCGGCGCGCATAGCCACGTAGATGGCGAGCGATGGTGGAACGTGAAACACCCAGCCACCTACGGTGAACGACTTGCTGCTGGCGTTTCCCCTGAGGCCGATCGTGAGGTTCTCACTGCTGAACAGCAGCACGCAGAACGCATTCTTTTGGGAATTCGGTTAGCACGTGGCATGAGCCGGGATGATCTCGATGCAAATGCTGCTGTGACAGGTCTGCTTGCAGATGGGCTCCTTGAACCGGTGGAGGGCGATGCAAGCCGAGTTGCCTTGACGTTACGCGGTCGGCTGCTGGCTGATGCAGTTACACGTGCACTGATTCCTTGAGGGGTTCAGGAGCAGCTCTTCCGCGCCGATGGGCAATACTGACCATCACCACCAAGGTGAACCAGATAATCGCCTCGATGATGAGTGCGGCGATCTGAATGTTCGCTGCCACATCGAAAGTGCGCATCAGTGTGTATGAGTTCGTGAAAATGATCATGCCGCCGACCGCGACCCCCATGATGCGCATCGGCAAGCGGTGTGCGATCCAGGCTGCAATCGGTGCAGCGATAACACCACCGATCAGCAGCGGGAGCAAGACGTCCCAACGGATTGCAGCAAATCCGAGGCCCAGGATGAAACCGGCACTCGCGCAGACCGCCACCACGAACTCGGCGGCGTTCATCGTGCCGATCACGCGGTTGGGTGCCATTCGACCGTTGGCCAGTAGCGCGGGAGTAGTGACTGGCCCCCAGCCACCTCCACCGGTTGCATCAACAAAGCCGCCGACCAGTCCCAAGGGGACGAGCAGGCGTTGGCCGGGGCGCCCCTTGCGCAGCGTGATCGTTTTTTGGGCAAGAAAACGGATCAACACATAGAAGCCAAGAATCAAAAGCAAGGTGCTGGCCCAGGGTCGTGCGGCTTGGGTGGATAGGCCAGAAAGAACGGTGGCACCCACGAAAGCACCGATCCCACCGGGGATAGCGATTCGCTTCAACACCTTCTTATCGACGTTGCCGAGTTTGCCGTGCGAGTACGCGCTGGCAGCTGATGTCCCGATCTCCGCGAGGTGCACCGATGCTGAGGCGATGGCCGGGGTCAACCCGATCGCCATCAAGATCGTGGCTGAGGTGAGTCCGTAGCCCATTCCCAGTGAGCCATCGACCATTTGAGCGCCAAATCCGGCGAGGGCAACGAGGAGAAGGGCGGTCATGGAACTATTACTACTGATTTAGTAGGAAATATGCAAGCGACCCGCCGGTCTGAGGGAGCCCAATAGGTGGTACACCGATTATACTCAGTGGTACACTTCGCGGGTGCCCACGACCAAGGCTCGCTACCAGATCACTGAAACCGATGACATCGCTGCCGCCCTCGACTCAGCCGCGCAGCGCTGGCCCAATGAGCCACGTTCAGAACTGGCCCGCAAACTCATCGTTCAAGGGGCCCGTTCTCTGGAGTTCTCATCCGTTGAACGAGCGCTGGAAATTGAACTCGCATTGAGTGAACTGGCAGATCTCGGTGATGCCTACCCGCCCGGCTACCTCGAGAAGTTGCGGCAGGACTGGCCCGGGTGATCGTCCTAGATGCCAGCGTGCTGATTGCAGCCATGCACCCGACAGGTACCCACGGGCGTGCGGCGGCACGCATCATCAGGACCCATGCAGGATCGGGAGCTTTAGCCATCCATGCAGTGAATCTCACCGAGGCGCTCGTTGGCGCCATCCGCGCTGGTCAGGAAAAGCGGGTTCGGCGTGCGGTGCACCTACTCGACCTGCAGGTATGCGCCGATGATGCGGAGACGCCGTGGCGCTGGGCACACCTCCGTGCAACCACCGAGCTTCGGATGCCAGATTGCTGCGCCCTAGACACGGCGCTGCGCGAAGGTGCCCCACTGGCAACCTTTGATGAACGACTCGCCACTGTGGCGCGGGGCTCTGGGGTGCAGATTGTGGCTGTCTGAACCCTCGTCAGGCGGTAGGAACCCCACACGTGACGTAGACTTGGCACTCGATGCTGACGAGTGCCAATTTACGAGTACTAATCAAGGAGGTGCCCATGCTTGAGGAACGACGCCTTGAGGTGCTGCGCGCCATCGTTGAAGACTTTGTCTCCACGCATGAGCCCGTCGGCTCAAAGGCCCTGGTGGAGCGGCACAGCCTGGGCGTTTCCCCGGCCACGATTCGCAATGACATGGCAGCCCTTGAAGACGAGGGCTTCATCACCCAGCCGCACACCAGTGCTGGCCGGGTCCCTACTGATCGCGGCTACCGACTCTTTGTTGACCGGCTCTCTGGAGTTAAGCAGCTCAGTTCAGCTGAGCGCCGAGCCATCGAAAGTTTTCTTGGCGAGGCAGTCGACCTTGACGACGTTATGCAACGAACGGTGCGACTACTCGCACAAGCCACCAAGCAGGTGGCGATGGTGCAGTACCCCTCGCTCACGCGAAGCCGCGTTCGCCACATCGAACTCGTGGCGCTGAGCTCCACGCGGCTGATGATCATCGTGATCGCCGACACCGGAAGAGTCGATCAACGCAGTGTGGAAAGTTCGGTTCTGGTCGATGAGACTCTCCTTGCCGATATCCGCTCGCGGTTATCTGTTGCACTCGTGGATAAGCCTTTCTCCAGCGTTGGCGATGAGTTAGCTGACTTCGATCTGGCTTTCGAGGCGCACGATCGACCTCTAGTCACCGCGATCATCGCTGCAGCTCTGGAGACAGTGTCTGAGCGAGCCGATGAACGAGTTGTGCTCGGTGGCACTTCGCATCTTGCGCGTTACCAGGATGCTTTCCCACTGGCAATCCAGCCTGTTCTTGAGGCACTCGAAGAGCAGGTGGTGCTTCTGCGGTTGCTAGGTGAAGTGCCCACAGATTCTGGCGTCACGGTGCGAATCGGTGCAGAGAATTCCGTCGAAGGACTCTCGTCAACATCGGTGGTCACCGCGCGCTATGCGCGATCTGACTCATCGATGGCATCCCTCGGTGTGGTCGGACCCACCCACATGGATTACGCAGGAACGATGGGAGCTGTCCAGGCAGTGGCCCAATATGTGAGCAAGATTCTGGATGGGCAATGAGCGTGGCAACCGACTACTACGGATTACTGGGTGTCTCGAAGGATGCATCTCCAGAGGAAATCAAGAAGGCGTATCGCAAGCTCGCCCGCGAGTTACACCCTGACGTTAACCCTGATCTGGAACACCAGGAGCGGTTCAAGGCGGTGACCGCTGCCTATGAAGTGCTCAGTGATCCCGAGAAGCGTCAGATGTATGACCTTGGTGGCGATCCATTCAGTGGCCGTGGTGGTGCAAACAGCGGCTTCGACTTTGGCGACATCATGGATGCGTTCTTTGGCGGTGGCACAACGCAGCGCGGCCCGCGCACCCGTGCGCGACGTGGACAAGATGCACTGATTCGAGTGCAGGTCGACCTCGCCGATGCAGTATTTGGTTCTACCAAAGAGATAACCGTTGACACCGCCATCGCATGCGAGACCTGCGAGGCAACCGGGCTCGCATCTGGCTCTGAACCGGTCACCTGCGTCATGTGCAAGGGCCGCGGTGAACTTCAGCAGGTGCAGCGCAGCTTCCTGGGTCAGGTCATGACGTCCCGCCCGTGCCCGCAATGCCAAGGATTTGGCACCACGATCCCGCACCCGTGCCACGAATGCTCTGGTGAAGGTCGCGTTCGCACCCGCCGAACCATCCCTATTCGAATCCCAGCAGGCGTAGACACCGGCAATCGCATTCAGTTGCAAAGTGAGGGTGAGATTGGCCCGAACGGTGGCCCAGCCGGAGATCTCTACGTCGAAATTGTGGTTGGTTCACATCCTGTCTTCGAACGTCGAGGCGAAGAGCTGCATTGCATGCTCACGATTCCGATGACTTCAGCGGCGTTAGGCACCAGCATTGAACTGGAAACCCTTGACGGCCCGGAAAAACTCATCATCGCCGCGGGCACACACTCGGGGGAGTCACTCATCGTGAAAGGCAAAGGTGTGGGTCGTCTCCGTGGAAGTGGCCGCGGCGACCTTTACGTGCACATGAATATCGCTACACCTACGGATCTAGATGTACAGCAGGAAGCTTTGCTGCGCCAGCTCGCAGAGCTTCGGCAAGAGCAGTCTGACCATCGACTCGGAAACCAGAGTGAGGGCTCGGGAGGGCTCTTCTCGCGTTTGAAGGAAGCGTTTAACTCACGGTGAGTGCGCCGGTATTTCTCGCGCCGTCGGAAATTTTGCGCGGTGCACATAGTGGTCACACCATCACGATTCATGGAGCTGAAGCTCGTCACGCGATCGCGGTGCAACGTTTACGTGCCGGTGAGCACATTGAGCTAGTAGACGGTGTTGGTGTGCGCGCTAGTGGGCGCGTTGATGGCACATCCACTCCGGATGCACTTCACGTGCTCATCGATCATGTGATGGAAGAAGTTCCCGGTCTGCCGCAGGTGATTGTGGTGCAGGCGCTGCCCAAAGGGGATCGAGGCGAGCGCGCGGTTGAGATGCTGACCGAAGTTGGTGTGGATCGGATCGTGCCGTGGGCGGCCGAGCATTGCATCACCAAATGGAAGGCTGATCGCGAGGTGAAGTCACATGCAAAGTGGGTCTCCACTGCGGGTGAGGCCGCAAAGCAGGCGAGGCGAGCGCGCTGGGTGCACGTTGATGAGATGGCCACCACGCCACAGGTACTCAAGTTGGTCGGTGAGGTCGATTGCACCCTGGTTCTCGATGAGTCGGCCACCGAGCCGATTCCGGCTGAATTAGCTCAAGGAGTTAAGAGCGTGGCCCTGATCGTGGGGCCAGAAGGCGGGATTTCCGCTGCCGAACGAAACTCTTTCCGCGCGGCCGGTGCCCAATTTGTCCGGTTAGGCCCCACGGTTCTGCGCACTTCCACGGCCGGGGTTGTAGCTGCGGCGGTGGTCCTCGCCGGGACGACACGCTGGGGTCATGAGAGCATTGTTGTGAAGGGTGATGTGAGTGACTGACTGTCTTTTTTGCTCGATCGTTTCCGGTGCGATCCCCGCCGACATTGTGCTGCGCACCGACGAGGTCGTGGCCTTCCGCGATATCAACCCGGCAGCCCCGGTGCATGTGCTCGTGATCCCGGTCGAGCATCACGCCACGGCAGCCGAACTGGGTGCAGCCAACCCCACTGCTGCCGCCGCGGTGCTTGCCGCCGCCGGTGAAGTTGCAACACGTGAGGGCATCGCCGAGTCCGGATATCGAATGGTTTTCAACTCAGGTGCCGGTGCTGGCCAAACGGTCTTCCATGCACACGTCCACGTCATGGGCGGGCGCGACCTCACCTGGCCCCCGGGATAGATAATCGACTATGACCCTTCCTGCGGATTTACCCGCCACAGCCACCACGGTTCTTGAAGTACCTGCTTCAGTCCCGATGGTGTCGCTCTTGGGTTCAGGTGATGAGTACCTGCGCGCTATCGAGTCCGGTTTCTCCGACGTTGATGTTCTCGTGCGGGGCAACCTGATCACGATGACCGGATCGGCAGATGAGGTCGGCATCCTTGACACATTGCTCGCGGAGATGCTGACCGTTCTGCGCACCGGCCAGGCCCTGACTGTGGAGTCAATTGAGCGCTCGATTTCATTACTGCGCAGCGGCACTCGTCCGGCTGAAGTGCTCACCGCAAACATCTTGAGTAATCGTGGCAAGACGATTCGGGCCAAGACGCTCAACCAGAAGCGCTACGTAGATGCCATCGATGCGAACACCATTGTTTTTGGCATTGGTCCGGCGGGCACGGGCAAGACCTACCTTGCGGTCGCTAAAGCGGTGCAAGCCTTGCAAGCCAAGCGCGTCAACCGCATCGTGCTGACTCGTCCTGCAGTTGAAGCGGGGGAGCGGCTCGGTTTCTTGCCAGGCACATTGTCAGAGAAGATCGATCCCTACTTGCGCCCGCTGTTCGACGCGCTGCACGACATGCTCGATCCGGAGTCCATTCCTCGACTGATTACATCAGGAACAATTGAGATTGCACCTCTCGCCTACATGCGCGGTCGCACCCTCAATGATGCGTTCATCATTTTGGACGAGGCGCAAAACACGTCTGCTGAACAGATGAAAATGTTTCTCACCCGGCTAGGTTTTGGTTCCACAATGGTGATCACCGGCGACGTGACTCAAGTTGACCTGCCAGGTGGCACCACCAGCGGGCTCCGAGTGGTCAACGACATCTTGGAAGGCATCGACGATGTTGAATTCTGTCGACTCACCTCGCACGATGTCGTGCGCCATAAGTTAGTAGGCAGGATTGTTGATGCCTACGAGCGCTACGACGCTATCCAACAAAAATCCAGCGCCGAATCTGCGGGGATTCGCCCCGCTCGAAAGGATCGGTGATCGCAGTGGGAGAGCCTCCCAGTAGCAATGGGATCGAGATCGACAACCAGACCCCAGATGAGATTGACGAAGAAGCCGTGCGTTCTCTCGTAGCGCACCATCTCGCCGCCTTGAACATTGCGCCCGACTGCGAACTCAGTATTTCGATGGTTGATGAGCAAACCATGACCGATCTGCACGTGCGCTGGATGGATGAACCGGGCCCCACCGACGTGTTGTCATTCCCGATGGATGAACTCACCATCCCCGGTCAGGGCGAGCTGGCGCCCTCTGGCGTACTGGGTGACATCATCGTGTGCCCTTCATTTGTGCGCGCGCAGGCAGAAGAGAAGGGTCGAACTCTCGATGAGGAGGTGCAATTCCTCATCACCCATGGAATTTTGCACCTGCTGGGCCTAGACCACAGTGAACCGAGCGATGAACAAGCAATGTTTTCCCTTCAAGATGACTTGCTCAATGACTGGATCCGTTCAACACACAAGGCAGGGACTGCGTGAACTCAACCATCGGATGGATCGTCGTCGTCATCCTTCTGCTCTTTTTTGGCGCGTATTTTGTTGCAGCAGAAACAGCGCTCAGCCGGGTATCACGTTCACGGGTGGAGGAGTTGCGGCGCGAGGGAAATCTGCGCGCAATCACGTTGCTGAACATTCTCGATGACCGCCCCCGTTATGTGAACGTGCTGTTTTTCCTATCCACCGTTGCCGCTGTAAGCGCCACTGTGCTTGTAGCGGATCTCGCGGTGACGGTTCTTGCTCCGGCGGAGGGGTGGTCAACCACACTGGCTGTACTCGTCGCCGTGATCGTCATGATCATTGTGAGTTACGTGGGTCTTGGGGTTGCCCCTCGAACACTTGGGCGCCAAAACGCAGAGCGCATCGCGTTGTCGAGTGCGAACTTCATTCGGTTACTCGGCATATTGCTCGCCCCATTGGCAACCCTGCTCATCTTGATCGGTAACGCCATCACACCGGGCAAAGGATTCCGTCAAGGGCCTTTCGACAGTGAAGCCGATCTGCGTGAATTGGTAGACCTAGCTGGTGCTGAGGCACTCATCGAAGATGAAGAGCGCCAGATGATTCACTCGGTGTTCGAGTTAGGCGATACCTTCTCGCGCGAGGTGATGGTGCCACGCACCGACATGATCTTCATCGAGCGGAACAAGTCACTACGCCAGGCTGTATCGCTGTGCCTTCGCTCGGGCTACTCCCGGATCCCGGTCATCGGTGAAGATGCCGACAACATTGTTGGGGTCGTGTACCTCAAAGACATGGTGCGCCGCACCTTCGAACACCACGAAGCCGGCCAGTCCGAACGTGTCGAGTCGATCATGCGCGAGGCCTATTTTGTGCCTGACAGTAAGCCGGTCGACGTCTTGCTGCGTGATATGCAAGCGGCGCGAGTGCACATTGCGATTGTCGTTGACGAATACGGCGGCACAGCTGGCCTCGTCACGATTGAGGACATCCTGGAGGAAATCGTTGGTGAAATCACCGACGAATATGACACTGCAGCGCCAGAAGTGACTCCGCTACCCGATGGCTCCTTCCGGGTCATGGCACGCATGAACATCGATGATTTTGCCGAGTTGATCGATATTGAGATCGATTCGGATGAAGAAGGCGTTGAGACTGTCCTCGGCCTGATGGCGAGAAGGCTTGGTCGGGTGCCGATTGTCGACGCTGAAATCGTTGAAGGCGGTTGGACCCTGAGGGCAGAGCAAGGGGCTGGCCGACGGAACCGGGTCGGCACCATTTTGGCGCAGCCAGAAGTTGTAGAAGTTGAAGTCTCTGATGAGTGAGGTTTCTGCGGAAGATCACAAACTCATCACGTTGGCTCGGGGTGCGCGCGGCCGGATCGGGGCACCTGCCGGCGCCGCTGTTCGCGACGAAACCGGCCGCACTTACGCGAGCGCTTCAGTGCACTTGGAAAGTGTTCACCTCACTGCGATTCAGGCTGCTGTGATCCAGGCCGTGGCCGCTGGAGCACTTGGGTTAGAAGCCGTGGTCCAGGTGGGCGATGAAGACGAATTGCCTGGGATCGCGGCCGCCACAGACTTAGGCGGTCCTGGGGTTCTGGTGTTCTTGTGTAACAGCGATGGTTCCGTGCGAACTAGTGTCACCACATGACTGAGTACCGAAGTGGCTTTGCCTCCATCGTTGGTCGACCCAACGCCGGAAAATCGACTCTCGTCAATGCGATGGTGGGTGCAAAGGTTGCGATCACCTCAGATCGCCCGCAAACCACCCGGCGCATTATCCGTGGAATCGTCACAAATTCTGAAGGCCAACTGATTTTGGTCGATACGCCTGGACTGCACCGACCGCGCACATTGCTCGGAGAGCGGCTCAATGATCAGGTGCACGAGGCGCTGGCAAGTGTGGATGTGATCGGGTTCTGCATGCCAGCCGATCAGGAAGTCGGCGCGGGGGATCGCTTCATCGCGGCTGCGTTAGCCGCACTCGGCCGCACCCCGGTCATCGCACTCGTCACCAAGACCGACACTGTGAGCCGGGAGGTAGTGGCCGAGAGGCTCACCGAAGTTGTTGCACTCGGTGAAGAAGTTGGTCTGCAGTGGAAAGAGATCGTGCCGCTTTCTTCGGTAAGCAGGCACAACATTGACACCGTGACCAATTTGCTCATCGCCGCTTTACCGGTTGGCCCCAAGTTGTACCCGGACGATGACATCAGCGACCAAGAGCTAGAAATCACGGTTGCCGAACTCATCCGCGAAGCTGCACTTGATGGGGTGCAAGAAGAAATGCCGCACTCCATCGCCGTTGTGGTCGAAGAGATCAAAGCGCGCGAGGATCGGCCGGCCAACCGGCCTCTGACAGATGTGCGCGCGGAAATTTACGTTGAGCGGCCCACTCAGAAAGCCATCATGATCGGGGCGAAAGGGTCCCGGCTCAAGACGGTGGGCACGCGGGCGCGCAAGGAGATTGAAGTTCTACTGGGCACACCAATTTTCCTTGACCTGCACGTGCGGGTCGCCAAGGATTGGCAGAAGGACCCCAAACAGTTACGTCGTCTAGGTTTCTAAAGCACTACAGGCGTTTATCGATATCCGGGTGCACTGTGTACCGCTTGGTGTAGGCCTCCATCACCGCGATGATGATTGCAGCCAGTGGAATGCCAATAATCGCACCGATCGGCCCAAAGAGAGCCGCGCCGATGAATACGGAAGCAAGTGCCACTCCTGAGTTGATGTCCATGGTCGCTGTGGAGATGCGCGGAGTGAAGATGTAGTTCTCGATCTGCTGATAGAACGTCGCGAAAAGAATGATCCAGATGATGTCTAGTGGATCAGAGAATGCTGCAAAGAGTGCCGGGAGTGCAACGCCGATGTACGTGCCGATGGTGGGGATGAACTGGCTGACCACTCCGGCGAAGATGCCCATCGGCAGCCAGTAGGGGATGTCGATGAACCAGAAGAAACCCACATGGGCAATAGCGGAGAGTGTTGCGAGCGCGATCTTGGAGATGACGAATCCACCGGCCTTTTGAACGGAGATATCCCAGACATTGAGGAAGACCACCTGGCGTTCGGGGCGCATCAGTGAGGCGAGGAAGCGCTTGATGCGCGGGGCGTCGGCAGAGAAGTAGAACGAAAACACCAGAATCGTCACAACGCTGAAAACCGCGCCAACCACGCTGGCGAAAAGGCCAAGTACGCCACCTGCCAATGATGAGGCAATCGTCGTGACCTGCTCGGCGTTGAGGCTGAGATTCTCGGTGATCTCGGTCGGATTGATCCCGGCGTTGAATGTGCCGTTCATCCATTCAACGATGTCGAGGACCAACGTGGGCAGGGCGATGACTAGGCCGGCCACCTGTTGGGCGAGTGCGCCTCCAAAGAGCAGGAGAAAGCCAGCAACGAGCGCTATGCCGCTGGTGGCAACCAGCGCGGTTGCAATGCCTCGGCGCATTCCGCGTCGTGCTAGCCCGGAAACTAACGGATCGAAAGAAATGGCGAGGAGCCAAGCGAGCAGCAGGTTGAAGAGGAAGCCACGGAGTTGGTTGGCCGACCACAGGAGCCCGGCTGCGATGACCAGTGCAACGACAACGGAGAAGATCGTCCGGCGCAGCAGGCGGGGCTCGAAAGCAACCCACTGGACCTCGCGTTTAGGTTGCCGACTCGGAGTGGGCTCCGGCGTTCGATCGGGTGTTGGCTCCGGCGTTGAATCAGTGATGTGGGTCTCGTCGACGTTCTCTTCCACGACCAATCACCGCCTTCCTGGCCGTTCATCGTCCACTGGCAGCGCGCCGCGACGTAACTATCGCCCAGATGTAGTGAGAATGTAGCGTGCCCGCCTACCGCGATGAGGGGATTGTGCTGCGCACCCATAAGTTGGGTGAAGCCGATCGCATCATCACCTTGCTCACAAGGCGCCATGGGCGAATCCGAGCGGTTGCTCGCGGGGTTCGCAAGACCACAAGTCGCATTGGTGCCCGGCTCGAGCCCTTCTCGCACGTCGACATCCAGCTCTATGAGGGCAGGTCTCTCGATAGCGTGACCCAGGTGGAATCAATCGAGGCGCTCGGGGCTGATCTGAGTTCGGATTACGCGCGTTGGACCTGCGGAACGGCCATGCTGGAAACCGCCGAGCGGCTCACCCCGGAAGAGCGGGAGCCATCCGTTCAGCAATACGCCCTGCTGGTGTCTGGTCTGCGTTCGCTGGGGCAGGGGGAGCACGATCCAGGTTTGATTCTCGATGCCTACCTTCTGCGTTCACTCTCTGTTGCGGGTTGGTCACCGTCTTTCGATGAGTGCGCGCGGTGTGGTGCACCTGGTCCGCATACGGCATTCAACGTGCAGGCCGGCGGGATGATGTGCTCGAATTGCCGGCCGCCCGGTTCAGCAAACCCATCTGCCGTGACCGTGGCGTTGCTCGGTGCGCTGCTCAGTGGGGACTGGACTGTGGCTGATGTCACAGCGGAGCGGGAACGCAAGGAGGCAAGTGGCCTCGTTGCGGCGTTTTTGCAGTGGCATCTCGAGCGAGGGCTGAGGTCGTTACCGCTCGTTGATCGTGGTTAGTGTCAAGATGGACAAATGGCACGTCAACCGGTGAACTCGCCTCCGCAGCACCCCTCGGGTGCCCGGCCGCCTAAATTGCCGAAAGAGTTGGTGCCCCGCCATGTGGCGTTGGTGATGGATGGCAATGGGCGTTGGGCAAAGGAACGCGGTTTGCCCCGAACAGCCGGCCATGAAGCAGGCGAGGCCAGTCTGCTCGACTGCGTGCACGGTGCACTCGAACTGGGCGTGGGCTGGATCAGCGCGTACGCCTTCTCCACCGAGAACTGGAAACGTTCCCCCGATGAAGTCCGATTCCTCATGGGCTTCAACCGGGATGTGATTCGTCGTCGACGTGATGAAATGCACGATCTTGGAGTACGTATCCGATGGGCCGGGCGCCGCCCCAAGTTATGGAAGAGCGTGATTGACGAACTAGAAGAAGCTGAGCGCCTCACGGCAAAAAACTCCAAACTCACGCTGACGATGTGCGTCAATTACGGCGGTCGGGCCGAGATTGCCGACGCTGTCTCGGCCATTGCACGAGAAGTCAAGGCTGGCCTGATAAATCCCGACAAGATCGACGAGCGAACTATCGCGCGCCACCTGGATGAACCAGACATGCCAGATGTCGATCTGTTTGTGCGTTCATCAGGCGAGCAGCGCACCAGCAACTTTCTACTGTGGCAATCGGCGTATGCAGAAATGGTCTTCCTGGACACACTGTGGCCGGATTTTGATCGCCGTCATTTGTGGCACGCATGTGAGATCTACGCCTCGCGTGATCGTCGATATGGCGGTGCTGTTCCCAACCCGGTGCCGAAATCATGAGTCAGGATGTGGATGCAACCCCCAAGGAAAAGCGTTGGAGAATTGGTTCTCTTGAACTCCTGATCATCGGCCTCATTGCGCTCGTGTTGGGCCAGCAATGGATCGTCACCTTCTTCACCAACCCCGCACTGCAGACCGCATCAACGATTTTCGTCTCGATCGTGGTGCAGGCGATGCCGTTTCTCGTGGGTGGAGTGCTGCTTTCCGGTGCGGTCACGGCGTTTATCCCGGCGAGTGTGTGGCAACGGGTGCTGCCGAAAAACAAAGCGTTGGCCGTTCCCGTTTCCGGTTGTGCCGGGATGCTGCTGCCCGGTTGTGAGTGCGCATCCGTTCCTGTTGCCGGCTCACTTGTCTCGAAGGGAGTTCCGGCCTCATCCGCCCTTACCTTTCTCCTCGCTGCTCCTGCGATCAACCCCATCGTGTTGGTCTCCACGTTTGTGGCCTTTCCGGGTGAACCAGCATTGGTGCTCGCACGGTTCGTCGCATCCCTAGCCACCGCGATCATCGTCGGTTGGATCTGGCTGCGTTTCGGTCAGGATTCTTGGATGCGGATGGCAAGTCGACTTCATCTAGTTGGCGATACAAAGTTCGAGACCTTTCGCCGCACGGCCGCCCATGATTTCTTGCACGCTGGTGGTTTCTTGGTGTTTGGTGCCGCCATTGCTGCCTTCATTAACGTGATCATCCCAGCCGAGTGGATGCAATCGGTGGCCGATAATCCGGTGCTCGCCATCGGGTTCATGGCTCTGCTCGCGATCGTGCTGTCCATCTGCTCAGAGGCCGATGCGTTCGTGGCTTCGAGTTTCACCCAGTTCTCACTCACGTCCAAACTGGTGTTCATGGTGGTCGGCCCGATGGTCGATATCAAGTTAGTGGCCATGCAAACCGGAATCTTCGGCCGCAGATTCGCAATGCGCTTCGCTCCCACGACTTTGGTGGTGGCGATCGCGATGAGCCTGATAGTTGGCGGGGTGTTACTGACATGACGCGTGAAGTGCAAGCGGTGATCCTGGTGCTGGTGGGAAGTGCCATCATTCGAATTACTATCGACGACACCTTCTTGAATTACGTCAAAGAAGGTATGCGTCCCTGGTTACTTCTCACTGGAGGCGCCCTCATCGCGATGGGCGTTCTTGCCATCGTCGACGTATTCCGGGGTGAGAGAGGGAAAAAGGACGACGACGAACCCGAGCACGAGCACGAGCAAGGTGATGATCATGCGCATCACGGACCTCGTTCAGCGTGGCTGCTACTACTGCCGGTGCTCGCCATTTTCTTGGTAGCGCCACCTGCATTAGGCGCGTTTGCTGCCGCTCGCGACCTCACTAACTCTTCGCCGTCAGGTGCGGTGGCACCACCGTTGCCGCCAGGTGATCCCGTAGAGGTCTATGTATCGGACTACGTGAACAGAGCCGTCTGGGATTTCGGTAAAACGCTGGCCGGGCGCACTGTCGCAATTACTGGGTTTGTGGTGCCCAACCCGGACGGTGGATGGTGGCTCACCCGAATGTCTTTGGCGTGCTGCGCTGCTGATGCTTTCGCAGGAAAAATACAAGTGGTGGATCCTCCTGAAGGTTGGGAGGAACCTCCGGCAGACACTTGGGCAGTTGTGACAGGGGAGTGGATCCCAGGTGGTGGTACCAATTCCGATACCGCGATTCCACTTCTCGCTGCAGAAAATATTGTGCAGATCGAGCAGCCGGTTAATCCGTACGACTAGATTCATGCGATGTCTACCCCAGGCTCTCCTCGTTGGCGCGCCCGTTGGGTGTTTGTTTCATTCCTCATAACGTGGGTTATCACCCGAATCGTCACCACTGCGCTGCATGTTGAAGGTGCTGGTTCAGACGGCGGTCTGATGATTGGTGGGGTGCATATTCACCACGCGATATTCGGCATCACGATCTTGCTCGTCATGACCCTCGCCTGGGTTATCGGTGCAGGGTGGTCGTCGATGAGTTCAACATCCAAACTCCGGCCGATCCTGTACGGCATCGGCTGGGCGTTGATTCTTGATGAACTCGCGCTTGTTCTCAATCTGGCTGATGTGTATTGGGCACCTCTAGAGGATGTAAGCCTGATCGCCGTTGCGATCTTCGTGATCGTGACAGGCGTTGCCTCGGTGCGGGCTTCAGATCGGTTCGAGTCAGTCTGAGGAGTCAGTCTGAGCAGGTGCTGCACAGACCGAAAATCTCAAGGGTGTGACTGACCGAGGTGAACCCGTTGGCAGCTGAGACCGAATCTGCCCATCGTTCTACTGCAGGGCCTTCAACCTCGACGGTGTGACCGCACTGCCGACACACCAGATGGTGGTGGTGTGAGGTGCTACACGCGCGGTAGACCGATTCACCGTCTTCTCTGAGAATCACATCCACGTCACCAGCAGCACTGAGCGCCTGCAGGGTTCGATAGACAGTGGTCAACCCCACACTGTCGCCACGATCCTTGAGGTACTCGTGGATTTCTTGCGTGGAGCGAAAGTCATCGAGCTCAGCAAGAGCCGCTGCAACCGCGGTGCGTTGCTTGGTTGACCTGACTCCAAGAGAACTCATAAGGTGAACTTTAGCGTTGTGCATCATGACTGTGGTGACCATCGTTGTGGTCATGGGCATGATGATGCTCTGGCGGCAGGAGTGGAGCAGCCTCCTCGCTATCGTGCAGCGCCCCTAACCCGTATGCATTGGTGAGGTTGGTAGTGGTGAGGACTTCTTCAGGTGGGCCAGAGGCAACCACGCGACCGGCGGTGAGAATAACGTGGTCGGCCGCTCGAGCCTCTTCTAAGTCGTGCGTGGTCAGCACCACAGAACAACCGCGAGTGGGTTCGTCGTGGATGATCGCATCGATGGTGCGTGCCGACGTTATGTCAAGGCCGGTGAGCGGTTCATCCATGAGCAGCATGGAGTGGTCTTGGGCAATCCCTTGGGCTACGTACACACGTTGGCGTTGACCACCGGAAAGTTCGGTGAGGTGGCGTTTTGCTAGATCGGTGATGTCAAGACGGTCCATTGCGGCGCGGACTTTCTCCTTGTCGTCACGCGTGGGCCTTCCCAAAAATCCCAACGCTGGGTATCGCCCCATCGCAACAGCTTCAGCGACGGTGAGCGGGGTCCCGGCCGGAACGGTGGTGTACTGCAGCACATAGGAGATCCGCGGTTGGCTGAGCACCGGGGTAGCTCCCAAGACCGTGAGGTTTCCTGAAGTGACCGGCAAAAGTCCGGCGATTGCATGCAGAAGAGTGGATTTTCCGCTGCCATTTGGACCGATGATCGCCGTTATCTTTCCGGTCGGCACAGTGAAGTCTGACGCGGCCAATGCCACATGAGATCCACGCGTGAGAACAACGTCTCTTCCAATTACTGCATCAGACATGCGCTTCCACCGACAATCTGCGCTTGGGTGTTAGTCGCTTGACAGTTAGGACGACGAAGAAAATGATGATCGGCACGATGGCCATGGTGGCTGAACCGGCGGTATTGAGGTGGTAACTCAGCGTGAGTCCGAGCCAGACGGAAAATAGTGAGATCAACACCGACGTGATCATCATCCGAGGAACGGTTCGGGAAAGGAGCGCAGCGGTGGCCGGTGGTCCCACCAATAGTCCAAAGACCAACAGCGTGCCCACTGATTGGTAACTGCCGATTACCGCCGCAGCGATCAACACCAGCAGTGCAGCATGGGTTCTGCGAGGTTGGAGTCCCCAGAGTTGAGCTTTCTCAGCGTTGAAGGACAGAGCAAGCAGTGGCCGGTACAAGAAGGTGGCGGCAATGATCACGATCAGCGCAAGAATCGCCTGAGTCACGAGATCAGATGCGGTGACACCTAGCGCGTCGCCAAAAAGAATTGTGGTGAGACTGCCCGAGTATGAGTCAAGGCGCGAAATGATCACCACGCCAAGGGCCAGCATGCCTACGAAAAGCAGGCCAATGGCCGTGTCTTCGCTCAGCGCGGTCTGCCGGTTCACCACCTCAATCGCCAGCACCATAACCAAGGCCGCGACCGCTGCGCCGAGCAAGGGATTGATGTCGAAAACTACGGCCGCGGCAATTCCGGGCACAATGCCGTGCACGAACGCATCACCGAAGAAACTCATTCCCCGCAGGACCAACCAGGTTCCAACGACAGAGGTCATCAGTCCGGCGAGAATTCCGCCCACTAACGCGCGCTGCTGAAACCCCAATGCAAAGG
>JANQZS010000110.1:0-6220 GCA_030728405.1 Candidatus Nanopelagicales bacterium | reverse complement strand
AACCATTCCATGCCGTCAGCCTTGCAGACCCGTTGAGATCAGCGTGGCATTGGTACGCATCATGTCGATGTAGGTGGCTGCGGGGGAGTCCGAAGCGCCCAGGCTTTCCACATAAAGAGGAACAACCTGCACGTCGGTGCCAGTCTCTGCCGCAACCGCTTCAGCCAACGCACTTGGCTGAGCTACGTTCGCGAAGATCGTGGTGATGCCTTCGGCTTTAATCGTCGCAACGAGTTCGGCTAGATCAGCAGAACTGGGTTCGGCCAAGGTCGAGCCCGAAGGGATCACGGTGCCGGCCACTTCATAGCCGTAGGTATCTGCGAGGTACCCCAGAGCATCGTGGTCGGTCACCAGGATGCGCTGATCTGCGGGCACCGACTCAAGGAGCGCTCGTACCTCGCCCTCTGCAGCGCGAAGTTCACTTGCAGTGGTATCTGCGCAGGTCGTGTAGGCAGCATCACCGGTGATGGTGGTCAGTTCTGCACCGATGAGTTCAGCGGCGGTGGCCATGCGGTTCATGTCGAACCAGAAATGTGGGTCCTGTGAGCCGTGCGCATCCCCCTCCTCATCATCGTGGCCTTCCTCGTCGGAATGACCACCTGCGCCAAATTCAATCGGATCAAGTTGGGATGCAAGTTCGAGAATCCGGGCGCCATCACTGGCTGCGTTCTCGAAGGAATCCGTGAG
Organism: Candidatus Nanopelagicales bacterium; assembly: GCA_030728405.1. Taxonomy (GTDB): domain Bacteria; phylum Actinomycetota; class Actinomycetes; order S36-B12; family S36-B12; genus CAIXFB01. The sequence continues at coordinate 5,533 of JANQZS010000110.1, read as the reverse complement.
CCCGGCTTCAAGGCCAAGCCCGACTGCGACCACAAGATCGGAGTTGACCATCGAGGCCACCTGCGCTGAGGAGGCCGAGAAATCATGAGCGTCTGTCCCGATCGGCATCAACACATCGACCGTGCCGCCGCCGCAATCGACTATCTGCCGGGTCACGTCACCGATCACAGAGGTCGTAGCGAGGACCGTGATTGCCGATACCTCGGGGGCCGGCGAGGAGGAATCACTGCTCGAGCAAGCCGAGAGGACCAGTGCCGCTGCTGCCAGGGAGATTACATACGTCGATTTCATGTCCCCAGACTAGGCTAAATGAAAATGACTGTCAATTTCAGAAGCGGCCGGTCAGCTTGAGGAATGCAATCCCAAGGATGCCCACCACAGCGAGTAACCGGATGAATCGACGACCCCCAGTCAGAGCGGGCCACGATAAGGCGAGCAGCCAAGCCAGAAAGAGTGCCACGAAGAGCAGGAAAATCGAGCCGAGCCAAGCCAGACCATCGCTCAGCACCAGGCCGAGGAGCAGGCTGGAGGCGATGAGAACCACCACGAGCCAGCGGGGGACAGCGAGCATGCGCACCAGCCATGGGTAACTGATTCGCTCAAATGAGTTGCGATGCTGGGGATCGCGGCGAGGCTGATTTCCCGACGAACCACCTGATGACCCACCCGACGACCCGCGAGGACCGCGGACTCCGCGCGGCTCTTTTGACCCTGTGCCCATGATTCCTCCGATGCGACTACCGTCGTGGTGTGCTCGACTCTAACGCTTCTGCAGTCACCGTCATCAGCCGATTCACTGTCCCGGCAGGATCGGCTGAGTCATTTGCCCGAGATGCACGCGCGGCGATAGCAGTGCTCGCGGAGCGCCCAGGCTTTATCGACGCAGAATTGGGCCAGTCCACCGATGAATCCGAACTTCGGGTGATCATCACGCGCTGGGAAGGCGTCGGTGCCTACCGCAAAGCGCTCTCCCATTACGACGTCAAAATGTCGGCCATTCCGTTCCTTTCCATGGCCATTGATGAGCCCTCGGCTTTTGAGATTGTGCATGCCCGCACCCCTGCGGGTGAATCAAACTCCGTGAGCGGGCTGGCCGCTGATGCTGGACTCATCGGTCTTGGTTCGGCCTCAGGTCCTGACATTGATCCAGTTCGCACATGAGCACTGATCGGTTTGCCAATCTCGAGGCAGCCGGGGCTGCGTTAGCCATCGAGGTCACAGGTCACCTCGCCAAGTTCTTCCCGGAGGTAACTCCGATGGTGCTCGCCGTCATTCCAAATGGTGTGCCAGTTGCATTGCCCGTGGCACGAAGCTTGGGTGTGCAGGCGCTTGCCCTTGAGGTGCAACGCTCCGAAGACGGCGTGGAAATCACGGAGTTACCCGATGTGCAAGGCCAGGTGGTCATTGTCATTGACGATGGAGTGGAAACCGGCACGGTGGCACGTGCCGTGGTGGGCCCGATCCGAGATGCTGGTGCTGCCCGAGTCATCCTCGCGGTGCCCGTGTGTTCTCGGGAATCGCTAGCTCAACTGGTAGTGAGGTACGACGAAGTCATCGCGCTTTCCAAGCCGATGGTGCGAAGAGCGCTCGCTTGGCATTACGAGGACTTCAACACGATCGACGAGCTGACGGCCCTCGATCTGCTGAAGTAAGCGGGCGAGGTTGCTCAAGTAGTATGTGCCGGTCCGCCGACATCCAGCCGGAGTGGAGCGCACCAGCGCTTCGTGAGTACTAGGGAGCGCCGCATGGCCGCCGATCGTGTAGATGCCGTAGTCAACCTGTGCAAGCGTCGTGGATTTGTCTTTCAATCCTCAGAGATCTATGGCGGCAGCCGATCGGCCTGGGATTACGGCCCGCTCGGAGTGGAACTCAAAGAGAACGTGCGCAGGCAGTGGTGGCAACACATGGTCCGGGGTCGCGACGACATCGTCGGTCTTGATTCCTCAATCATCCTGGCCCCGCAGGTCTGGGAGGCATCGGGCCACGTCAACGCATTTGTTGATCCTCTGACCGAGTGCAAGCAGTGCCACAAGCGTTGGCGGGCAGATCAACTGCTCGAGGCCTACGCCGAAAAGCACGGAAAAGAAGCACCCAACGGACTTCTCGATATTGCCTGCACCAACTGCGGAACCAAAGGTGAGTTCACAGAGCCCCGCGACTTCAACGGCATGCTGCGCACCACGGTAGGCCCAGTTGAAGAGGCCGGTGCGGTGCACTATCTGCGACCAGAAACCGCGCAGGGCATCTTTGTGAACTACCAGAACGTGATGAACGCTGCGCGCAAGAAGCCACCGTTCGGTATCGGTCAGACCGGCAAGAGTTTCCGCAACGAAATCACTCCGGGTAACTTCATTTTCCGCACGCGAGAGTTTGAGCAGATGGAGATGGAATTCTTCGTTGAGCCAGGCACAGATGAGGAATGGCACGAGTACTGGTTGAAGAACCGCTGGGACTGGTACATCGACCTTGGCATCGACCCAGAAAACCTGCGCTTCTTCGAACACCCGAAAGAGAAGTTGAGCCACTACTCCAAGCGCACCGTCGACATCGAGTACCGCTTCCGGTTCGCTGGATCAGAGTGGGCCGAACTCGAAGGCATCGCCAACCGCACCGATTTCGATCTCAAGACCCACTCTGAGCACTCGGGCACCGATCTTTCCTACTTTGATCAGGACAAGAACGAGCGTTGGGTTCCGTTCGTGATCGAACCGGCCGCTGGACTCACCCGCGCGGTGCTCGCTTTCTTGCTCGATGCCTACGACGAAGACGAGGCACCGAACTCCAAGGGTGGGGTCGATACCCGCACGGTGATGCGCTTTGATCCGCGCCTTGCCCCGGTCAAGGTTGCGGTGCTTCCGCTCTCGCGGAATGCCGATCTTTCACCGAAAGCCAAAGACGTCGCGGCGGAACTTCGCAAGCGCTGGAACGTCGACTTTGATGATGCTGGCGCGATTGGTCGTCGTTACCGTCGCCAAGATGAAGTCGGCACGCCCTTCTGCGTCACGATCGATTTTGAATCAATCGAGGATCAGGCAGTGACCGTGCGCGAGCGCGACACCATGGCCCAGGAGCGCATCGGGATCGATGCACTCGTTGACTGGCTTGGCGAGCGCCTACCTAACTGTTGATATCGGCGTCATTGCGCGGCGGTTCATACCCTTCAGATTCGATCCGAGCTGTGTTCTTGTGCAACATCAAGCTGGCGAGCAGGCCTAAGAAAACAAAGAATCCCGCCACCCATGCCACGGTCTTGATGGCCGTGGTGAAGCCGGCTGATGCGCCCTCGACGAGAACTTCCCCATTGGGTTGGCTGGCCAGTGCGGGAATCGCTTGTCCAGCAGAACCCGCCACTACGGCCGACACTTGCTCAGCCTGCGCTGTTGGAACACCTCTGTCTTCGAGCTCGCCGGCAACACTTCCAAGGCCGAAAATCAGAGTGGCGCCAATGATCGCGGTGCCGATGGCTGCACCCACCTGGCGCGAGGTTGATTGAACGGCACTGGCTTGACCGGAATCGGCTATGGGTACTTCGGACAGGATCACGCCGGTGAGTTGCGCGGTGGCAAAGCCCACGCCCATGCCGTATAGGAACAGCCAGGGCGCCATGCCCCAGCCGGTGATTTCCGAGGAGATGATGAAGCCGAGGCCAAAGATGCCAACGGCCTCAAGCAGCATGCCGAATTGCAGCACGCGCACGGGTCCAAAACGCTGGGCGAGTGGCGCCCCAAGACCAGATGCCACAAACGAGCCAATGGCAAGGGCCAGCAAAATCACACCCGTCTGCAAAGCGTCGTAGCCACGGGTTGCCTGCAAGAACAGTGGGATCGCGAACAGGAGACCGAACTCGCCGAGACTGACAATCAGGGCAACAGCGTTGCCAGCACCAAAGCTACGGATCTTGAACAATCGCAGATCGATGATCACGATCTTGCCAGCAGCCGCGCGCGACTTCTCCACGTACAGCAGCACGACCAATGCCAAGACGCCGAGGATGCCTGCAACGAGAACGATGGAGATCGACGTTGAAGGCCACACCCATGAGCCCACGGTGAATTCGGCGATCGGAGTGATCCAGCCGTACCGCTGGCCTTCGATCATGGCAAAGACCACACCGAGCAACCCGAGTGTGACCAGCAATGTGCCGGGAACATCGAGTCCCTTGCGGCCATGCACATCGCGGGTCTCGGGAACCGTCAGCAAGACGCCGACGAGGACCGCAATGCCGATCGGCACGTTGATCAAGAACGCCCAGTGCCACGATGCGTACGTGGTCAGCCAGCCGCCGACCAGCGGGCCCAGGGCCGCCATGCCGCCGATCGTGCCGCCCCAGACCGCAAATGCCACAGCGCGGGATTTTCCTACGAAGACAGTGTTGATGACCGAGAGCGAACTCGGCAGAATCATCGCCCCGCCCACGCCTTGAAGCGCCCGGGCTGCGATGAGCGTCGTTGAAGATTCAGAGGAGGCGACGAGAACACTCGCGCCGACAAAGACGATAACGCCCAGCGTGAACATCAATCGGCGACCGAATCGGTCAGCGAGCCGACCGAACAAGATCAACAGCGCGGCGAAGGTGAGGGAGTAGGAAGCATTGACCCATTCGGCATCAACCGTGGTGAGCCCTAGGTCGAGCACCATCGTCGGAATCGCGACGTTGATGATCGTGGCGTCGAGGATGATCATCGAGACGCCCAGGGCCAAGAAGAGCAGCGCCACCCAGCGCTTGCGTCCGGTCAAGATGGCTGCGGGATCATGAACGGGAGGCGTGGTCATGCGCCGAGTCTGCCGCATCCGGGATCAATGGGAGGATGGTGCTCATGTCCAGTGCCACCGTGTCGAGAGCCCCGGGTCTTCGCGTAGGCGACCGGGTCATTGACCCGCCCGTGGTGCTGGCGCCCATGGCCGGAATCACCAACCGCGCTTTTCGCAGGTTGTGTCGAGAAGAAGGCGCCGGGCTCTACGTCTCTGAAATGGTCACCTCGAGGGCGCTGCTGGAGCGCAATGAGGAGACCATGGACCTGGTCACCTTCTCAGCAGATGAGAACCCGCGGTCGGTGCAGCTCTACGGCGTTGACCCGCAGGTCATGGCCGAGGCGGTGCGGATCATCGTTGATGAAGACCGGGCCGATCACATCGACTTGAACTTTGGCTGCCCGGTTCCGAAGGTCACGCGCAAAGGTGGTGGCAGCGCGTTGCCCTGGAAGCGCGATCTGTTCCGGGACATCGTGAACGCTGCGGTCAGCACGGCCGATGGCCGGGTCCCGGTGTCGATCAAGATGCGCAAAGGCATCGACGACACCCACCTCACCTACCTTGATGCCGGCATGGCTGCTGCGAACGCCGGTGTGGCGTGGGTTTCTTTGCATGGCCGCACGGCAGCGCAGATGTATTCGGGTAAAGCAGATTGGGATGCGATCGCGCGGCTCAAAGAGCACCTCGCGCCCACCGGAGTTCCCGTCCTTGGCAACGGAGATATCTGGACTGCAGAAGATGCATTAAACATGGTCGCCCAGACCGGCGCGGATGGCGTTGT
>JANQZS010000109.1 GCA_030728405.1 Candidatus Nanopelagicales bacterium | reverse complement strand
ATGCGAACCGATCTGACCGCCGACAAAAGCTCCGACCATGCCTGCTGCGCCGAAGATGAGGCCTGTTCGCCACTGGACACGCTTAGCTCGAGCGTGACCGATCAACCCGAACAAAGAAGTGACACCTACAACAAACAAGCTCGCGGTAATTGCTTGTTTCGCGTCGAAGTCAACAACGTAGATCAGCAGCGGTGTGGTGAGGATCGATCCACCGCCACCGAGTAGACCAACAGCAACGCCGATGAAGATTGCAAGAAATGCAGCAAGTGCGACCATGTCAGATGCTCTCTTCAGTTGTGGTATCTGTTGACGCTGTGATGGAAGAAGTAGTGGGGGTCCACAAAGATTCGAGGCTGAAGCGATCACCACGAATGTAGGTTTCCCGCCACTCAGCAGGAGCTGACAGTGCAGATGCCTTGCGCTCGATGTAAAAAACGGCGCTGGTGTCGGGAATCGTCAAAAGGTTCGCGATGTGCCGCGGAGTGAGTTGCGCCGTGACCCGCTCGCTCCCCGAATCAATGACGACGTTGCATAAGCGCGAAAGTTCGGCGTAGAGGCCCACTGAAGTGAAATCAGCATCAAGGAGTGGACCGGCGATCGATTCGGGCAACCACGAAGTATCGAGCGCCAATGGTTCATCATCAGCGAATCGAATTCTTTCCAGAACCACAAGAGGCGTGGTGGGGGCCAACCCGAGATTCGCGGCGATCACGGCGTTAGTGGTTCGAGCCAGGCGACGCACTTCACTGCGTTGAGTCACGCCCTGGGATTCCATTGTGGTGAAAAGCGAGTAGAGAGTGCCGAGTCTTTGCTGGTACTTCGGCGCTTCGACGGTGGTGGCGCGGCCTCGTTCGCTCCGCAGGATTCCTTCACCCCGAAGAACCCGTAGGGCTTCGCGAATGGTGTGCCGACTGACCTCGTATTCCTCGGTCAAGCTGAGTTCGCCAGGAAAGCCTGCCTCGAACTCGCCTGCCTCTATGCGCCTGCGTAGATCTGTGCAGACCTGGGCCCAGAGCGGCAGCGGGCTGGTGCGATCAGGCGCTTGTGCGCCTATGCGGGCCGAGGTGGGTGCCATGGGATCTCCTGATCTCAGGTGGATTCCCTAAATGTACGGACATTCGGACAAGTTGTCCAGTAGGGTCAGCGGGAATTGAGTCATTGAGGAGAAGATATGTCTGATCAAGACCACGCAGTTGTGATCATTGGTGGGGGAAGCGGGGGGATAACCACTGCTGCCAGGCTGCGCAAAGCCGGGGTAACAGACATAGCGTTGATCGAGCCGGCCGATACGCACTACTACCAACCACTCTGGACACTGGTCGGCGGTGGGCGTGCGAAGATCGTCGATAGCGGTCGCCCCATGGCCTCGGTCATACCCAAAGGTGTGACCTGGGTTCGCGACTCAGTTGTCAGCGTTGACCCTGAGGCGAGCACTGTCACCACAGAGCGCGGCACAGTCATTAGGTACGGGCGGCTCGTCGTGTCTACTGGAATTCAGCTCAATTGGAACGGCATTCCTGGAATGGAAGAAGCACTCGGTAGCGGTGGGGTGTCGAGCAATTACAGCTACGAACTAGCACCAAAGACGTGGGACAACGTCCGCCGGACTACGAGCGGCACAGCAATTTTTCATATGCCCCCTGGTCCAATCAAGTGTGCTGGTGCACCACAAAAGATTGCTTACCTTGCTTGTGATTACTGGCGAGAGCAGGGAGTGCTGGAGAACATTAGGCCAATCCTGGTCTTGCCGACTCCGGGAATGTTCGGTGTGAAGGTGTGGTCAGACGTACTCGTTGATGTGGCAAAGCGGTACGGCATTGAAGTTCGATTCAATTCGGCTATCACGCAGATGAACCCAGTGGAACAGACCGTCGTTATCAAAAACAATGAAACGGGTGCTGAAGAAACGGTTCATTACGACTTTGCCCACATGACGCCTCCACAAAGTGCGCCAGATTGGTTACGAAACTCCGCACTTGCAGACCCGGAAAACCCTTTCGGTTACATGGGTGTCAACAAGAACACCATGCAGCACAACGTCTATCCCAATGTTTTTGGTCTTGGTGATTGCACGACTACACCGAATTCAAAGACGGGTGCGGCAATTCGTAAACAAGCTCCCGTTCTCGTGGAGAACCTTGTTGCATCCATGAAGGGCTCAAATGGAAAGGGAAGTTACGACGGCTATGCATCGTGCCCGATCACTACGAGCCGCTCATCCCTGCTGTTATGCGAATTTGATTATGACCTCAACGTGAAGCCATCAATTCCGCTGATCAATACAAAGAAGGAAATCAAAGACTTCAACAAGTTGAAGCAGGTTGGGCTCCCGGTGCTGTACTGGAATCTCATGCTGAAGGGCAAAGCCTAAGATTTGCGCGAATATGGGAACGACTGAGTGTTTGGTAGCCTGCGAGCACTAGTCACCTATGTAATCGGAGTTTTTCTTCTTGTCGTCTCTTCGTTTGATCCCGACCCTGTCGCGACCAGCTTGGCTTTCGCCCAGAGTTTTTCGGACCGAGGTTCTCGCAGGCCTCGTGGTCGCGATCGCGCTTATTCCCGAGGCAATCTCGTTCTCGATCCTGGCAGGCGTTGATCCTCGTGTTGGGCTCTTTGCCTCATTCACGATGGCCGTGACGATTGCATTTACCGGCGGACGGCCGGCAATGATCTCGGCTGCGACCGGGGCCATCGCGTTGGTTGTTGCCCCGCTCGCCCGAGAGTACGGAATCA
>JANQZS010000108.1:36507-60033 GCA_030728405.1 Candidatus Nanopelagicales bacterium | reverse complement strand
TGAGTGCCAGGTAACCCCCAGCACTGTGGCCGGTGACCACAACCCTGCTCCCCGAAGGCACAAGCAGTAACACTTCGGCAATGGCAGCTCTCACATCATTCACGGTATCCATTGGCACACCGGCAGATCCGGTTCGCCGATATTCAATGTTGGCTACAGCCATACCCTCCGACGCCAACCGACGCGACAACGGCTCGTTCACAGTTCTGTCATATTCCGCCGCAAAATAGCCACCGTGGATCGACACGACCCAGAGTTTCGAGCTGAGGTCGCCCCACAGGTCTATGACCTGCTGTGGGTGGTCCCCGTATTGAACAGCAACAGGATTACCCGGGTATCGCAGAGCAGCTTCACTCACAACACCTTCGAACCAGGCGAGCAGTTGTTCGTCATCGAGTTTGTCACGATTCATCAGTGACAAGTCCGCGATGGCGGAACATCCAGAGCAGGATTGCGACGGAAGAAGCCAAAGGGCTTCAAGGCGAAGCCAACGCGTTCTACCGGCATAACAGGCCAATCCTCAGGCCGGACAAAGTGCGTCGTGCCAAATGAATGCCAGAGGACAATCGGCTCTTGGCGCACCGGACGGTTCGCCTCCATCCAGAGGGGCAATCCGTCTCCCCCGGGATGTTGGTTTGGGAATTCTCCCGATGGAAACCGCTCAGATGGATCGTAACGAGTAACCCACAAAGCAGACTTTGCAAAGGTCGCCCTACGCGCCACACTCGAATCAGCATCCGCGATCATCATGGCTGTCTGAGCGGGCACGAGTTTGTAAGAGACTGGGGAGCCAAACTCATTCAGCGACTCCTCATTCACAATTTGCCATGTACGCGCGGCGGCCGTATTGGTCTCTCGCCTACCCTGCGATTCACTTTCAATCATTGATGCTCGCTTACCAATGGCATTTCCGTAGGGATTGTCCGGACCCATTGGCACGGGTACTGCATCAATCTCAACAACAGAGTTCCGTTGGCCATCTACGGCAGGGTCCATGCGGACACAGAACATGTGCTGGTGGTGCTGACCGGCGAGTTCCGGTGCAGCTCGCCCTAGGTAAGGCGACGAGTCACCCGCAGCAAGGTAGGCCGTTTGGATGATTCCTGTGAGTTTGATTTCACATTCGATGGTGCCATCCTGATAGAAATACCAGTAAAACCCATAGTCGTAGTTGCCCACCGTGGTCCAGTAGGAGATGACTAATCTTCGCGACCTGCGCACCCAAGTACCGCCCTGTCGCCAATTTGCGCCACGCCACAAAACACCAAAATCCTCTTCATGCAGGCACATGGCTCGATCCAGCGTGTATGGATTGCCGCCTGAATCACAGAAATAGGCATCAAAGTAGTAAATCGAACCAAGGCAATCGCAACCTAAACTCAGCGAATTGGCCAAGGCCCCCAACCCGTATTCGCCGACGTCAAAGGCGCTGCGCCAGAAATGTGAGGGACGAGGATCGCCGTATGGGACCACCATCTCAGCAAATGCGACCCGGTCCATGACGGTGCGCACCTGACCGTCATCGTCATAGCAAATATCGTGCAAAACCATTCCTTCTCGGGCATTCATCGACACCCGGAAAGACCACTTCTGCCATGACACTTTCCAACCATCCACAGTGAAACTTGGACCTTCGGGCTGAACGATCTCAAGTGGCATCAAATCAGCGCGTGGCACCACACCATTGTCATCGTGAAAATTAGAGTCCTCATCTGGTATCGGGAGAACCTGATCGTCTACGACCGCTAGGACTCGACCATTTGTAAGGTCCACATAGGTGACCAGGCCATCGATCGGATGAGCATATGCATTGTCTTGAAGGTTCTTCGGGAGATAGCAGACCGTCCGAACAATGCGCAGACCACGTTCATTTTCGAAACCGAAGTTGCCTGCAGACATGGGATCGACTTGGACAAGATCGAAATCCGTGACACCCCGCTTGAGCATTGCGGCCTGCCATTCACTCGAGTCCTTGACAATTCGCTCGATTTCAATGAATTCATCAACCACGATTGGGGGCTGAGCTGTAATCCCCTTCTCTGTGAGGTTTTCGTGGCCGATCACTTCGCCTCTGGGCAGGGCAACCAGCCACTCTTCGGTTTCGTGAGTGCGCTGATTCAAGGTGACCACACGAACCTGCCGCTCAGCCGTTGCTCTATCAGCAGATTCCCTGGAGGGCTCCTCCAAAAGCATGAGCGAGAAAAGCACCTCTGTTGCATCTTCTACCTTTTCGCGGACCGCTTTCGCGGCGGCGCGAATTTCACCAGGAAGCAACGAATCCAAGATGTGTTGTGGTGGTGCCTCTGAATCAAAATCACGAGGGACCAAAGTTGACATCACAGTTTTACACTCCTTCGGTCCTGCCAGTGGAAAGTTGACTTCACCACGAATTAACCGCTCAGTTCAGCTGAATAATCAAGGGATTTGCCTGATCGAATTCGATATTCAGCAACGATCCAGCCCAAGATGGCCGCTATCGGGATCAAGATGAGCAGAAGCCGCGCCGACTCCGGAGTGCTGCCCAAAATCTCGTAGTTGGTGAGCGCCAAGACAAGTACAGCCAGTAGGCCAACTCCAGATACCAAAGGAGCGATCTTTGTTGTCCAGACATTTGTCTCGAGCTTTGTTCGACCAAAGAACACGATGACCGAGACACTCACTGCGCACAAGGAGATGAGCAATCCAACAGTTCCCAGACCCACAAGCCATGCATATGTGACCGTGAATGGGTCGGCTCCACCAAAAGTGAATATGCCAAGAATTATTGCAATCGTGATTGAAACGACTAGAGAAGCAACAACCGGCGTACCACGACCATTTGTTTTACCCAGTCCTTGGGGTAGCGCACCAGCCCTACCCAGAGCGAACACATAACGCGTGATGAGGTTCTGGAAACCAATGAACAAAGCGAGAAAACTCAGGATGACGAGATAACTCAGGTACGTGGCGAAGCCTTCACCGAGTGCTGCATAGGCAACATCAAAGAAGAAGCTGCCAATCTGTTCCGGTGCGATCGAAGCCGCTTGTATACCCACTTGGACCGTCATCAACCATGCTGAGACCGCATACACAACGATCACCACTGCCAGTGAAAGATACACCGCCCTTGGGATGGTTCGACGCGGATTCTTTGCCTCTTCGGAGAAGACAACAGTCGCTTCCAAACCGCTGAAGCACACCATCGCCAATAGAAGAGCAATACCGAAACCTGCGCCAAACACGATGCCGGGATCGAACCCAGCGAAAGTGAAGCCGTCCGGTCCCCCCTGAATAGCGAGCGCCACATCGAGAACGATGATGGTGACCGCCTCAACAGCAAGAAGAATGAGAAGGACGCGAGCGTTCAGCTGAACACCAGTGAGCCCAACAATTGCCACCAGTATCAGGAATGCAAACGTGATGATTTTGTACTGATCAAAAATGCCAAGAATGTCAGCAGCGACTGCGCCCGAGATGGCGTAGAAAGAGATGATGGCTGCGAAGTAGAAAAGTACCGTAACATATGCCATAGCAGTCGCGGCTTTTTTGCCGAACGCGCGATCGATGTACGCGACGAATCCACCTGCATTGACCATGTGGCGACTCATGGCTACGTAACCGACAGCGAAAATTGCGTAAAGCACGCCTGCGATGACAAAGATAGCCGGCGTCCCAGCACCTTGAATCGCGAAGATGACGGGGACGGCAGCTGCTAGAACCGAGATTGGAGCGACAGCTGAAACAACTAGCGCTGAAATCGAGGGAACCCCCAATTTACCCTGTCCGAGTTTCCCAACAGGGGGTGAAGCATCGGTTCCAGTTCCAGCAGCCATCGGATCCATCACGTTCCTCCTCGAGTTGAAGCCCGGTAAACTCTGATCCGGAAGATACTCTGGGATTGATCATTTGTCCGACATTTTGAATATTTAGGGCAATTTGGCAGGAAATGTGGCCACACACGGGCTTTTTACCGGCGGCTGGGTCGCGACGCGAGCAGAACAGCCATCCAGGTGAGGGCAACTCCGGCCAACAACTGCCACGTCACTGCTGAGCCAGCGGTGGGTGCCACCAGGTCCATCACAACTGACCCGGCTAAGAGCCCGACCAACGTGAGTAATGAGGTCACGAGCACGCCGACAGTGCGCACCACCCATGCGACAGTGGCAATGTAAACGAGTCCGAAGGCACCGGCGATTGACATCCACCAAAGATCTGTCGGGATCGGTGCCCATGTAGTCCCTGTGGCTAGATCGGCAAGGGCAACAACGCCCGTCATGAGTACAGCACCAAAGACGAAATTGAGCCAAGCGGCAGTAATCCCGTGACGGGTGACCGCCCCTACTTTCCCATTCAGAGCCTGCTGAAAAGCACTCGCTGCACCCGCCGATGCGGCTAGGACGAGGACGATGATGAGTGCGATTGGGCTGACATCGTCACGGCCGATTCGTCCGGACGCAGCCGTGGCAATCGCCAACAAAGCCAAAACTGAGGCGGCTATTCGAGCAGCAGAAATATCTTTACGGCCCATTGGGCCAATTCCCAGTCGATCAACCAGGAGTGCCGTACCCGTTTGTCCGGCCACCACTGCAATCGTGAATACGGCGACGCCCACTGCGAGAGATGCGCTTCCCTGAATGGCAATGTAGTACCCCCCTAGTGCTCCCCCGATCAATTGCCAAGGCCGCAGTTCCCCTGACCTAATCGCACGCATCAGCACCCACCAAGATGCTCGAAGACTTGGCGCAACAACCACCGCTACCGATGCAATGAGCGCCGCAACAGTGAGATTGATGAGTGATACTTCAAGAGGATTATTTGTCACCTCAACCAACTGTGCATTCAGTCGAGCTTGAATTATCGTTCCCCCGGCAGCCACGACCAGGGCAGCCGAAGGAATCCAGGTCACCACGGCATACTGCCCACATGAAGTGTGTTGTCGCGACTCACCCGGGTGGGCCTGAAGTTCTGGCATCCACCGAAACCGAGCTGCCCGACCTGGAGCAAGGCGAAATCCGTGTTGCCGTCGAGATCGCGGGAGTGAACTACTGGGATGTGATGCAGCGCAAAGGTCTCGTGCCACTGCCGCCAAGTCATATTCCGGGCGTAGAAGGTGCAGGCACCATCATCGACATGGCTGCCGACGTTTCCGACTTCACACTTGGTGATCGCGTTGCGTGGTCGAAGATTCAAGGGAGTTATGCCGAACTGGTGCAGGGTCCAGCGCAGTTCTTTATGCCGATTCCTCATTCGGTGCCCAGTGAGATTGCAGCTGCAGCTCTTATGCAAGGAACAACTGCTTGGTATCTCGCGCATCAATGTGCTCCCATAAATGTGGGAGACACCGTTGTCGTCTTTGCAGCCGCAGGTGGCGTCGGGCAGTTGCTTACCCAATTGCTGGTCGAGCGCGGCGCCCGAGTCATCGCAGTCGTGGGTAGCCACGCAAAGACGTCGATTCCTCTTGCGCTCGGAGCGGCCGCCGTATGCATCGATTCCGACCAACTCGTGGAAGAAGTGCGATCGGTTGCACCCGAGGGAGCACACCTCGTCTTTGATGCAAATGGTGGCCTTCAAGCACTCCGCGATGTTCAGATGCTCAAGACACATGGCACCGTTGTGTACTTTGGTGCCGCCGCAGGTCCGCTGCCTGCCATCGATCTTGAGTTGCTGTCGGCAGGTTCGTTGGCTGTTCGACGGGTGCGAGGTAAGGACTACATCGGCGATTCTGCTTCGTGGCGCGCAGCCGCGTCTGAAATCATGAATCGAATCGAAGACGGTCGACTCCAGATTCAACTGGATAGCCGAGTGCCCCTGCCCGACGCTGCCCGCCAACATGAGCGCATCGAATCCCGGGCGTCGACGGGAAAACTTCTTGTGGATGTCGCGCCCGTTACTTTGTAAGACGGATGGCGCCCACAGGGCAAGCATCGACAGCGCGCTCGACTTCGTCACGTCGCGACTCCAGCGAACCCTCAACAAGGATGTGAGCTTTGCCCGTAGTCTCGTCTACCTCAAAGACTTCTGGCGCCTCAAATGTGCAGTTGGCATAGGCCTTACACAACATGGTGTCTACTTCGGCTCTCATGGCATCTCTCTAAAGGTAGCGATGGATGGCGGGATTACACGGGTGGCGCATCATGCACACCGAGGTCTGGTCGACCCACGAATGGTTCTGGATCACGGATGTTTGCGGTTCCCCATTGATCAGACCATTCAGGAGTCACCGGGTGAACCCGGGGCTGCCAAGCGTTCCAATCATCGACCACCTGCAGGGCCGTGGTGTATTCGGCCACAAAGCCCGATTGATCACTGAAGTAAGCAAACGTGTTGTCTCCAGGGCCGTGTCGGCCTGGACCCCACACGCATGGCAATCCAGATCTAATGAGCCGACCGGATGCCCTCAGGTATTCATCGATGCCCCTGGACTCATATGCCACATGATTGAGAGATACATGTGGAGCCGCCGCAATCGCTATTGTGTGATGAATATTGCTATCTCCCCGGAGGAAGATCATCCTGTCGGCCAGCCGATCCGACACCTGAAGCCCCAGATGCTCTCCGTACCAACGTGCTGCTGCTTCGATATCTGGAGAGTTGATTACTACGTGGGACAGTTTTGCCGGATGCCAGTCCCGCTCCGGAAGTTCTGCAGCCGAGACGAGCTCAACATCAGACATGATCTCCAAAGTTCGGCCTTCATGATCAAAAAACCGGAATCCATATCCGCCACCCGGTGCCGTTGAACCTGCAGGTTCACTGATTAATCTCACGCCACTGCTTCTTAACGTGGCCGCAAAGGAGTCAACAATTTTAGCGGATGGCACTGCAAAAGAAATGAGATCGACCCGATCAAACTCTGATGCGCGCAAACGAAGAATGTGTGGATCGAGACTTGCGGGCGCTCCGAAATACTGCAATCCGGAGTCACTCTCACGTGCACTCAGACCCCATACATCCTTGTAAAATTCCACCTGCGCAGGAAGATTACGAACTCCCAGCGCCACATAGCGAACGTGGGTGATTGCTACAGGCGTCATCGTTTCTCCTTCTCTTCACTGGCGGTTCCGTACTGATACCCCAGTTCCGTGCCGTAAACATCAGTGCGCCGGTTGGCGAATGGGTCTATCCCAGGACCGCGATGGCGCGCCGCAGAAACTTGGGCTACATCAATTTCAATGATCGCATAATCTTCCTGGTCGGGTGAGAGTGGACCGGCGATCACTTCACCAAATGGGCTTACCGCGACTGACCGGCCCAGGAAGGTATTGTCCGTGATCACTCCAACCGTGTCGGCGCATACAACAAACACTTGGTTGAGGTTTGCCTGAACTACCGCGCCGTCTACTTGTCCGATTCGACCTGTCGCCGGAACCGTCCTGTCAAATCCAGCAACCCAGGCAGTAGGAACCGCGATGACCTCCGCGCCTCGAAGGGCCATGATTCGCATGGCCTCTGGAAAGCGAAGGTCGTAACAGACCAGCACGCCAACTTGCACGCCGGAAACTGTGGCAATTGGCAATCCAAGATTCCCAGGCTTAAAGCAATCTCGCTCCTGGCCGAACAAATGGAGTTTCCGATACACCGAAACAATCCGCCCCGAAGTATCGATCGTTACCGCAGAGTTGTAGAGGTTGTCTCCATCTCGCTCAGCGAATCCGCCGATCACTGCCACCTCGTGCGTACGTGCAGAATCAACCCATGCTGCCAACACTGGCCCCGGATCAGCCACTGATTCAGCAATCGGCTGTAGAGCGTGACTATCTGAAACATATCCCGTGGCAGCAAGTTCTGGCAGCACCACGAGCGTTGCACCCTCACGAGCACAACGCTCGATGGCAGCACCAGTCATTGCGGCGTTCGACAACGGATCCAAAGGCGCAGAACGCATTTGGACCATGCCTACACAAAATGGTGGGGCCACTTTGTGGGAATCACCCCTTCGGTAGCGTGAAGATTCCATCTGCAATAGCGTCGACCACCTCGTTGGGGCCAACATCGAAGAATGCCATGATCCGACAAGGGCAACCTTCGCCGCCTTCGATTTTCCATGGGAATGCTCCGATGATGCAGCGCTTGTTCAAAATGGCCTCGATATCCCCGCCCACATTTTCTGCGTGGATACAGCCAGCAGGAAAGGCAAGATGGTGCATGGGGAACAAGTCTTCTTTGATCACCCTGCCCGAGAGATGATGCACATACTCATATTCGCCAAAGTACTCAAGGCATGTCATCCCGACGTGCTCTTCGAAGCGCTTAGCAATATCTGGACGCATATGTCTGATCGTGGTGTTCATCGGGTGGTCACCGCTGCCTGCATCAATACCCCACCAGCTGATTTCCATATCCATCATCCACCGAGCTAACTCAACGCCACCGCCTGGATGCATGCAGAAATAACGCACGAGATCCTGCTGCGGCTGTCCGGTGTAGTACTTGTGCCAGCCAGTATGAACAATGATGATGTCGCCCTTTTTCACCTCTACCTTGGACAGAATGTGTTCAGGTGTGATGACATCCCAATCGCTCAACACATCGGACAGGTCGACCACCACGCCCTCATGAATGAGTTTGGTCAAAGGCAGAGAAGCCATGTCAGCGCCACCATCAGCAGCATGGATCGGACCATCAAGGTGTGTTCCGGTATGCAGCGACGTTTCGATTCGCTGCGAAACTATGCGGTTTGTTTGAAGTGTCTGAGTGTAATAAATTTTGCAGCCCGGGTATCCAACCCACCCTGGCGTGTGCATTCCCCAGTTGTGGGACATATCAACAATTTGCATGTCAAACTCCTTGTGCTCTTAGCGCATCACTCGTAGGGAAGCGACGTCGGGAACGACGGCGCCGGCTTGATTAGAACGGGCTGCTTCGATCAGGTAATAAGCGAGGACGAGATCCTGCTCTACGCTGCCCACTGACTTAAAGATTGTTAGGCCGCTATTCATAGGTTTCTCTGAGAGATAACTACCTAGAAGAATGGCTGACTTGGCATCCCATCCTTGCGCTGAGGCCTCAATGCAATCACCGGACTCGTGAGTGGCATCAGGTGTATCGACAATTGTCTGGGCTGCGGCCAAAAAGACATCACCGGTGAGTTCTCGGTGAACCGGCTGCGTCGATCCAATCGCAGCGATCATTCCTATATTCCCTAGATCACTTGCAGAAAGGAATGGGTGGTTGTGCGAGGAAGTCGCCACGTACAACATGTCACATTCATCCAGAACTTCGGCCTGATTCGCCTTGGCAACAACCTCCATTTCTAGTTCGGCTGACATCTCCTCAGCGAAGGCATCCCGGTTCGCTGGAGTAGGGCTAAAAACAGTGGCCCTTGGCACTTGCGTCGCCCCTGCGATCGCCCGCAGGCCTTCACGCGCTTCCTCGCCTGATCCAATCAAACCAACACGGATCGGACGATCATTAGCCCAATGGCGAACTGCAATCGCCGCTGTGGCTGCTGTACGCAGACTTGTGATTCGCCGCCCGTCTACAACACCAAGGATCTCTCCCGTTGACTCGCGGTAGAGGTGAACGTGGTAGCGAACATCGCGCCCAACACGATGAAACTCCTTGTAGCCAAGTAGATCAAGATCTGTGACCATTCCAGCGAGCACTCGCATCCATGCAACGGGACCATTCACCTGCACGCGGCCAGTCACAATGTTGCCCCGCGCCAGAAGTAGCGCGGCTTCTTCAGCTGCCGCCAACGCAACGGGGACGGTTGCGAGACGATCCACGTCTTCACCATTTACAAGGAGCATCGAGCCATAGTCACTCATTCAGGATTCCTTCCAGTGTAAAAGAGTGCGTCGTCATCGCTGGTGATATCGAGCCCTGAAGCCACCGCCGCATTACGCAATGTGGTCATTTGCGCAGCGCTAATTCGCATATGCGGCTGCCGAATGGGTCCGCCATTGAAACCATTAAGCCATCCCTGATATTTCCAATGCATGCGCGGGACAAGACCGCTATTTGCCACCAATGGAGTACAGACCGTTGCATGAGCTCGTCGAGCAGGAGCAACTCGCCAGTAGAGATCCATACCTTCATCCCAGGTCGCCGGATCGCTCAGCAAGGCGAGCATCTGCGGGACTACGGGCCCCATCCATTCATAGTTTGAGGTACCCATGAAACGCATACCGTAATTTGCAATCCAAGCTGGCGCATTGAACTCAAGCGGGTCAGTCACAACCACTTGATCGTTAAATCGCTCGAAAACTGATGCGATGCCTCCGACGCCTGGTCCCCCGACCTCATTCTTGATCGCGACGACTTCTGGGATCTCCTCAACCATCCGCTCCAGAAGGAATAACGGGAAACCTGCAGCGTGCAAGCGACCGAAATTCCACTGATCCATTGCAAAAATGATCATGCCAACGCCGGATTTTTCTGCCACAGTTCTGGTGAATTCGAATACATCGTCATGAGACGTGGGATTGAAATACAACGGGTAGGAGGGCATAACAAGGTCTACGCCCGCTCGAGCACCCATTTCTGCCGCTGCGACTGTGCTCTGCAGCGTCGGTTCCGAAGCCTGCAAAACCGTGATGAGTTGGTCACCCGCTTCATCTACCACTATGCGGGTGAATTCAGCGAATTCAGATGGTGTCGTTCCGCACTCTGATACGAGCAAAACACCCGACATCCCCAGTTCAATTTCACGACGAACATCAAAACGAATAGCTTCTTCGTTCAGTGACTCGAGTGATGATGTGAAGGTCGGCTGAATGCAGCCGCAGCAACCAGTCAGTGACTCCAAGGCCCATGCGCGTGCATCACCCTTGTTGTATTTGGCGGTCATTGAGACGTCTCCCATCGTGCAAATTCGGCAAGTTCCACTGCGACTTCAGCCGCCTCTTCAAGGCTCACTGACAAGGGCACCGGAAGTTCGAGATCTTCGAGAACTCTTGTGACGGCTGCGGATGCAAGTTCGCCGCCAATAACCAGGACTGCGCATGGTGGAACAGTCCGCAACAGCGTCTCAGCGATGCTGCCCAATTCAGCTGCATCGCGAGGGTCCTCTGCGACCATGCACACGAACTGAGGGGCGCCCATGACCTGCAATTGATGGACTAGCGCGTGTTCCGTGGCTGCTCCATCGGTTGCATCAACCAAGAGAGTGGTTCCACCTGCGTCTAGGACTTGCGGGACCGCTAGTACTAGTTCTTCGCGGTCGCTCCATGCGAGAGTCACTTCTCCTGCAACGACGTTCGACAGTGCTAAGAGGGTCGCTAGTCCTCCTCGACTCGGGCAACCAACAATTAGGGGCGTCATGCCTCACCTATTTCAGGTCCAAGGGGATTTTCTAAAGCCATTCCGACTTCAATTGCATCTGACCAGGTCAAAGCTTCGAGTGCTATCGCATCAAGGCGTACGGAGGTCTGCTTGCCAAGTGAGCGAATTTGCAATCGTTCACCATTTCGGGTCGCGACCTTACGTACTTCCACGGATGCGAATTCGTTCGAAATAACGATTCGCACTTCATCATTGGGAACCTCCGGGATGTGCGCGCTCACAACATGATCCGAAGTTGCGGGAAATCAATGACGACCTGGTCAAGAACCACCCATCGACGAGCAAGGCGGTAACCGTTGTCAATGATGCTGATGACGTCGCTTCGTTCACCCGTGAGAAACTTGGGGGCATCAGATTGGCGAGTGCCGATCAGCATCACATTGCTGCGAACATCGAGCAACTTTGGATTCTCTGTGCGACGCACCCGGACATTGCTCACGAAATGGCGAAATCTTACAGGTGGATTCTCTGCCCAAGATAACTCGTAGAGGTCTCGATCAAGTCTCCGGAACCACTGCGATTCGAGAGACCACTTGGACTCATCAATGAGCATCGAGCGCAAATCGTAGTGTGGGGTGAATGGGTTATCTGGTGTTCGGGGAACGGGCACCTGGTAGGTGAAGTCGTCATCGACCAAGGAGAGCCACGTTGCATAGTCACGAGAATCAATGGCTTCAGCCTCGTGGGCAAGAAACGCGGAAACTGCAGCATGCTCCTCAGGAGAGGCCCACATCTGAGATATTTCCGCGAACGGCGGCGCAAAATCGGAAGTCACGAGACAACCACGTCATCGTCCATCATCACGGCCCATTGCCTGTGGAACGCCCGAAGTGTCTTCTCGGTTTTGTCTCCATCTACAACATCCCCTGGCCAGCCAACATCGCTCGGAGTTTTTGGGTTCTTCAAGCCACCGAGGTAAGTGATCGATTTGTCGCGAGCAACTTCACCGACAGATGCTTCAGAAATTCCAACAAAATTCTCGGTGTCATCGATTTCGAACATCCCGGAAGGGCCATTCGTTCTCAAATATGCCTGAGCAGACAGACGTCGCCATTGTGGATCTGCGTTGCGCGGCTGCAGCAGGAACCACAATTGCTCGCAGTGAGTCGCTGAGATCGGGTATCGGACAGTGATCCGGAAGTAACGTGCATGTAACCCAGGGCCATCGACATTTGTTTTGAAATTCTCGATGAATGACATGTTGGGAAACACTGACCCGTGGCACACCGATAACGCGGACATCACCTGTTGTTGCTCCGGGCTGAGGTTGCGATCAAACTGCTCCCACATTTCCTCGGGATATCCCCAATACTGATTGCCCTCAATCTCGACAGGTAGGCGCTGCACGCGGATGGTGTGGCCGTTACCGCAATCGACGGTACGTCCGGTAAACCGTGGCGTTACTACTTCGGTGAGCTTCTCGAGATCTTTAGGTGTAGCGAAGAGTCCCAATTCAACGGCCGTGGCGTGCGTGACCATGGTGTGGTAACCGTCTCCGGATAGGTTTTCGCCTTCGGTCTTCCAGTTCGCTTTCACAATATTTCGTACCGGGGTACCCACTACTTCAAGTCCGTCATCAAATTTACCCATGAGCGCCTCGAGGTACCAGGCCAGATCGCCCAGGTATTCGCGAAGTGGAACCGCATCTTGGTCCCATGTTGCAAAAACCATTCCGAGAAACGTGTCGACGTGGGCTGGTTCAAAGAGACCTAATTCCGATTTATCGATACCGTCACGGCCATACACATCTGGTTGGTACGTCACTCCACGCAGGACTCCTGTATTTGCGAAAGTCCAACCGTGGTAACTGCACCGAAAGTGCGAGGAGTTACCTTCGTCTGCGCGACATAATGGAACTCCCCTATGTCGGCAGGTGTTGAGAAAGACCCGGATTACTCCATCTTCACTACGGACAACAATCACGCGATCACGCCCCATGCGCCGCTGCACATAATCGCCTGGGTCCGGAATCTCGCTATCGTGGGCCAAGAACTGCCACGAATGCTTGAACACGCGATCCAACTCGCGGACAAAAACTTCTTCATCTCCCCATGTCCTGCGCAGCACGGAGACCGGGCCGTCAGACTCAACCTCGCTCATGCGTGCCTCCATTCCGATAGTTCCATGTGCCAACATTATGGCATGATTGTCTTCTGTATGACAGACTAACTTTAAAACTGAGGGGAGGAAAATGGTCAACCACGGTGAACTTCCATGGCTTGCGCCATCGGAACTCGGCCCAGATGCTAGTGCTGTCTATCACTCGATCACAGGTGGGCCGCGGGCTGCTGGACCCCAACACTTTCGCTTGTTGAACTCAGATGGTCGCCTAGAAGGACCCTTCAACGCAATGGTGGTTGCACCTTCTATTGGTGGCCCGCTGCAAGAACTCGGATCTGCAATCCGGTATCGCACCCTCTTCACCGATCGCGCCCGAGAAGTCGCCATTCTCACCCTTGCCGCCGAAAGCGCCAGCGATTTCGAATGGTACGCCCATGAACCCATTGCACGTGCCTGTGGAATCTCCGACGCAGATATCAGGGACATTCGCCAAGGCAAGGAACCTGCCGGCCTTGATCAGACTGAGCTGCTGATTCTGCGAGTGACACGCTCGCTCGTCACTGAACGGGATGTCACCCCGTTACTCGCTGAACAGTGCCAGACTGTGCTTGGACCTGCTGGGTTCGTGGAGCTTGTTGTGCTTGTGGGCTACTACCAGACACTTGACCTCACGCTTCGTGTGTTCCAGACTCCACTCCCCGAAGGAGTGGATCGGCCATTTAAGGGGGTGGGATCTGGTGGTCACTAAGGCTGCGACGACGCGGGGACCATCTGATCTCTTGGTTCCGAGAATCAGGACAGCATCCCTCGCAGATCAGACCACGAGCGCTCTGTTGGACGCAATTCTAGAGCGACGTTTTCCTGATGACCGGCTTCCCTCAGAACCTGACTTGGCAGAGATGCTCAATGTCAGCCGGACAACATTGCGTGCAGCGTTGCAATCCTTAGAGCGCTTAGGCATGGTGAGTCGAGCACCCGGTCGGGGCACGGTAATCCGAACTCACGTCGGCCGCGAAAGCATTATTTTGCAAAGACTGATCGGCTTTCGAGCCATGTTGAAGGCGACCCATGACGATGTGAAGGTAGTGGGCAGTTACCGCCGTGACGATAAGCCCGGTCCTGACGCCATCCGGGCGCTGCAAATCACGAATACCACCCCTGTGGTGACGACCTCCAAGACCTTCTTTGCCGATGGACAGGCTGCTATCCATATCGAGGACGAGATTCCCTTTTCGTACGTTTCCGTAGCCACTCAGGATGCACTGAGTGATGGTCAGGGATACGACTTCGATGATTCCATCTTTGCCTTCAGCCAAACTTGGCCAGGACGAACAATCGATCATGTCGTCGTTGAGATCGTGCCAGTTATCGTGCCCGACGCCAAGGACTTCCCCCTGACGTTAGCGCCAGGAACGCCCTACATCATGCTTTTGGAGACGCATTACACCGCGCAAGGTGAAGCCGTCGCCTTTTCTCAGGTGCATGTGGACGATCACTACGTCAGGTTTCATGTTGTCCGACACAACTAGGGGAACCGCCGTTGTTACGGGTGGCGCTCAAGGGCTTGGACGAACTTTTTCTGAAGCACTAGCAGCAAACGGGCATGCAGTTGCCATTCTCGATGTCGTGGCATGTGACGAGACACTTGATGCAATCACCTCGAGTGGGGGTCTCGGGGTCTCATTCATTGGTGACGCAGCGGATCCAGCCGATGTCAGTGCGTTTCGCGATTTCATCCAGGAGCAACTTCCACCAGTTCGGGTGCTGGTGAACAATGCTGGTATTTCACCGTATATGCCATTCGAAGATACTTCGATCAATGATTGGCACCGCATCATGCGGGTCAACCTAGACAGCGCTTTCTTGCTTTCGCAGGCATTCCTTAATGACCTAATCGCCACTGGCGCTGGTCGTATTGTCAATCTGACGTCTACTGTTGTGTGGGATATGCAGGTAAGAAATATGACTGCATACGTCACCTCCAAGGCCGGAATCGTCGGGTTTACGCGAGCCCTGGCTGGCGAACTCGGTGTTCACAAGATCACGGTGAACTGCATCGCCCCAGGTATCGTGCTCACGCCCGACATCGAGGAGCGGGTGAGCAAAGATCGCCTTGAGCTCTACCGTGATCGCCAAGCAATCAAATCATTGGCGCGACCCACAGATCTCGTGTCAGCTCTGGAGTTTTTAGTGAGTGAATCATCAGGTCAAGTGACCGCAACCGTACTGCCCATCAATGGTGGACGGGTGTCGTGGTAAAGGCCAATAGCATGAGGATTCGCGGAATTGATCACATGGGAGTGACAGTTCCTGATCTGGACGAGGCGATCGAATTCTTCACGCGGGTATTTGGAGCAGAGGTGCTAGTCCGCCACCAGCCCTACCCGCCCAATCCGGTGGTGAACGTGAATAATTTCGCCAGGCACCCAGACACCTTGGTAAATGGAATTGCACTGATTGAGGTTGCGGGGGACCTCATAGAACTTCTTGCCTATGACGCTCCTGACCAGCGAGGAGAATTCCCCCGAACCTCAGATTCAGGTGGTCATCACCTTGCGTTCTACGTCGAAGACCTAGATGAGGCCCTCGTTCACCTCCGCGCGGAGGGCGTCGAAGTTCTGGGCGATCCCCTCCTGTTTGCTGGTGCAGAATCAGGTCAGGGTGCGCGCTTCATCTACACCCGAGCACCCTGGGGGCTGTTCATCGAATTGGTGACCTACCCAGAGGGCAAGGCTTACCAAAACCGTTAAATCAACATCTATCAAGTCTTTTTTCCCAAAATCCTTGTACAGACGACCCTGATTTCATAGCATGAGACGTTGTTGTAATACAAAGCGCAAAGTCCTTTGGAGGCATCATGACCAGATCAGCAACCCGCTCCACTCCGCGATGGCTTCCGATGGGAATCGCAGCCGCTGCAGCTGCCCTCATCTTGGCCGCCTGCGGAGGTTCGGCAGATACGTCGAGTACAGATACCTCGGAGGGCACAACTCCTGCTGCCCTCACCGCGGTAATCGCAGCCCCCAGTGGGATTGCTTTCTACCCACCCATTGTTGCCCAGGCTCAAGGCTATTTCGACGGGGCGATCGACCTGACTGTTGAGGCAGCAGATGGATCAGGAGCCGGCATGCAGCAACTCCTTTCAGGTCAGGCGGACATCTGCATATGCAGTCCTGGCCCTGCACTGAAGGCCGTTGAGGAAGGTGCCGACCTAGTCTCCGTCTACACCTTGTACCAATCTGATGTGTTTGCTTTGCAGACCACTGCCGATTCTGGTGTCACGACAGCCGAAGATTTGCGCGGCAAGGTCATCGGCGTCGATTCGGTTGGTGCCGGTGCGGAGTCGTGGCTAGTGCCGCTCATGTCAGCACAAGGACTCGAAGCCGGAGTCGACTACGAAATCCTCGCAACTGGCCCAGGCGCTGCGCCATTGACAGCTTTCGAGCGTGGCGAAATCCAGGCTTATGCAGCCGCCTTTATTGACACAGCAGTCCTGCGCCTACGAGGTGCAGAACTAGTGCAGGTCGAATTGCCTGGTTCTGAGATCTTCTTCGATGCGATCTATGTGATGAAGAGGGAATATGTAGAGGCAAATCCTGGAGTGATTCAGGCATTGGGTCGTGGCAGCGCCATGGCGACAGTTTTCGGTGGAGCAAATCCCTCGGCAGTTCTAGACATCATTGGCGCGCAATATCCTGATGAGATCGCCGACATGCCCTTCGCTGAAGCATTGCTGGCAGAGACCCAATCCTTGTATGCCCTCCCACCATCAGCTGATGGACAGTGGGGCTACTCGGTTCCTGATCGCCACGATGCACTCATTGCGGCTTTCGTAAGTCAGGGGTACCTGACTCAACCGGTGGACTCGGACTTCTTCGATAACGAATTCGTCCCCGAGTACAACGAATTCGACTCGGCTTCGTTGAGTTGATCGTGATGGACTCCCCCGCGGTAAGCGTTGAAGACGTCACCAAGATTTTCAACACGAAGTCTGGTGCCGTTGTTGCCCTACAGGATATTTCTGTCACGCTTGCCGCGGGCGAGTTCATTTCTCTCATTGGTCCATCAGGATGCGGAAAGTCAACACTGCTGAACATCATCGGTGGTCTCACATCAGCTACTGCGGGCAAGGTTCTGGTGCACGGAGCATCGGTCACGGCTCCCCCTGAGGAGGCCGGCATGATGTTCCAGAAACCAGTGCTCCTCGAGTGGCGCACAATCCTCAGTAATGTCTTGCTACCGATCGAACTGAAGAGCGGGAAACGCGAGTCAACGAGGCATACGGAAAGAGCGATGGATTTGCTGTCCGCCGTCGGACTCGCAGATTTTGCAGCCAAATATCCGCATGAATTGTCCGGAGGAATGCAGCAACGTGCCGCAATTTGCCGCATGCTCATCAGTGATCCCCAATTACTCCTCCTCGACGAACCCTTTGGCGCACTGGATGAGTTAACGCGTGAACAGTTAAATCTCCAATTGGACCGAATCGTCGAAGGAGTGCACAAAACGTCGATACTCGTTACGCACAGCATCTCGGAAGGCACCTTTTTATCTGACCGAGTTCTCGTCATGAGTGCCAGACCTGGCCGCGTGATCGGAGTCGTAGACGTTGACCTGCCTAGACCGAGAACACTTGACATGATGCAGACGGGTGAATTTCTCACCCTCACAAACAGAGTTCGCTTACTTCTCGAATCTGGACATGATTTCGGTGACGAGGCGATCTCCGCATGAGTTCCCAGTTGGATACCGCCAAGGTAACCGAATCAACAAAGCTTCTTGACCGGAGATCCATTTGGGAGCGAATACCACGCTCGGTTTCCCTCACTGGTTTTTTGCTCGTCGTACTGGGACTATGGCAAATCCTTGCCACGTCTGGTTGGGTCTCGCCTTTCATCCTGCCCACTCCAGCCGCTGCCTTTGATGCCCTTCTTTCATTCTGCATCGCAGTTTTCGAAGGCGGTGCGCTGCGCCAGGCACTTGTGATCACCGTTGTAGAGGCCCTTCTAGCTTTCGTGCTCGCTGTCATTCTGGGCGTTGGCTTCGGATTCATCGTCGCTGAGTCCGCATTCGGTCGGATCGTCTTGCTTCCCTTCCTTGTCGCGTTGAATGCAGCTCCCAAAGTTGTCTTTGCACCCGTGTTCATAGCTGCTCTGGGATTTGGAATCGGATCAAAAGTTGCTTTAGGTGCCTTTATCGCATTCTTTCCACTCTTAGTGGACACCGCGGCTGGACTCGCTACGACCGATCGTGACAAGTCACAACTCTTCCGATCCCTCCGCGCCTCGCGGATGCAAACCCTGCGCATGCTTCAACTACCCTCCTCCCTGCCATTCATTTTCGCGGGCATGAAAACCGCATCCGTTCTAGCGGTGGTTGGCGTGGTAATCGGAGAATTCCTCGGAGGCGGGCGCGGGCTCGGCCAACAGACAAAAATCGCAGGCGATCTCCTTGCAACAGATCGCGTGTATGCATACGGATTTGTCCTGGCGGTTCTTGGCTACCTCTTCTTCGCTGCGGTGGCCTTTGCTGAGCGTCGGGTTGTGTTCTGGCAAAGGCCCCACGGAACCACTACCGGGAGTTGATGTTTTTCACCAGTCACTCACTGCTTTGCGGCGCCAAAGGGGCAAGCCATCGAAGCACTCGGCTGCGACCCGCCGGTGGTAGGTGTCGAACCGTCCCCACCAGAAGTCGATATCGCTTCCCAGGTATGCACACAGATCGACCCAACTCGAGATCGTTAAAAGCCTCTCGAGCTACCTCCTCCGGGGTGAGCCACATCCAAGGCCGCACGCCACTCGCATCTGTCTTGCTTTGTGTGTGAAACTGCGTTCTCGTGAATCCTGGGATGAGGGCCATGACCTGCACGCCAGAACTTTTGCATTGAGCAGCAAGGCCTTGCGTCGCTGCTAGAACCCATGCTTTGGACGCCGCGTACGTCCCAGCTGACCAGTAGGCAGCGGTTGATGAGACGTTCATGATCACCCCGGAACCACGAAGACAGAAGACCTCAGCTGCCACTTGAGAAAGTGCAAGAACTGCATCAACGTTGACGCGGATCATGCGCTTTTCATCATCAAAAGAGCCAAAGGGATACGGGTGAGTGGTGCCCAACCCGGCTGCATTGATTATTCCTGCACAGGGTGACGCTTCATCGCGCAGTCGACTCGCAACAATGTCAACACCAAGGCTGGTCGACAGGTCGGCTTCTAGGATTTCATGGCGGCTGCCCGGCAACTTTGCGGCAACCGCATGGAGTCGATCGTGATCCCTCCCAACGAGCACTACGACCCATCCGCGAACAGCGGCCTCTACAGCCAGCGCCCGCCCAATCCCTGATGACGACCCCGTTACTACCATCCGGCGGACGGTCACCGCAGCGCCAGCCCACCATCAGGACGAATGATCTGACCGGTCATGCCTCGAGCCGCTGTTGAGGCGAGCCAAACGAATAACTGCGCCACCTCTTCAGGCTCAAGCACCGTCCCTAATGGATTTCGAGATGCAACTAATTCGCGTTTTGATTCGGCATCAGCAAATAGCGGCTTGCTGCCATCTTTGTCAATCGCACAGAGCCCGGTAATCACCCCACCCGGCGCAACACCATTAACACGCACTGCTGGGGCAAGAGCCCGTGCGGCCCACATAAGAATGCCTACTTGAGCATGTTTAGCAGCGGTGTATGCGATACCAGCCCCAGTCTGTCCCGCCAAGAAGGAAGCATCTGACAGAGTCAGGATCGCGGTCCCCGATCCGGCTGCAAGGTCCGAAGCGGCAGCGCGTAAGGCCAGGACATAGCCGATGACGTCAATGTCGAGTACTGAATGAAGACCCGCCATCAGCTCGTCCACATCCGAGTGCAATCCCAAGCCCCCATCGTGGATTCCAGCGTTTACGACAAGAACGTCTAGTCCCTCGCCTTTGCTGGCAGTTGCAACTGCCTGCTCATGAGACTTTGATTCACGAACATCACCAATGACGCTCTCTGAAGCAGCTGAGGATTCGGTCAAGTCCAGGGAAACAACAAAATCGCCCTCCTCGGCGAAAGCACGCACGACAGCCAGTCCGATTCCCGAAGCGCCTCCTGTAACAAGGACACGACGCGGGCGTGCAGCTTGGGCCACAGACTTCAACCTCACTACTCGAAGACAGACGGGCCAGAATCACGGACCAGTTGCATGGTGGTGCAGCGGATCCCGCCTCCGTACTTGATCACCTCGTCGTAGGGTACCTCGAGCACTTCCACCCCGTTCTTCTCAAGCAGTTGTCGAGTTCGCGGTGCCCCACTGGGCATGAGAACCAAATTAGGCTCGATGGTGATGAGGTTCGCTGCTGCCACGGTCTCCATCTCCCCCCGATCGGCTTCAATGAGCTCATATCCAATGGAGTGCAAATAGCGCAGAGTCTCGAAATCGCACCATGGCGGGTACACCAATGCGAGTCGTCGGTCTAGCGGTGCAATCCACATGTCAGCGTGCATCCATCCAAAGATCTCTGGATGGTAGTTGTGTAACGGACCAGGTGATCGAGCAACCCAGATCCGATATCCAGCACGTTCAAGCACTGGCCGGACCTGATCGATTCCTTCTTGGTTGCAGTCTTGGCTCAGCATGGCGATGATGAAATCGTCCGCCATGCGAGTAAACGCTCCACCTTCGCATACACCTTTGCCATGCACGGTGAGCAGAATTGGGCAATTGATGGATTGTAAGTATTGCGATACATACCGCGAACGTCCGCGCCAGTATGGGGCCCCTTCTCGGGCAATTACAGCCCCACCATTGATAACAAAACCCGCGGCAGCGGAAACCGCACGCTTGAGTGGTCCGTAAGCAGATTTGGGACTTTCAGGGTATTCAAAAATACGTACATCAATTCCGAGACCGCGGTAGGCCGCCATGAGCCCTGCATGCTGTTCTTGCATCAACTCTAGATTCGGCAAATCGCCACCGTAGAGGAAAAATGCACGCTCGAGGTCGTATTCGGCAAGCACTTCCACAGCAGTGGGTGTGCTCATCGCTACCTGTCTCAGTCGACCGATTCCTTGAGCACCCCACTTTTGACCCCAGACCGCTTCCAACTCGTCAAGGAAATCAACCTCTTCATGGTAACCGAGGTATTGGGGTGGTGAACCAGACCGAAACCCCGGTATTGCCTCGAAGTCAAAATTGGCCATGAGTGCTCCCTCGTTCTCAATGCGTAGACACTGCACACATTGCCCACCCTGCGGCACGCAATGAACAGTGCGACAACCCGTCCGTGGGGTGGTGCCGCCGAAATGGCGTCACCACACCACGGATCAACTTCGGGTTAGGAAATGGGCGTCTTGCCCTTGATTTGATCAGCTGTCAAATCATTCACATTTGACGAATCGATGAAGAGACCATCGGTCACGATGTAATGCGATGCAGGCAGATTTCCTTCAGCAGCGGCGATCGCTGTTTCGAGAGCTACCTGTCCCCACTTGTATCCAAGGTAGGAGAGCGTGAGGTCGTAGGACCCTGCCTTGACAAGTTCCACTGCGTTCGGCTGAGCATCCCAGCCAGCTGTACAAATGGACTTGGGATCAAGACCTTGTCCCTTGATCGCCTGTTCAACACCGACACCGATGTTGTCCGTGCTGCTCAAGATTCCCTTGACATTGGGGTTGGCAGTCAATGCAGCGTTTGCGAGGTCAACAGCTTTCGCCGTGGAGAGATCCTCGTCAACAAGAGTTTGAACTACCTTGACATTGGGGTTATTCGCCAATGAAGCGTCCCAGCCCAGTTGCTGAAGTTGCACAAAGGAGATCTGGGGTGGCCCTGTGATGAGGACAAGCTCGCCCTCGCCGCCCATGCAATCAATCAGGCGATCCAATGTCTGGGTGGCGTAAGAAACGAGGTCTGGACCAACAAAACCAGTCTCGAATTCATCTGCCACCTTGTTGGCCGCGGAGAAGATCGGAATTCCAGCAGCTGTCGCACTCTCGTAGGCAGGCACCATGGCATTGGCGTCAACCGGCGATGCGATGATGGCATCGACTCCGCTAGTGATCATGTTTTCGATCTGATTGGTCTGCTCCTCAGCGCTTCCACCTCCGTCAGCGAAGATGATTTCCACGCCCAACTCTGCAGCGAGGTCATTCACGCCTTCAAGCATTTCGACGAATAGAGGGATCTGCTGGGAGTAGAAACTCACCCCAATCGTGAGTGGCTCTCCTTCAGCAGCTGCTTCGGCCGCTGAGGTTTCCACGGCGGCTACCTCTTCAGCTGCTGAGGTTTCCGCGGTTGATGCCTCGTCCGAAGTGCTCGACGAGCAGCCGGCAAGCACAAGAGCCATCGACAGGGCCGCGATTGAACCCGTCCACACTCTTCTATTCTTACTTCGATTCATTCCTTGGACTCCTTCAGTTGAGTACTACATGGACACCGACGTGAAGCGACCTTGGCAAGGGTCACCTCCTTCTCCTGAGCGCCTCTGAGGCTGCTGCGAGGACGAAGACTGCACCGACCGCGACTTCCTTGAGCGCATAATCAACGCGCATGATGTCGAGGCCATTTTGAACAACACCGATGAGGAGAACGCCAAAGAGAGTTCTCAGCATGGACCCTTCACCGCCGAGAAGGGACGTACCGCCGAGAATTACAGCCGCTGTCGCATAAAGGGTGAGAGTGGTGCTGATACTTGGCTGGCCTGCCTGGACGCGCGCTGTGAGTAGCACCCCCGCTAGCCCCGCACAAAATCCGGCTAAGGCAAAGTTTGTGATGCGTACTCGCGCCACGGGCACACCAGAGAGAAATGCCGCCTCCCTATTGCCGCCGACGGCATAGGTTCGAAGGCCGTGATTGGTGAAATGCAGGATGATCCCGCCCAATAGGAAAGTGGCTAGCATGAACCACACCAACGTTTGCAAACCTAAGAAATTCGTGGTGGCCAGAGCCGCAAAATCCTCGGGCAGCCCAGACACGGTGAGGCCATTGGTAAACCACAAAGCAAGTCCGCCTGCGATAACCCCCACGCCAAGTGTCGCGATGAATGCTGGAACTCGAAGAATCGCAGACAATACGCCATTTATTAATCCGATGAACACCCCGCAGGAAAGGCCGAGAGCGACTCCCAAAACCCAGTTTCCTGCAAACCAATTCATGGTTGCGATTGCAGTTATCACCCCCGACAAGGCAACGTTCGCTCCGATCGACAGGTCCAGATCACCACTGATAA
>JANQZS010000108.1:0-36497 GCA_030728405.1 Candidatus Nanopelagicales bacterium | reverse complement strand
CACCAATGTTGCACCGACCGCGGCGATGCCTAGGGTTGAGATTTGAAGCAAGATTTGGGCAAGGTTGCGTGAGCTAAGAAACACCGGCGAGGCTACGGACAAGATGACCAACAAGATGATGATGATCGCTGGCACAAAAGCTGCATCAAACGAGATCCGCGGCTTTCGCCGGCGAGCCCTGGCATCTGTTGCGATAACCGTAGATGTTTCAGTCATTGGAGACTCCCTGCTTCTCGTCACGATCGATCATGGCCGCCATAGCTTGCGCAAGTTGGCTTCGGGTTACAGGATTTTCACTGTTGTTGACGAACTCGGCCACGATTTCGCCAGCGTGAACGACATAGATGCGATGGGCAATATCTCTCACCTCATCAAGGTCAGAGCTTGAGAAAAACACTGACCCACCGGACTTTGCATAATCCACAAGGTAATCGTGAATTTGAAGGCGAGCACCGATGTCAACACCCTGGGATGGCTCCTGAATTACCAGGAAGGTCGACTCGCGGACTTGCCAGCGACTCAAAACTACTTTTTGCTGATTTCCACCCGAAAGTGAACCGACTGGCTGATCTGGAGAAGTCCACCGGATATCAAAGGTCTGTTGACAGCCAAGTGCCGCGCTCCGAAATGCATTACGGTGCACGAATGGCCCACCAAAACGTTTGAGGGACGGCAGCGCAATGTTTTCTGCCGCGGATCGCAGGGGCACAATCCCTTGGGCTTTCCGGTCATCACTGACAAAGCCGATACCCCTCTTTTGGGCATCAGCAGGACTGCGAAATTCAATTTCTGCGCCATCGAGAAGAATTGATGCTCCCTTGGGCGTCGCGACTGCACCACCTGCAACTTTCATGATGCTCGGGACACCGGAGCCGATTAAGCCCACTACGGCCACCAACTCTCGCTCACGCACAGAGATGTCAATCTCAGGTGAATCGTCTCGCAGAGTTAGTCCGCTCAGGTGCATGCGCACTTCACCTGGAGCATGGCTTGGGCCTCGATGCTCTTCAACAGATCTGCCCACAACGAGCTCTGAAAGTGCCTCCCGGGAGAACTGGGAACGGTCCAAGGTTCCGGCATATTCTCCATCGCGGAGCGCAGTAGCCCGATCCGCTACTTCGCTGATCTCCTGCAGCCGATGGGTGACAAGAATAATCCCCTTGCCATGAGTCCGGAGGCGATCGATCATTGCCAAAAGGCGATGTGTTTCTTTGGGTTCAAGCGCTGCCGTTGGCTCATCAAGGAACAAATATTCCGGATCGGTTTGGAGCGCTCGGGAAATTTCAACCAGTTTTCGCTCGGCCGCATCGAGAGAGCGCACTTCGCGTTGAGGATCGACCTCAATACCGAAGTTTGCAAGAATTCCGGCAGCCTTGGCATTCATGCGACGGCGCGATAAAAAACCGCCGCGGGAGACGTCGCCGACAGATGCAGCACAGATGTTTTCTGCGACCGTTAACCGCGGAAAGAGCTGAAAATCTTGGTAAACGACGCCTATGCCAGCTACTTGCGCCTCCAACGGACTTCGGAAGTGGTGGCTCTTACCGTTGACGACTATTTTCCCCGAATCAGGTTCCATCGCACCGGTGAGAATTTTCACCAAAGTGCTTTTACCTGCACCATTTTCACCCAAGAGCGCGTGTACTTCGCCAGCCTTGCATGTGAAATCCACTGCCTTCAAAGCGAGCGCATCACCAAAGGCCTTCGTCACCTGCTCAGCAGATAACGCCGCAGTACTAGTCATCGAACAGCCCTCCCTTACGGAGGAGTTCCCATAACCGACCCGGTGATAGCGGGGTTTCGAGCAACATTCCGGCGATCTCTGGAACTGCAGCGGCGACCGCGTTCCCGATCGCGACAGGAGCAACGATGGTCCCTCCCTCTCCGACACCCTTCATGCCACCAGGAATGTGCGGAGCCGGAGTTTCGAAATGATCCATCACCAAATCCGGCACATCGCTTGCGAGTGGGAGGAGATAGTCAAGAAACGTCGTACTGTTTGGCTGGCCGTTTTCTTCATAAAGCACCTTCTCAAAGAGCGCAATCCCCAGCCCTTGAGCAACACCTCCCGCAATTTGCCCGTCGACAATTTGCGGGTTTACAACAACTCCGCTGTCGTGCGCAATCCAGTACCGCTCGATTTTGATCTGACCTGTATCAAGATCAACAGCCACCGCTGCCGCATGGGTCGCGTACGGATAGCTGATGTTCGAAGGATCATGAACAAATTTGACTTCGAGATCAGGTGTCTCGCCTGCCGGCAATTTCCAGCCCAGCCAGGAGTACTCGGCCAATTCCTCCAGACTTATGCCCACCGATGGATCACCTTTTATGCGCACTCGACCTTCGGTGATGACGAGATCCTGAACACTGGCCTCTAATCGGTGCGCAGCAATCCGCAAGATTTTTTCACGAAGGGTCGTGGCTGCCGTTACAACTGCCCCTCCTCCGACTGTCATCGAACGGCTGGCAATGGACCCCGCAGCAGAGTAGGGCGCCTGGGCAGTGTCGCCCAGATGGACACTCACCCTGTCCATGTCAACACCGAGACAATCCGCGGCTAACTGGCCGAGTGTCGTTTCGATTCCTTGGCCCATCCCCATGACCCCAGATGAGACAAAAACGCTTCCATCCGGCTCCATCCGAACGATTGCCGTCTCATATCCGCCCAGACGAAAACCGACAATCTCCTGCATAACGCTTGGTCCGAGACCGGTGAACTCCACATGGGTAGCGAAACCTATGCCTCGCCTGACCCGCGGGTTTGTGTCGACGATGGGGGTGTACGCCTGAACTCGGTCACGAACCATCGTGAGGCTTCGGCCATAGTCGCCAGAGTCATATTCTTGGAACGTCGGGGTCAGATGAGGGAGCTCATCTGAGGTGATCACATTGCGAAGTCGAAGCTCTAAGGGATCAACGCCCAGTTCCCGGGCGGCTTCATCGACGAGTCGCTCCCTGACCCAGGCCGCCTCTTGCATGCCAAAGCCTCGATAGGCACCCGTCGGTGTGGTGTTCGTGAAGACAGCCGAAATCCTCGCTCCCGCATTAGCTACGCGGTAAGGACCTGGGAGCATGAGGCCAGAGACTCTGAACGGACCGGAACCAACATTGGAAAAATGAGCGCCCAGATTTCCCGTAACCTTGGTGTGGATCGCGAGGAAGATTCCGTCTTCAGTCATTGCAAGGCGGGCATCATGAACGGCGTCACGCGCGTGGCATGTCGCTATGAAATGCTCATTTCGATCTTCTACCCATTTGACCGGCACACCCAAACGGATGGCGGCCAGACACGCCATGACTTCGTCAGGATAGAGGTGCTCTTTGGCGCCAAATCCGCCTCCGACATCACTAGATATGACACGGACCTGATCAACCTTGAGCCGCAAAACCAGGGCTAACTGGTCACGAACATGGTGTGGAGTTTGAGTCGACATCCACACAGTGAGAGTTTCTGTTCCAGTATTCCAATCAGCCAAAACCCCCCGGGTTTCCATAGGGCTCGGTGCGATTCGCGGAATTCTCAACCGTCGACTCACGATGAGTGGGGCTGCAGCCATTGCCGCTTCTAGGACATCAGGTTCATCCCCAATACTGAAATCCACAGCTAGGTTTGATCCGTGTTCTGGATAGAGCACAGGTGCACCTGCCTCGAGAGCGGCCAGCGAATCGGCCACTCCAGGAAACTGGTCGATGGTCATTTCGATTGATTCAGCCGCATCTTCAGCCTGGGCCCTCGAACCGGCAACAACGATCCCCAGCGGCTGGCCCACATACCGCACAGTTCGGTCACCCATGGGCAGGTGAAGGTGCTGTTGGTCAGGGGCAATCCAGACGAACGGGAGCGGCTCGGTAGCGGCACCTACTTCGTCCGGTCCCAAAATGAGGTCAGCCGGTGAATCACCAGGTTCAAAACTGATTAACCTGCCGTGGGCGACCGTGCTTCGGAGGATAAACGCATGCAACATTCCAGGCAGTGAAATATCGTCCACAAAACGACCAGCACCCGTTAGCAACCTGGGGTCATTGACTCGTCGGACGCTTGACCCAACAAGACTCGGACGTTGGGCGTCAATTGACGTAGTCATGACCCATGCCTCGTTGCAAAGTAGGCATGAATCGCCGTACGGATGTTTTGGTAACCGGTGCACCTACAGACATGGCCCGAAAGAACTTCGTCACAAATTTCCTCTGCAGATGAACCAGAACGCGCTTCGCCTTCGATCGACATAAGAATTCCGGGTGTGCAGAAGCCGCACTGCAATCCATGTTCACGCCACATAGCCTCTTGAAGCGGGCTGAGATCACCAAGACTCCCTAGCCCTTCAACTGTCTCAACGCTGGTGCCATCAGTTTGGACTGCCAAGAGCAGGCAGGACCGGACCGCTCGACCATCGACGAGGATCGTGCACGAGCCACAGACGCCGTGCTCACATGCCACGTGTGTTCCGGTTAACCCCAAGTCGTCCCTTAAGAATGTTGACAGCAGCGTGCGCACCTCAACCTCACGCTCAATCTGAGCACCATTCACTAGGAGTTGAATTGTCTTCACCGTTTGGGGCGTATTCATCGTTGCTCCAATACGAGGTTTCCTAAAATTCGGTTGATCAGCGTGCCAACGAGCCACTTGCGGTACTCCGAAGAAGCATGAGCGTCATCGTTTGCGGATACCTCTTCACGGCCAACTTTGCCAAGTTCTTTAATCGTGGCGGCGTCGAGCTCTCGGCCAAGGGCAAATTGCGCAACGCCGGTCAACACGACCGGGCGGTCCGATACACCGACAGCTACCAGTCTCATTCCACGCACGATGCCGTCGCTGATCTGCACTCCGGCACAAATTCCGGCAAGGGGATAGTCACCATGACGCGGGGCCACCTCGTCGTAGGCGAAGGACCATCCCGGTCGCACCGGAAACCGCACATCTACGACTAATTCATCCGCTTCACGCGAATTCGTGAACGTGGACACGATGAATTCATCCCACCCGACACGTCTTTCGCCACGAAGGGATTTCAAGGTGACACTCCCCTCGAATGCCGCCAGAACGCCCGGCAATTCAGAAGATGGATCTGCGTGAGAGATGTTGCCACCGATGGTCGTCCGATTTCGGATTTGCGGGTGACCAATAAAAGCTGCAGCTCGGGCCAATGCGGGTAGCGAACCTGTGACTATGGGATCACTGGCGACGTCAGCGGCCCGAACCATCGCGCCGATTCTCAGTTCACCGTCGACAAGGTCGATTCCCGCCAGACCCGGAACGCGGTTGAGATCGACTAAAACTTCCGGTCGGGCTAGTCGGAGATTCATGAGGGGGATAAGGCTCTGCCCACCGGCCAAGAGGGTCACTTCATCGCCGAGTTCGGAAAGATTCTCGAGAACTTCATCTAAGGAGGTCGCCGCGAGGTACCTGAAGGCCCCTGGTCTCATCACGTCTCCCTAATTACCTACTGCAGCTGAGTGATCAGTACATTGTCTTCTGTATGACAGATAGTCAAGCGAATTGGGAATTTGTTGTCATTTATTTACCCGCCAGAAACACCGGGGAGTCTTCGGAGACCACTGGAATACGCGTGGCCATGGTCCTGGTCTCGAGGAATTCCTCCATACCGGCAACCCCCCACTCTCGCCCTATCCCACTTCTTCGCATGCCACCAAAGGGCATATCCGCTGAGGTGAATTGTCCACCATTGATGCCCACCATGCCTGCTCGAATACGGCTGCCCACCTGAGCAGCATCCTCAGCCGAGGCACCCCACACGTAGGCAGCAAGGCCAAATTCGGTGTCATTGGCCAACTCAATCGCATGCTCGACGGATGTATAAGGCGTCATTACGACAACCGGGCCAAAAATTTCCTGCTGAGCAGCCTCACTGGATCCGTCAAGATCGGCTATCAGCGTCGGCTCCATGAAGAAACCCGGTCCAGGGATTGCATTTCCTCCACACACGATCCGCGCCCCTTGTTCAGCAGATCGACGGACAACTCCTACCACTTCGTTTCGGCGATCCGCACTGATCAGCGGACCCATAAACGTTTCCGGCGACCAGGGATCCCCCCAATTCACCGCAGCCATGCCCTCAACTGCAAGATCCAAACACCGGTCGAATTGTTCAATCGGGACCAACATGCGACTTGGCATGATGCAACTTTGCCCAGCGTTAAACATCGCCATCCCTGCAGCAAAGGGAAGTACAAAGGCCAAATCTGCATCGGGGAGAAAGATCGAAGGCGATTTTCCACCCAGTTCGAGGCACACCTTTGTTAACGTTGAGCTCGCCGATCGCATGACAGCCTCACCCGTGTGGGTTGAACCCGTGAACGCTATGGCATCCACGTCAGGAGAGGAGGTAAGAGCCTGTGCCGTCTCTAGTCTCGCCGAAGGGAGAACTGCGACGATGCCAGCTGGAATATCAGTTTCCTCGGCAATCACGCGGCCGAGAATGGTTGCACACCATGGGGCCAGTGGCGACGGTTTGAGGATGATGGCGTTCCCACCAGCTAATGCACCACCGACCTTCGCCAGCATGAGCTCTATAGGCAGATTCCATGGCGTGATCGCGGCGACGAGACCGACAGGTTCACGCCACAGCTGCCTCCGGAGAACTGCTCCGTAGGTTGGGAGGTCATCGAGTGAATCGCTGAACTCGTATGTGTCAAGAAGGTCTGCATAAAAGGCGAGTTTGGCTACCGCATAGTCAAACTGATCGGCGAAGGTCATTCGAGCCGGGCAACCAATTTCGGACACGAGAGCAGTACGAAAGTCAGCAGCATTGCGCTCCAGGGCAGAGCAAAGTTGGCGAAGACATGCAGACCGAAAATTCGAGTCAGTTGACCATGTGGTGCCGGTCAATGCTTTCCGCGCACCAGCCACGGCAGCGAGGGCATCATCGGGAGACGCATCGGAGACCTCCCCTACTTGCTCTCCTGTCACCGGGTTCGTGTTGATGAGTAACGCGCCATCTGAAGATGGTCGTAACTCCCCGCCGATCATGAGCCGGGATTCCATTCGATCTAAGCCAACAGGCACTGCGGCACTGGCCTCAAATGAGCCCAATGTCTCGAGCAAGCTTTGGCGTAGTTCGCTCATGAAGCAGGCCTCTCCCCATTGAGTCGAAACAAGGTCTGAGCATTGTTGCCCAGCACTGCGCTCTGTGCATCTTCGGGTAGTCCAAGTTCATCCAGCATCCCCAGATGACGAGAGAGTGGGAAAGGAACAGGAGGACCGTCGCTGCCAAAACACAGCCTCTCTGCGCCCACTGTCGCTAGTGCGAGTCTGAGCGGATCAGAGCCGTATACGACCGTGTCGAGCCACAACCGACGCACATAATCTTTCGGGGGTCGGGTAAGGCGAACCTCACCCCACGGACCGAGTGCCGCGTAATCACGCAGCTCGTGTCCAAAGTCCAACCGATCGGCAATCATGCAGATAGCTCCACCTGCATGGGAACACAACAGTTTGAGATTCTCATGTCGCTCGAGCACTCCGGTCAAGATGGCGCGCGCAAGAGTTACTGTCGTATCTAGTGGTCTCCCGCACACCTCGCCTAGCCGATATTCCCCCATCAACTCTTGGCCGATAACTGTGCCGGCGGGATGAATGAAAACTGGCACATCTAATTCAGTGACCGTGTTCCAGAATTCCTCAGGCACGGTGTCCAGGTAGCGACCTTGATCACTCGTCGGAATAGCCAGGCCCACCAGACCTAGTTCAGATATTGCTCGGCGCGCCTCTGCAATGTGCTCAATTCCGCGCCAAGGAACTACAGTTCCCAGTCCGATGAGACGACCATTTGTGCGCTCACGGAGCTCGGCAACAAAATCGTTGTATTCACGCACCTGCGCGATGTCGCAGACATCAAGATCACCAAACCAAATGTGCGGATCTGAGACGATAGCGACATCTACCCCACCCGCATCAAGGCGTGCGATCAAGCCGTCAACATCAAACATGTCTTCAGGCATGCGGCCAAGAGGTGCCCAACTCAGTGGGTAGAGGTGGGTATGCACATCGATGATCACGGTTTCCCTCCAGATTGGGTTCGGGCCAGTGCTGCCGCAATACTGCGTTGTAGAAGTTCAGCACCCGCTTGAACTTTCCACTCGTTTCGCTCAAGCGGATGTGCCCGCCGACACCATGCCTCAGCTGCTGCTGCCACATCTATCGCGTTGACTGTGCGACCCACCAT
Organism: Candidatus Nanopelagicales bacterium; assembly: GCA_030728405.1. Lineage (GTDB taxonomy): Bacteria > Actinomycetota > Actinomycetes > S36-B12 > S36-B12 > CAIXFB01. Next base: position 28,311 of record JANQZS010000108.1, on the reverse strand, counting down.
GAGCCGCTCAGCATCATGCACGCGGTACGGGACTGGGGCCATCGCTCCGAGTATCACTCGAGCGTCAGTGACAGTTCCATTCATGTCTGTTGCGACGGATACGGCCGCCGAGATCATGGCGAAATCCCCATGGCCACGGTTGAGCTTGCGGTAATCGTGACCTGAAAACTTGTCGGTCTCGATGACAACTGAACGTAGATACTCTCCACGCCCAAGGCGTACTTCACCCGGACCGGTGTAAAAATCAACAACCTTCATTGATCGCTTGCGATCTCCGCCAGAAATCTCGACAGTCGCATCGAGTGCGCTCAAAACTGTCGAGAGATCAGACGGCGTTACCGATTGGCAGCGGTGACTATCTATCACGGAGTGGTAGTAACGGTGATCGCCCGTTACTGCGTAACAGGGGCAGGAAACTCCACCTCTCTTGTAACACATGAAATCATTTCGGAGGAACCAGCAACGATTCTGCTGACAGAGGTTGCCCCCAACCGTAGCCATTAAGCGAATCTGTTCAGTTGCGATTGCTGTGATTGCTTCGTGTAGGACAGACAGTTGATCTTGGGACCAAATCGCCAGATCAGCAAGGGTTACCGCAGCGCCGACAGCGACATCTGATCCACTCTGTTCTATGCGGCCAACAGTGGGAATGGTCATGATGTCAACTAACACAGATGGTTGAACCAAGCCTTGCCTGCGCGCAGGCAGGAGATCGGTTCCCCCAGCAATAACCCTCGCACCCGGGCGCGCGAGTGCGGCGGAAGCGGCGGCCTCATCGACAGGAGTCTCAACTGCAAGAAGTTCGGCACGCTGCGCAGGGCGACCCCATCTCGTACCAAATTTGTGGAGGAACTGATGAAGGCCTCGTGGATACCAAGCTCTCATCACAGCAATCTGCCAGCGCGACGGACGTTGGCCAATTCGGTAATTCCGCTTCGGCTTGCGATCTCGCTGATGCAAAGCAGCCAGCACCCGATCCGGTGTCAAGGGAAGTTCGCGCATGCGTACACCCGTCGCATCAGCAACGGCATTAGCAATAGCTGCACCCGGTGGAATGAGAACAATTTCGCCAATAGCCTTCGCCCCGTATGGGCCATTCGGGTCATCGCCTTCAACAAAGATTACTTCGATTTCTGGCAGATCTGCAGCTCTTGGAAGTGGATATTGGATATATGAGCGTGTCATCGACATGCCACCCTCGTACAAGAGTTCTTCACTCAAGGCGTAGCCAATACCCATTGCCACGCCACCAATCACCTGACTGCGAGCCGCTATGGGATTCACTATTTGACCTGAGTCGTGAACCGCTACATACCTCTCGACCTTGACCTTCCCAGTGCCTTCGTCAACGCTTACCTCAACAGCATGAACGGCAAAGGAATACGCTCCGGAAAGATTAGAAATACCCGTCTCACGATTCACTTGATCCACGTTGGTCAATGTGATTTCACGCGTCCGGACGAGACTTCCGCCCAACCGCTCCTGAACGACCACACCGAAACCAACTGAAGTGACACCGTTCGTCACCACACCTGCGTGGAGCCATACTTCATCAACGGGCGACTCCAACATTGCGGCACCATGCAAGCGAAGCTCTTCTGCAACATCACGCGCGGTCTGGCCTACCGAATGGCCACTCATATAGGTTCCCCTACTCGACCACGAACCCAGTTCCGTTGGGGTTGCGTCGGTTTCCATCGTGATTAACTGAACATCATCTGGCTCTATTCCCAATTCGTGCGCAACGAATTGCGCAACCACTGTGTTTTGCCAGGTGCCAGCATCTGCCGCACCGAATCGCAAAAGCACCCGCCCATCGGTGTCAACCTCGACGGTCGCACTGCTCTTGTCAGCGCCTTCGTAAATGTTTGCACCACTCACATGGATCGAGGCAGCAAATCCGATACCGCGCCCCTCGGGTGCCTTTGCTCCCCTGCCCTGCCAACCGATGGCGCTACGAGCGGTCTCAAGACACTCGACAAGACGCGCCGAATCAATACGCCAGCCAGTGAGTGTGGTGTCGCCAGCCAAGTTGGCATTGAGGATTCGAAGATCAACCCGATCTATCCCAAGTTGGTCAGCAACTTCATCCATTTGCGATTCGAGCGCAAAAATTGCCTGCGGTCCGCCATAGCCACGGAATTGGCCACCTGGTTGCTTATTCGTGTACACCAACTCTGCGTCGACATTGACTGCAGGGATCCGGTAAAGACTGCCCAATACTTGACCTGCATACGCCATTACCGAAGGCCCTGAATGGTTGTAGGCGCCATTATCAACTGTCATCGAGGCATCGCGGCGAACAAGCATTCCTTCTGCAGTTGCCGATGTTTCCAAATTGATCTCGAAGCTATGGCGACACTTCGCGGTAGTGAATTCTTCTTCCCTTGTGAGGGCGAGCCGAACGGGTCGCCCAGTCTTCATCGATAACGCGCAAGCAATTGCCTCGTACTCGGAAATCTTTGACTTAGATCCAAAACCTCCACCAACAGCCACCTCGTGAACACGAATGTGATGTACATCCAAATCGAGGACGTGAGCAAGTTCTTTTCGCACGAGATACGGCGATTGTGTGCTAATCCACACGTCGAGCATTCCCGTGGCAGACGACCACGAAGCGGTCACTGTGTTTGTCTCCATACACGCGTGGGTCTGCCGACCAAACAGGTAGGTGCCCGACACCGTCACAGCAGCCTCTTGCTCGGCCGGCACGCTTCCCCAACGTCGGGCATGACGCACAGGAACATTGCCACCTGAGTGAATGAGTGGTGCCTCAGGTCCAAGTGCTTCCGATACGGATACCGCACTTGGAAGCACTTCGTAGTCCACAACGATGCATGAGAGGGCCTGATCAGCAGCTGCTGGTGTTTCCGCAGCTACCCCAACGATCTCCTCACCAACAAAGCGAACCACATCAGAGGCAAGTACTCCCCGATCCGAAAGAGGACCACCGTGATGGATGTACATGCGATCAGGAAGATCCTGTGCCGTCACGACACCGATAACACCTGGCATGCCAGCAAGGCGCGAAAGGTCAATATTCCGAATTCGCGCGTGCGGGTGGGTGCTTCGCAGGATTCGGGCATGAAGCAACCCTGGGAGTTCTACATCTCCGGCATAGATCGATGATCCGGAGGTCTTCGCCTCTCTCTCCACATTTGGAACCGCTTGCCCAACGACACCCGAAACTCGGCGCGGAGTCTCCGAAATCGTGGTCATGAATTTTCTCCAGAGTCAGCCATCGCGATGTTCTCCTCCGCGGCCCGTAAAGCGGACACTATTCCCGAATAGCCGGTGCAGCGACACACATTGCCACTGATTGCGGCTCGCAGCGCGTTGTCATCCGCCGGTAGGCCCTGCCGGAGAAGAGCCACACCTCTCACGATCTGCCCCGGAGTACAAAAGCCACATTGGAAGGCTCCGTGTTCGGCGAATTGTCGGCGTAATTCAGCCGATTCGGCAGTGACTCCTTCAATGGTCTCAACATCGCCATCGACACGCACCGCTAACGTGATGCAAGAGAGCACGGGGCGACCATCGATGAGTACCGTGCAAGCACCACATTCGCCGCGGCCGCACGCTTCCTTGGTGCCACGCAGACCCTGCTGATCACGCAAGTAGTCCAAGAGACGTGTATCGGCCCGAATGCCAACCGGATCATCATGGGTGCCGTTAATTTTCATTTCACACTCCAACTTTTACGTTGCCAAAATTCCGTGGAATTCCCGGGATTATTGATTCAGCAAGTTCAGCGGTATCTAGTAATCGACGATCCTCATATGGTTGACCAACAAGTTGAATTCCCGTTGGAATACCTGCTGTTGATATCCCCGACGGAATAGTGATCGCTGGACAGGCGCTCATCAGGTTAAAAGGGACAGTGAATGCCACGATCCATCTATCTTCATGCTCAACACCATTGACAAGCGGTCCGCGCTCGATGAAGTGATCGTGCGCCACAGGGGCAGGCATCGCGAGAGTGGGCAGCATGAGAAAGTCTGACTGGGCCAGATGCACTGCTAATGCCGCATGAAGGGCGGCCATCTCTGACTGCGCCCGAACTGCCTGCATGCCATCTGCGGTGAACGGCATGACGTCGTCGATAAAGGCACTTGTGAGGTCAGTGACGTCGATCCCACTATCGCGAGCTGAGCGAGCCAAAGGCATGTATGTCATCGCGAAAGCGTTCTTCACACAATGAAAAAGGCGTTCAAAGTCCCACGGGAAATCAACTTCTTCGATTTCAACACCCGCATTCGACAGTGCACCGCATGCAATTTCTAAATTTGCAGCCACTTCGCGATCAACGCTGAGACCATCCATGGACTTGATCACTCTTAAGCGAAGTCCGGCCACTGAGCGGATAGTCTCCGTGAACCGTACGTCATAACCAAAACCTTGGTGTGAATCAATACCTGCCATCACGTCAAACATCAAACGCACATCAGCAACATTCCGCGCCATCGGCCCGTTGTGACCAAAAGGGTCAAGGTATGCGGGCGCACCAACAGGAACAACACCATAAGAAGGCTTCATGCCGACCACACCACAGGCGGAGGCTGGCATCCGCAACGAGCCCGCTGAATCTGAACCTTGTGCGAGCGGCGTGGCGAAAGAAGCCAAGGCAGCAGCAGCCCCTCCCGATGAACCCGCCGGGCTGTATTCGGTGTTCCACGGATTCAGCGTCTCCCCGTACAGGAGATTGTCTGTCACAGTGGCGCAGCCAAACTCCGCCGTGTTCGTCCGAGCGAAAGGTATTGCGCCAGCATCAAGTAGCCGCTGAACTGCAGGGTCCGTAACGGTGGCAACAACGTCACGCATGACCAGACTCCCCATTGTGTGCGGGTGACCAGCCATCGGAGTGAGGTCCTTAATCGCAACCGGCACACCCTCCAGTGCACGAGGGTTGTCATCATCAATCCGCTTTTGAGCCGCATGCGCCAACTCGCGCGCTCCATCAGGATCAATGAACGTGAACGGATTGACGACTTTTTGAACCTCCGCGGCCCTGCTCACAAACTCCTCAAGGGCATCCGCAACGCGGATCTGGCCTTCGCGAAGTGCATCACGGAGTCCACGCGCGCTTAAGCCAGGAGCTCCCGAGGGTGGCTCAGTCAGTTTCACGCCCTGATGCACGCACTCTGCCTCTCCGTTTTTCCCCTATCCAGACATTTAATCCTATGTCATACAAATGGAGTGGTGCAAGGTTTTTGGCAACGTCTTGACTCAATGAAAGAAATGCCGAGTCCCAGTGAAATACATGGTGACCCCGGCAGCGGTAGCTGCCGCAATCACTTCCTCATCGCGCACTGATCCGCCAGGTTGCACAACTGCAGTGACACCGGCATCGAGTAGCACCTGAAGGCCATCGGCGAATGGGAAGAAAGCATCACTTGCCGCAACCGATCCAGTTGCTCGGTCGCCAGCCCGCTCAACCGCGAGCTTTGCCGAATCCACGCGATTGACCTGCCCCATACCCACGCCCACTGCGGCAGTGCCGCGCGCGAGCAAGATCGCATTTGACTTCACTGAACGGCAGGCAGTCCAAGCGAACTCGAGATCTCGCAGAGTCTGCGCCCCGGCGGGAGCACCACTCACCAGAGTCCAGTTCGCGGGGTCGTCGCCATCGGCCGTGACGTCGTCGACAGTTTGTACCAACACGCCCCCACTGATGGTTCGCATATCAACCCGACGACCAGGGTGGGGACCAGGTGAGCGCAAAATTCGCAGATTCGGTTTCTGGGTGAGCACCGCCAAAGCTCCAGGGGTGAATTCAGGGGCGATGATCACTTCGGTAAATACCGGCGCCAGCGCAGTCGCCAGGTCTTCAGTGACCTCCCTGTTCGCGGCCACCACTCCACCGAAGGCAGACACCGGATCGGTCGCATGTGCCTTGAGGTACGCCTCTTCAATGTCTATGGCAGTAGCGATACCGCAAGGATTTGCATGTTTGATGATGGCAACGGCCGGCTCGGTGAAATCAAAAGCAGCCCGGCGGGCCGCGTCAGCATCGACATAGTTGTTGTATGACATCGGTTTACCGTGCAACTGTTCAGCACCGGCAAGACCAGCCTCACCGGAATGCGCCCGATATAGCGCTGCCTCTTGATGCGGGTTTTCACCGTAGCGAAGCACCTCACCGCGCTCCCATGATTGGCCTAACCATTGCGGGAACTGTTCCCCGGCAGCTTCGCGTTCGAGCCACGTCGCCACGGCGATGTCATAGGAGGCCGTGTGAGAAAAGGCTTGGGCGGCAAGCGAGGTGCGCTCACCGAGGGTGAAGCCGCCAGCGTTGAGAGCGTGTTCGATATCTGGGTACGCACTTGGCGAGACCACCACGGCCACATTCGCGTGGTTCTTGGCCGACGCCCGAACCATCGCAGGCCCACCGATGTCAATTTGTTCGACGCACTCATCCGCCGAAGCGCCGGAGTTGACGGTCTGCGTGAAGGGATACAGGTTGACCACAACGAGTTCAAAAGGTGCAATCCCGTGCTCAGCGAGCTGCTCCCGGTGTGATTCTTTGCGCAGATCAGCGAGTAATCCGCCGTGAATATGCGGGTGCAAGGTCTTAACCCGGCCATCTAAGCATTCAGGGAATCCGGTTACCTCACCCACAGGAGTCACCGGAATCCCAGCTGCTGCGATCGTGGCAGCGGTTGAGCCGGTCGACACGATCTCAACACCAGCAGCGTGCAATGCGGAGGCGAGGTCAACCAGTCCGGTTTTGTCATACACGGACACCAGCGCCCGGGTAATCCGTCGTCGATCCTCGCTCATGCTTGCCCCTTCATAAGTCTTACCCCTTCATAAATTCTGTGACAACTGATAACAGCAAATGCCGTTCAACGACTTTGATGCGTTCATGCAAAGTTTCGACGTCGTCGCCATCAAGAACCGGCACCGCTTGCTGGGCGATGATCGGCCCGGTATCAACACCTTCGTCAACAAAATGCACTGTCGAACCTGTGACTTTGACGCCATATGCCAATGCATCACGCACGGCATGGGCGCCCGGGAAAGCCGGCAGCAATGCGGGGTGGGTATTGATGAGTCGACCTCGGAAGGTCTGCACGACCATCGGACCAAGGATGCGCATGAAGCCCGCGCTGACCACTAAATCCGGTTCCCACGCAGAGATCCGATCTACCATGGCAGCATCCCAGTCCAACCGATTCGCATACCCGCGCGGATCGACGATAAAGGTGGGAATATCTGCCGCTTCGGCTCGACTAAGAGCTTGCACGTGAGGGCGATCGGCTCCGACCGCCACGATGCTGGGCCGAACCGGACTGTCAATGAGCGCCTGGAGAAGGCTGCCAGAACCTGATACGAGTACGCAGATTCGACCGGCCACTGCCACAGCCTATCGGCGCAGCTCGGCCTGACTTAGTACGCGAGCGGTGCGCTCAATCGCCGGTAGACATGGGCGGTGGTGAGGGCTGCCAGCGGAAGAGTGAGCAGCGTCGGAATCCCGAGAAACAGCCCACCCAGAATGAACATCGAGACATTGAACGCCAGCAATGCCAAGCACAAGGCGGGCGCCCTGCGAACAAGTTGCGCACTCGCACGAAGAGCATCTACCGGCCCTGCACCGGTATCGAGAGCAAAGAATGGAGCGAACTGCAGCAAGAACAGGGCCAAAATCCCCGGGATGATGCACAGCGCGAAGCCAGTGATTCCGACTACCAACACGGAGACAACAGCCACCGCAAAAGGTGCGGCGTTATGCATCGAGAATGCATCAGGAATCGTCAACGGGCGCCCTGCATAGGCCATGAGCGCAGCCCGAATACTCCAGATGGTCGCGAGAACGGTCAGAGCGAGGAAAAAGATGAAGCCGATCGCCGAGGAGAACGCTGCACTTGTTACCCCCGAATCGCATGCATTCTGCTGACCCACCGTTTGCACCTGCAGGCAGGCAATCAGGGCATCGTTCATTGGCTGAACAGCAATTTGCTGACCGAACTGAATCCCGGCAACAACGAGAGCCGTCACTACAAATACAGCCGGATTCGCTCGAAAGGTGTTCCATGCCCACGTTAAGGAACTACCGATGCCAATCCCCTGCGGCAACTGCGAATCAGACCAGCTCATCGTGCTTTTCTCGCGTGGCCACTGGAACATCCGTTTCCGGCAAAACAGCCAAGTGGCGAGCCCGCCGGGCCACCACAACGAGGGCCACAGGAACGGCACCGAGCGTTATCAGTATCCAGGTGATCATTGCGGTGAGCCCGGCATCTGGACCGATGCTGGCAAGGTTGGCCACCCCCCAGGAACCGGATGACATCGCTGAAACCGCAAGTACGAGTAGCGCAGTCGTGGCCGTTGCACCAATCACGATGACAATTCGCATCATCCACATTTCGTCAGCCGCGCGCCGTCCCACCCAGACACCGACAATCGTGCCTGCGAGTACCACCAGAATCGGCAATGCCCATGCGATTGAACCGGCGTTCTCTGGTAACAGCGTCAAGATCGGTGCTGACGGAAGCTGGGTGGGGCTGGTCCCACCGATGAACGGTGATAGCAAAGTGTCAGATCCCAGGCTGATGCCCGCACCAGCTAGATAACTTAAGGTCCAGACGATGACCATCGGGATGTAGGCCAACTGAATCAGGAAAAGCACAAAGCCGCCAGCCGCTCCCGCATCGAGGGTCACTCCCAGGGTGAGCATTCGATCAAAACCCAAAATCGCTACGACAGCGGTGAGGATCGACGCGATCCCCAGCAGCACAAAAAAGCCCAGCAACCCAGCGCGAACCGCGAGTCTCACCGCGCTGGGGATTCGGGCGAGCGGCTCCGTCCAAGCCCCGGTTGACCCCACACCCCACAGTGATGCGACCAAAGAAACTCCGGCAGCGCAGAGCACTGCGGTCATGACGGAGACCGAAGCAGTGGCATCAGCGGTGAATCGCGCGACGCCTGCAGCAAGGGCTGAATACGCGATCACGACGATGGCTACTGCGATCAGGCCACGTCGCCAATTCGAAATGCGTGACACTCTGCCCAGCCAGCGTGTGGCCGCGAGCAGCACGATGCCGGGGATGAGAAGCAAACCCCACGGCAGCAGCGAGTACGTAACATCGGCAACGCGAATGGCTGCGTCGTGGGCCACCAACCAGCCGAATCCGGCCAAGCGGGCAGAGCCCAGCAAAGTGACCTCGGTTGCCGGTGCACTGATCCAAAAAAGCGCCAGTGGGATGAGGAGCAGGAAATAGCCGATGGCCGCTGCGCCCACAGCGACGAGCGGGCCAACAATCCACACCGACCGCACCAAGTCACTGCCAGATTTCCGCGTGGAAGTCAGACCGCTGCGCAGACTGGCCGTAGAGGGAAGACGCACACATGTAGCGTGTCAGGTCATCGCGCTTTCGCGTGGCAGCGCCACACCTTCTCGACAGTCAGTTCAGCCCTGGATGATTAGCCACAGCGCCCCGAGCGAACTGAGCGAAAGCCCTATCCACACAAAGGTGCGCTTATTCATCCTCTTGATGGCCCACCGGCCAATGAATGTTCCCGCCACGAGAGCCGGCAGGAAGTAGACCGACACTACGAGCGAATCCCACGTGAGCAGCCCCAGAGCCACAACGAAGGGCACCTTGATCAGGTTCAGGATGAAGAAGAACCAGGTCGAGGTTCCCATGAAGGTAAGAATCGGCACGCGCATTTTCACCAAATACAGGGTCATCGCGGCCCCGCCAGCGTTTGCCGCCATGGTGGTGAGGCCCGTCAAGGTACCGAAGAATGCAGTGCCAACCTTGCTCGTCATTTCCGCATGTCGAGTATCACTGAGGTCGTCCAACGTGTGCTCGTTACGGATTCGCCATGCTTCAAGTGCAGCGGTCACGAGTAACAACACACCCAACGTGCGCGCTAGCACGCTGGTGGGCAGATATACAAACATCACAGCGGTAAGAACGAACCCACCGAGCACACCCGGGATCAACCGCCTGATCAACTTCCAGTCGGCATGCTGGCGATACAGGTTGAGTGCGAACACATCACCGACGATCAGCAGGGGCACCACAAACCCCGATGCAATCGTCGGCCCTAAAGCGGCCGCTAAAAGCGCACTCCCCACCATGCCTGCCACCGGCATAGCTGTCTTCGAGAAGCCATAGATCACAACACCGAACGCCACCAATCCAATGATCAGTGGCGTCCAGAGTTCAGGCACGAAAGTTGATAACTACCGCGACTGCATGATTTCGCGCATGAGACGAGCGGCCTCAGATGGCGTCTTGCCCACCTTGACACCAACCGCTTCAAGCGCCTCTTGCTTAGCGGCTGCAGTTCCTGCGGAACCGGAAACAATCGCACCCGCATGGCCCATGGTCTTGCCTTCGGGAGCAGTGAAGCCGGCAACGTATCCGACAACAGGCTTGGTCACGTTGTCTTTGATGAAGGCAGCCGCTCGCTCTTCAGCGTCACCACCGATTTCACCGATCATGACGATCGCATCGGTGTCAGGGTCGGCTTCAAATGCCGCCAGGCAATCGATGTGCGTGGTGCCGATGATCGGGTCGCCACCGATACCCACGCAGGTGGAGAAACCGAAATCGCGCAACTCGTACATCATTTGGTAGGTCAGCGTGCCCGACTTGGACACCAGACCGATCCGGCCAGGCTTGGTGATGTCGGCCGGGATGATGCCGGCGTTGGAGAGTCCGGGGCTGATGATGCCGGGGCAGTTCGGTCCGATGATCCGCGTCGCACCCGAATTTTGCGCGTACTGGAAGAACTCTGCGGTGTCGTGAACCGGGATTCCCTCGGTGATCACCACAGCGAGTGGAATCCTCGCATCGATTGCCTCGATGACGGCAGCTTTGGCGAACTTCGGTGGCACAAAGACGACCGAAACATTTGCACCAGTTGCCGCCATGGCATCTTGCACAGAATTGAAGATCGGGATGCCGTCAACGTCTTGCCCCGCCTTGCCTGGAGTAACACCTGCCACCACCTGAGCGCCCGAGGCGATCATGCGCCGGGTGTGCTTGGTGCCTTCTGATCCGGTCATGCCCTGTACGAGGATCTTGCTATTGCCGTCCAGCCAGATAGCCATTGTCAATCCCTACTTTCCGGCTTTGCGCGCGCTGGCCAGTTCGGCTACGCGGCGTGCGGCGTCATCCATGGTGTCGACGATCTCGATGAGCGGGTGATTCGCTTCGATGAGGATGCGTCGACCTTCTTCAGCGTTATTGCCATCAATCCGGCAGACAATCGGCTTATCGATGCTCACACCCTTTTCAGCGAGCATGGCAAGTCCCTGCAAAATTCCGTTAGCCACTGCATCGCAAGAAGTGATTCCGCCAAAGACGTTGACCAGGACCGCCTGAACCTGCGGATCGTTGAGGACGATATCGAGGCCGTTTGCCATCACCTCGGCACTCGCACCGCCGCCGATGTCCAAGAAGTTTGCGGGCTTGACGCCGCCGAACTCCTCGCCTGCATATGCGACCACGTCAAGGGTGCTCATCACGAGGCCGGCTCCGTTACCGATGATGCCAACGTCGCCGTCGAGTTTGACGTAGTTGAGGTCGAACTCCTTGGCGCGCAGCTCGATCGGGTCGGTGCCCTCACGATCCACCATGCCCTCGTAATCCTCGAGACGGTAGGCCGCGTTGTCATCGATGGTGACCTTGCCATCGAGGGCCAGGATTTCACCTTCAGGGGTGAGCACCAACGGGTTGACCTCGACCAGGGTTGCGTCCTCCTTGACCAACACGGTCCACAGCTTCATCAGCACATTGACGACCTGGTCGGCGATCTTCGGATCGAACTTCGCGGCAGCGACGATCTCACGGGCCTTTGCCTCAGTGCAGCCCTCGAGCGCATCGACGCGGATCATGGCGAGTGCATCGGGGTTGTTGGCCGCGACCTCCTCGATCTCGACACCTCCCTCGACACTTGCCATCGCCAAGAAGCAGCGGTTTGCGCGGTCGAGCAGGAAGGAGACGTAGTACTCCTCGGCGATATCGCTTGCCTGGGCGACGAGCACGCGGTGCACGGTGTGACCTTTGATGTCAAGACCGAGGATGTCGGTGGCACGCGCCTTCGCTTCGACAGGATCAGCAGCGAGTTTGACGCCTCCAGCTTTTCCTCGACCACCAGTTTTGACCTGGGCTTTCACCACGACGGGGGTACCGATCGCGGCCGCAATGTTTTCAGCTTCGTCGGCGGTTGTGCAGACCGAACCTGGCGTCGTGGGTACCGAATGCTTCACGAACAGTTCTTTAGCTTGGTACTCGTACAGGTCCACACCTGCTCCTTACTGGATTGGCATTGCGTTGACGTGGGATAAAAATCAGGAAGAAGCGCTGGCCGCCTGTTGAACAAAATCAACGACAGCAGCTGTCGGTGTGCCCGGGGTGAATACCCGAGCGACCCCAATTTTTTCCAACTCTGGGATATCTGCATCGGGGATGATGCCGCCACCGAACACGATGATGTCGGACGCCTCTTTCTCGGCGAGCTGCGACAACACCTCGGCAAACAGGGTCATGTGTGCACCGGACAGGATCGATAGACCGATGAAGCCGGCGTCTTCTTGGATGGCGGCGTCGACGATCTGCTGCGGGGTTTGGTGCAGGCCCGTGTAAATCACTTCGATACCGGCATCGCGCAGTGCTCGAGCAATAACTTTCGCGCCACGATCGTGTCCATCCAGCCCTGGCTTGGCGACAACTACGCGAATCGGTCCGCTCACGGCCACTCCCCTTCGACGCATCTGGGTGCAGAACATTCACTACGACCGCCGAAGGATACCGGTTCGGAAAAGCAATCTGACATTCTTTCGTCGATCGTCAAATGGACACAATACGCTGGGGGCATGAGGATGCACTCATCGGTCCACCGATCCGCCCTTGCGCGCAGATCTGTGGCCGTAGAGTCGGTCCTCAAGGCAGGCCCGCACAACGAACTACAGGTACCTGGCCCCTGCTCGGGAGGTGAGTAATGGGAACAACTGGCGCACTCGACTGCTTGGTCACCAGTTCCACTCACAGCGTGCTGCGCGATGAAGTCGCAGCTCGTACCACTCCCCATGAAGTCACCCCGCTGGGCGGACCACTCGATGGCCGCGTTGGGGTGCTCTCTTTACCTGAGTCTCGCCTTGTCTTTGTTCGGTATGGCGGCGATGTGATCGTCGAAGCTCCAGCCACCGGCTCTCGCATCGTGGCGACAATTCCGTTAGGCCCCATGGACGTCAGCGTTGGAGCAAACCCCAACACTCAGACTTTTCAGTCTGGGTTCTTGCTCTCACGAACAGAATCCACCCTGATGCACCCAGACCCATGGGCTGGTTCACTCGTGGTTGCCAGCGAGGAAGCCCGACTCGCAGTGCACCGCAGGGTGGTGCTTGGGCCAGAAGTCGATACTCACATAGAGCACGGCCACATGCGCGGGCTAGGTCAATCCACACTTCTGGAAAACGCGTGCCGCCACGCGTGGACGGTGACGTCGACACTGCCATCTGGGATCCCGCATGAAACCTTGACCGACTTTTTTGCTGCAATTGAGGATCACATACTTACCGCACTCGTTCTTGCCTGGACCCATGAAGAAGTGCACGGTGATACCTCGGGTGATTCCCGCGTGGATCTGCTCCTTGATTGGCTCCGGGAAAACCACGGGGTGCGCGTGACCGTCACTGACATGGCAGCAGCAGTCGGCCTGAGCGTCCGGCAATTACAGGCCAGCGTGCAGCGCACTCTGGGCCTGAGTCCTTCGGCTCTGTTACGAGATGTTCGCCTCGTCGCCGCGCATCACGCGCTTCGCGACTCTGACCCCCACGCCACCACCGTTGCCGCGATCGCCCATGAAAATGGAATCGTCCACCTTGGCCGATTTAGCACCAGTTACCGTTCTCGTTTTGGCGAGTCACCATCTATCACCCTGCACCGGCACAAAAACCAAAACCGGCATGGAGCCCATTGATGAGTTCAGCAGTACCCGCCCGCATAGCTGTCATCTTTTACTCCTCCACCGGCAACGTGGCCGCGCTCGCACACGCGCTTGCAGATGGCGCTCGCACCAATGGCGCTGACGTTCGAGTACGACGAGTCCACGAGAGCGCCCCTGCCGAAGCAATCGCCAGTAACCCTCGCTGGCAGGGATGGATTGACTCATGCACGGATGAGTACGCATCGCTCGATGATCTGGAATGGGCCGATGCGATCGCACTCGGTTCTCCCACCCGGTTTGGTGGTCCGGCCGCGCAACTCAAGTCTTTTCTCGATACCACCGGTGGCTTGTGGTTCACGGGCGTTCTTGCCACCAAGGTGGGTACGTCTTTCACGAGCAGCTCTACCCAACATGGCGGCCTGGAAAGCACGATCCTTGCCATCAATAACATTTTTTACCACTGGGGATCACTCGTAATGCCGCTCGGTTACGCACACGAACACGTGGCTCGCGTCTCGGGGAATCCCTACGGCTCCTCATTCGTTTCACGAAAGGGTGCAACGCCTGACAACGATGCCCTCACCGCGGCACGTGTCCAAGGCGAACGACTTGCAATAATCACTCGCGATCTGATCATCGGCCGGAATACTCGACCCAACGGAGCAATGTGAGCACCTCACCGGCAGTACGCATTTTGGCCATCGGCGGAAGCACCCGCCCCAACTCCTCCAGCGAGTTGGCACTCAACGTTGCGGCCAAGGCCGCCGAAGCGGCAGGCGCTGAAGTCATCACGATCACCGGTCGCGACCTCATGTTTCCGATCTACGACACCGAAACCACCGAAAGGCATCCGCTCGCAGTTGATTTCGTAGAAAAGGTTCGGACAGCGAATGGCGTGCTCATCGCTAGCCCCGGGTATCACGGTGGCATTAGCGGCATGATGAAAAACGCGCTGGACTACATCGAAGATCTCCGAGAAAACGATCCCGCGTACCTTGACGGCCGTTCTGTCGGCTGCATCTCCGTTGCCTACGGCTGGCAGGCAACCGTGTCTACCCTGCACCAGCTTCGCCAGGTTGTGCATGCACTGCGCGGGTGGCCCACTCCGCTGGGCGGAACCATCAACGCATCCGCTACCCGTTTCGAAGTTGATGGCACCTGCCAAGACACCGCAGCAGCTGATCAACTTGCCGTGATCGGTCGACAGGTCGTGGAGTTTGCTCAGATGCGTCAGGCTTCGGGCACAACGTGAACCTGGCTCAAGGCACGGGGGATGCCACGTCTCTGCAGTCTTTCGCAGGCGAGCCATACGACGTTGCGATCAGGGCGGTGCGCCCGCAATCGCTGATCATCACCATCTTTGGTGCCTACAGTCGCAGCATCGGTGGGTGGCTTTCGGTCAGCAGCCTGCTGGCACTGCTCGCTGAAGTCGGCATTGAAGACGCTGCAGTGCGCAGCGCGCTCTCCCGATTCAAACGACGCGGCATTTTGGTGGCCGAGCGTCGAGCGGGAGTTGCCGGGTATGCACTGAGTGAATCTGCCTGGCGAACCTTCGACGTAGGAGACGCACGCGTTTTGCAACGTCGATTCCCACCGCCGAGTGATGGGTGGATTCTGGCGGCGTTCTCCATCCCCGAGAGTGCCCGCGATCTGCGATACCGCCTGCGCTCTCGCCTTGCTCGGGTCGGTTTTGCTCAAGTTGGTGGGGGGTTATGGATCGCGCCACGCGCACTCGAACCAGACGTGCGTTATCTGGCTGAAGCAATCGGAGTCATCGACTACATCGACATCTTTGTTGCCGACCACGTTGCATTTAGACCCACCTCGGAAGCAGTGCGGGAATGGTGGGATCTCGACGAGATCGCCAACGGATACTCGGCTTTTAGCACCGCTTACGGAGCAATGGGTGCCTCGTATAGCCGCTCGCAGAAGTCGCCAGACCCAGTACGCGCTTTTACCGACTACACAAAGGCGCTCACATCATGGCGACCGCTCCCCTATTTAGATCCTGGTCTGCCCCGCGAGTTCCTGCCGAAGAAGTGGGCCGGCGATCAGGCCACGTCGCTCTTCTATGAACTTCATGATCAGTTGTCGCACATCGCTCAGCAACACGTGATCTCCATCTCTACGTGATGCTGCTCACAGGTACTCCTAGCGGTGAATTGGCCTGCACATCACGGATAGACTCCCGTCCATGAGTGTGAGCCCTGGGTATTCGATCGTCGTCCGCATTAAGGCAACTCCGGAACTGCATGCCTCCGGAGCCATCATCACTGCGGTTGCCGCCACCGGCGCGGTGATTACCGGACTCGACGTCACCGACCCAGGCCATGAATCAGTTTCGCTTGACCTCTCGTGCATGGCCCGCGACACCGATCACGTTGAAGAGGTCAAAGCTGCGTTGAGCAGCCTCGAAGGTTGCGAGGTTGAGAAGGTCAGTGACTCCGTGTTCTTGATTCACCTCGGTGGCAAGATCGAGATCGCGCTCAAGACACCGATCCGCAACCGCACCGATCTGGCTCGTGCCTACACCCCCGGCGTTGCGCGCGTGTGCATGGCGATTTATGAAAACCCAGAAGATGCACGCAACCTCACCATCAAGCGCAATTCGGTTGCCGTGGTCACAGATGGCTCCGCAGTTCTCGGTCTCGGGGATATTGGCCCGCAGGCTGCGATGCCAGTCATGGAGGGCAAAGCTGCGCTGTTCAAGAAATTTGCCGACGTTGATGCATGGCCGATCTGCCTTGACACCAAAGATGTCGACGAGATCGTGCGCACCGTTCAGTTGATTGCACCCGGTTTTGGTGGCATCAACCTTGAAGACATCGCAGCTCCGCGCTGCTTCGAGATCGAGCGCCGTCTCCGTGAACTTCTCGATATTCCGGTTTTCCATGATGACCAGCACGGCACCGCAGTAGTGGTTCTCGCAGCTCTCATCAACGCACTGCGTTTGGTCAAGAAGAACGCTGAAGACCTGCGCGTGGTGATGATCGGCGCCGGCGCTGCTGGCGTTGCGGTCTCCCGTTTGCTGATGAAGTCCGGCGTTCAAGACATCATTCTGTTTGACTCGAAGGGTGCAATCTTTAAGGGTCGCTCGAACCTCGACGAGGAACGCACTGCGCTCGCTGAGATTACGAACCCGCGCGGACACACCGGCACCATCGCCGAAGCCCTTGTCGATGCCGACGTGTTCATCGGTCTTTCACAGCCGAACTTGATTACCGGTGATGACATTTCGCGGATGGCACCCGATTCCATCGTGTTTGCTCTGGCCAATCCTGAGCCAGAGATCGATCCGGTCGAGGCAGCCAAGTACGCGCGCGTGGTCGCGACCGGCCGCAGTGACTACCCCAACCAGATCAATAATGTTTTGGCATTCCCCGGGATTTTCCGTGGAATTCTCGACGGTGGCAGTCACAAGATAACCGACGAAGCCCTCATCGCTGCGGCTCGTGCCATCGCATCCGTGGTGACAGATGAGGCCCTCTCGGCTATCTACATCGTGCCCAGTGTGTTCGACCCGAGCGTGGCACCAGCGGTTGCAGAAGCTGTTTCCCAGACCAAATAAGTTCATCCACACTCGTTAAACACTCTCGTGCTGTGCGGGTGTTAAAAGGCTCCCGAAGGAGTCCAGGTTCCGTACACCGCGCGGAGCACGTCGCAAATCTCACCGACAGTTGCATAGGCACTCACCGCAGTGACACAGGCCGGCACAATGTTGATTCCGGCTTCAGCAGCTGCCTTCACCTCGGCCAAGCCGGCAGCAACGGCCTGCTCATCCCGGCGGGCCCGAACCCCTTCGAGTGATGAAACCTGTGAGCGCTCACTTTCTGGATCGATCGTGAACACGTCGAAGGCAACATGGTCGGTAACAAAGGTGTTCACGCCAATAACAGGGCGCTCACCGGAATCGACTGACTGCGCGTACTCGTAAGCACTATCTCCGAGCGCTGTCGCAAAGTAGCCGGACTCGATGCACTCGAGGGCCCCTCCACGCGCAGCGATGACGTCGAGTTCCTCCCAAATCCGCTGCTCGAGTTCATCGGTGAGTGCTTCAAGAATCACGCTGCCACCGAGCGGATCGACCATCGTGGTGACGCCCGTCTCGAATGCCACGATCTGCTGCGTGCGCAAGGCCAAAGTGGCAGCGGTTTCGGTGGGAACACCTAAAGCTTCATCGTAGGCACACACATGCATCGTTTGAACGCCACCGAGTGCGGCAGCCATCGCCTCAATTGATGTGCGGACCACGTTGTTCAATGGCTGTTGCGCAGTGAGCGAGGAGCCAGCGGTGAATACAAAGATCCGCAGTTGTTCCGAACGGGGGTCTTGCGCCCCATAGGTATCGCGCATGAGCTTGGCCCAGACTCGACGAGCAGCGCGGAACTTAGCAATCTCGGGCATGAAATCCATGTTGCTCGACAAGAACGTGAACAAGGTGGGCGCAACATCGTCAACTGTCAGGCCGCGCTTGATGGTTTCATCAAGATAGGCCTTCGCATTGGCGAAAGTGAACGCAATCTCTTGCACAGCACTCGATCCAGACTCGCGGATGTGGTACCCGCTCATGGCAAGGGAAACCCAGCGCGGGATATGCCGCGAAATGTGTTCAATCACATCGACGGAGAGTTTCAAGCCGGTCGCCGCGGGGAAGATCTGCGTTCCGCGGGCAAAGTACTCCTTGAGAACGTCGTTCTGAATAAACATGCCGAACTGGTTCGGGTCGACGCCACGCTTGACTGCGAGAGCCTCAAATAGAGCGGCCCAGATATAACCGATGGAGTTTGCCGTGGTGCGCACCTGACTGATCTTCTCCAGCGGGATGCCCGCCATTAAAACTTCAATGTCTGCAAGGGAATCGATAGCCACTCCGACTTTGCCCACTTCGCCGCGTGCGAGGGGATTGTCTGAGTCCAAACCCATTTGGGTGGGCAAATCAAGAGCGACGCTGAAGCCGGTCAAGCCCTGATCAAGCAGAGTGCGAAATCGCTTGTTGGTCTCGGCAGCAGTGCCGAAACCCGCGTATTGCCCCATCGTCCAGACGCCGGGATCAGCGCTGATTCCGCGCGTGTAGGGAAAGGCTCCTGGAGTTTCGGTCATGAGCGTGCACCTTCCGCATTGAGTTCTTCTCGCAAAACCTTCTTCGCGATTTTTCCGGTGGAGTTCAGTGGGAACTCGGCCACGATGCGCACATCCTTGGGCTTCTTGTAGGAAGCCATTCGCGATTTGCAGTGCTCGATCACTTGTTCTGTGGTGACGGTGGCGCCAGCTTGCACGGTGAACAGCGCGGTTACATGTTGGCCCCACTCGGGATCCTCGATCCCCACCACAGCCACCTCATGCACGCCTGGCACCTCTGCGATCACATCTTCGATTTCACGTGGGTAGATGTTGTACCCGCCGGAGATGATCATGTCGCCCTTACGGTCGACCAAGAAGAGTCGCTCGTTGATGTCCTGCCGACCAAGATCGCCGGTGTAGAGCCAGCCATCGCGCACCGCCTTGGTCACCGTGGGATCAGCAGCAGCTTGGCCGTAGTAGCCCCCCATTACGTGATCACCACGGGTGATGACCTCTCCGATCTCACCGGTCGGTACATCTACACCGTCTTCGTCGACGATCCGGATCTCCACCTGGTTGCACGAGATCCCCGCGCTGGTGAGGAGCTCGGGTTCGCCGTCAATCCCGCGACGGTGATCTTCTGGACTCAATACGGTTACCGGCGGAATCGCTTCGACGAGTCCGTAGTACTGGGCCATGTGCAAAGTGATGCGGTCAAAGCACTGACGGATCTGATCCGGTGGCATCGGTGCACCCGCGTAACCGAGCCGGCGCAAGCCCGCCATGCGCTCACGGGAAATATCCGGCATCGCAAGGAGTCGAGCCACCATCGTGGGAACCAGTGCCGTATCGGTCACGCCTTGGTTTTCCACCGCATCAACGAGGGCTTCGGGATCGTATTTCGCATGCACGATCTGCTTGCCGCCAAAAGCGAAGAACGGCAGTACAAAGAGCCCGCTGGTATGGGTGACCGGGCCAGCGTGCAGGTAGGTGCGGGTTTCATCGGGCAATCCCCCAAAGAAATCCGTGATCATGTTGTGCACGCTCGCCATTCGATTACGGTGCGTGCGCTGGGCGCCCTTGGGCTTACCCGTGGTGCCACTGGAGTAATTCAGTGAGACCAGCGCGTCGGGGTCGATGCTGAGCAGGAGCGGCTCATCCGATTGCGGGGCCAGGAATGCCTCGTAAGGAATAGCACCGTCTGCATCGCCATTGATGATGATGATGTGCTCGACCATCGCGCGAACGTCGGCGCTGTCATCCCAGAATTTTGCGTCAAGAATGAGCGCCTTCGGGGTGCAATCACTCGCGATCCGCACCCAGTCGGTGGGGTGCAACCGGTAGTTCAGTGCCACACGGCATAGTCCGGCCGTGCTGATAGCAAAATCGGTTTCGATGTAGGTGTTCTGATTCGACTGAAGGTCGAGCACCCGATCACCGGTCTCAAGACCGAGCGCGCGTAGGGCGCGAGCCAGCTGCATTACGCGCGCACCTGTCTGGCCGAAGGTGCTCACACCCTCTGGACCATCGAGTGCGATGCGATCGCGGTAGCGCAGCATCGAACGGGATACGAGTCGACCAACGTCCATGATCAGTGACCTCTCATCGGGGAAACATTTTCTTCGGGAACGTGGAACATGGCATCGAGCACCCAAGCGCCTTCGGTGAGCACCGTGATCGGGTTGATGTCGAGTTCGCCATCGGATGGCCAGGTGCAGGTTGCATCAACGATTGCGAGAACCGCGTCGATCAACGCAGCCCTATCGGCCGGCGGAGCACCACGCGCACCAGCGAGCAGCGCCGAAAGCGCAGTGCTCTCGATCATCTCGCTCACGTCTTGCGCATCGACGGGGAGCACGCGAACCGCGGCATCCGCCACGATCTCGGTTAACACCCCGCCCACACCCACGGTGAGCACGCGCCCAAGTGGGCTCGGGGTGAGACCGACGATTACTTCGACGCCACCGGGAACCATGCGCTCCACGAGTACCCGCCCACCTAGGGCTGCCACCTGCGTAAAGCCGGCGGCCAAAGTCTCTTCGGTTACTCCAACGATTACCCCGCCCGCATCGGACTTGTGCAAAAGACCTGGCACGACCGCCTTGAGCACGCACCGGCCACCAACAGAGGTAAGAGCCGCTCGAGCTTCTTCGAGAGTGCTGGTCAGGAACGATTCCGGGATGGGCACACCGGCTTTCGCAAGCAGCGCCTTGACTTCTTTCTCCGATGCCCCCGGCGTTGGTACCGCAGTAGTAACTGCTGATCGGATTGCGCGCTCGCGTGCTGGAACGCTGACAACGCGAAGGGCGGCGAGTGCTGCCACCGCTCGTTCCGGGGTTGAGTAGACCGGCACGCCTGCTGCAGCAAGAACAGCAGCGCCCTCAGGAGCGAGCGACGCCGCTCCGGTACGCGCTGCAACTACCGGCAATCCCGTGCGTTCACGAACCGCCTGAAGTGCTCGAGCAATTCGGGTTACGTCATCGCCCACCAGTACCGCAAAGCAGGCCACAATCGCATCGACTGAAGGATCATCGGCTAGCCGTTCAACGCACCGCTCAAACAGGCCCGGCTCAGCCATCACCGCGGCTGTCACATCAACAGGGTTGGTGGCGTTGCCGTAACTCGGCACGATCGCTTCAAGATCTTGCACGGTGTCTGACGCCAATTCAGCAAGTTGAAGTCCATTAACTTCAATTGCATCGGCAGCAAGAATTCCACTGCCTCCTGAAGTAGTCACGATGCCGATGCGATCCCCGTGCATCCGGCCATCGAGTGCGAGGAGCGCTGCCGCATCGAGCAAATCATCAATCGTGTTAACCCGCGCGATGCCGGCTTGGCGCAGTGCAGCGTCAACAACTTTGTCCGCCGACGCCAGCGCTCCGGTATGCGAGGCAGCTGCTTTCGCGCCAGCATCGCTCCGGCCGGCTTTGAGCATCACCACCGGCTTTTCCTGTGCGGCTGCGCGGATCGCTTCAAGGTCATCAAGGGATTCCACATACATTGCAAGTGCGCGTACGTTCTCATCCATCGCAAGAGCTGCGGCCACTTCACTTGCGGTGACGTCGGCCTCATTGCCGGTGGTGATCGCGATGCCGATCGGCACACCGCGTTCAAGACCCAAAGAGAGCGCGCCGAATCCAAGGGCTCCTGATTGACTCACCAATGCCACCGGTCCACCAGGAAGTGGGGTGGATGCAGAAGCAAAAACCGGACTGAACGTGGCGAGCACTCGATCGGCTCCGCCCACCGCACCGATACAATTTGGGCCCACGAGTCGCATGCCACCGGCTCGCGCGATATCTACGAGTTCCAATTGCGCTGCAGCACCTTCTGGGCCCGTTTCGGCAAACCCGGATGACATCACAATCGCCACCCGCACACCGGCCTGAGCGCATGCTTCGACGGCATCGTGCACCGCAGTTGCGGGCACCATGATCAGCGCTAGGTCAATCGGCTGATTGATGGAGACGACTGATTCATATGCCGGCAAGCCGAGTACCGATCCACCCTTCGGGTTCACCGGAAAAATGCGACCGGCGTAACCAAATCGCTGGAGGTACTCAACGGGCAGTCGCCCCATCGCACCTTCGCGTTCGGTGGCGCCAATGATTGCGATCGATGATGCTGACCACAGTGCAGCGAGTGCAGGCGCCGAGGGGTGCATTGTCACGGGAGGATCGCAGTCCCCTCGATCTCCAATAGGGCTTCGTCATCCCACAGGCGCGTAACACCGATCAGTGTCATGGCTGGGTAGTCCTTGCCGACGAGGCGCTGCCAAATCCGTCCGATATCGCGTGCGTTGGCCCGGTAATCGACGGGATCGACGGAATAGATCGTCAGTTTGGCCAACTGATCAGGGGTGCCGCCCGCGGCCTCGAGCGCAGCGAGCAGGTTTGTCATGACCTGCTCAAACTGCTCAACAATCGTGCTGCCCACGATCACGTTGTCTGCGTTGAGTGCGGTTTGACCGGCGAGCAACACGATGGTGGAACCCTCTGCCACCACTGCGTGCGAGAAGCCGATCGGTGGAGCTAAGTGCGGCGGGTTGACTCTGCGTACGGTCATGATTGAACTGCCCCTCCGTCGATGACAATGCTTTGGCCGTTGATGCCACCGGAGTCGTTGGCCAGAAAGGACACCGCGGTGGCAACTTCTCCCGCCGTGATGAGTCGGCCGATGGGTTGAGCTGATTGGAGGTTGCCGAGAACGAGTTCACGCGAGCGACCGGTCTTCGCGACAATTGCATCGACTGAGCGTTGGGTCATGGGTGTATCCACATAACCCGGGCATACCGCGTTCACGGTGATGCCGGTTGTGGCGAGCTCTGCCGCCGCCGCGCGCACCATGCCAAGCACACCGTGCTTTGCAGATACGTAAGCGCTGATGTACGGCGCTCCAATCTTGGAAGCGACGCTGGCCACGACGATCATCCGGCCAAAGCCTTGGGCCTTCATGACTGGCGTTGCCGCCCGCACAAAACGGAAGGGAGAGGTGAGGTTGATCTCCAAGAGGGAGTTCCATAACTCTTCATCGGTGCGCTCGATCGGCGCTGAAACTGCCTCGCCGGCGTTTAGGACCAGCACGTCGATCCCACCCCACTCAGCCACCACCGCATCGATCAGGCGCTGGGGAGCAGCCGGATCGATCGCATCGGCTGGCAGGACCAGGGTTGGGCCATCCACCGCAGCGGCCACTGCAACTAAATCAGCCTCCGTGCGAGCAGTAAGGGCGATCCGATGACCTTGGGCGCCAAGTTCGGCCACAATGGCGGCACCGATTCCTCGGCTCGCGCCCGTAACTAGAACCCGTAAAGAAGGACCACTCGATGACGGCATATGCCCTCCCACAGTTAGTGATTCGCGAGGTTTCCAACCTACTCGGCTCAGGTCGGGTAACGCGCATCCTTGTCGACCGGCAATAATACGACACATGAGCAGCCCCCGTCCCGTCCTTGCGGCAGCCCGCCGGACCGTCTTTGGCAAAAGCCGCGGTGGGCTGTCCGGAATCAGGCCCGATGACCTCCTCGGCCTCACGATTGCTGAGCTCGTCGGGGCAATTCCCAGCCTTGATCAAGCCACGATCGACGACGTCATCATGGGCGATGCGAACGGGGCCGGAGAAGACAACCGGAACGTGGCCCGTATGTCTGCTCTCCTTGCGGGTTTACCGGTCACGGTTCCAGGCATGACCATTAACCGATTGTGCGGCTCGGGCGCCGAGGCTCTGATCCAGGCATTTCGCGCCGTGCGCGCTGGAGACATGACCACCGTGATCGCCGGCGGCGTCGAGTCCATGAGCCGGGCACCATTTGTTCTTCCCAAATCAGACAAGCCGCTCGACGCTTCCACGAAACTTGAACAGACCACGGTCGGCTGGCGCATGATCAACCCCGCATTCCCCGCGCACTGGACCGACAGCCTCGGAGTGTGTGCCCAACGCAGTGCCGATGCCCGCGGTATTACCCGCACCGAGATGGACGAGTGGGCAGTGCGATCACATGAGCGTGCAGCCGCAGCTTGGGATGCCGGCCTGCACGATGGTTTCGCCTTTGCCGTGAACGGCGTTACCCGCGATGAATCCATTCGCCCCGACTCCACCATGGCCACCCTCGGCGCCCTGCCACCGGCATTCGCCAAAGACGGCACTGTCACAGCCGGTAACTCCTCCCCCATCAACGATGGCGCGGTCGCCTCACTGGTTACTACCGATCAGATTGCCCGAGAACTAGGCCTAGAGCCCATGGGCACGATCCTTGGCTCCACGATCGTTGCCGTGGAGCCCGATGATTTTGCGAGCGCCCCGATCCCGGCGATGCGCAAACTGCTCGAGCGCACCGGGCACTCCTTCGCTGACATCTCCCGGTTCGAGATCAACGAGGCGTTCGCAGCGATGGTGCTCACCGTGTTGCACGATCTCCCGGAGATCCCTCGCGACCGGGTGAACCCTGATGGTGGCGCGATCGCCATGGGTCATCCCATCGGCGCATCAGCTGCCCGAGCAGTGATCGATACGGTTCGGGGTCTGCAGCGCACCGGTGGCGGTCTTGGCATCGCGACTGCATGCATTGGTGTTGGTCTAGGAGTTGCCGTTCTTGTGGAGGTGTCATGATCACGATCGCTGAGTTCACCGACGTTGCTTACGAGGTGACCGACGGCGTCGCCGTGATCACCATCAATCGACCCGATCGGTACAACGCCCTGCGCGGGCGCACCGTCGATGAGTTGATTTACGCCTTCCGGTACGCCTGGATCGACAAAACAGTGGGCGCGATCGTGCTCACCGGCGCAGGTGAAAAAGCGTTCTGCAGTGGCGGCGATCAAAAGGAACGGGCAACCACCGGCGGTTACGGCGAGACTGAGATGGGCATGTTCGAGATTGAGCGCCTGCACCGGTTGATCCGCGAGGTACCCAAGCCGGTCATTGCTGCTGTGAATGGTTTCGCGATCGGTGGTGGACACGTATTGCATGTGCTGTGCGATGTGTCCCTTGCATCAAAGACCGCCCGGTTTGGTCAGGTCGGTCCCCGCGTGGGCAGCTTCGATGCCGGATTCGGCACCGCGTATTTAGCTCGCGTCGTCGGAGAGAAGCGAGCTCGGGAAATTTGGTTCTTCTGCGATCAGTACGACGCTGACACCGCCGAGCGCTGGGGATTGGTGAACCGGGTAGTTGAGCCCGATGAGTTGTTGCCCTTGGCAATCGAGTGGGGTCGCAAGGCGTGCGCGCTTTCTCCTACCGCACTGAAGACTCTGAAGCATTCCTTCAATGCAGATACCGATCACATCGTCGGCATTCAATCTCTCGCCTTCGACGTCTTGGATCTGTTTGTGACAACGGATGAGGCCAAGGAAGGCGGGGCCGCCTTCAATGAAAAGCGTCCGCCAGACTTTTCTCCGTACCGCGCGTAACTTTTTGGTGTTTTTTCAGGCACCCAACGTCTTTGCAACGAGCGCCCCGCTCGTGCCGCCCACCCCACCACCGGGCCACGTACTGGCACCACACAGGTACAAGCCTTTGATAGGCGCGCGATGACGACCCCAACCGGGCACAGGGCGCAGGAAGAAGAACTGCGCCGGGTGGTGACTGCCGCCGAGGGAATCCCCACCGATCAAGTTGGCGTTGTAGCGCTGCAAATCTGCTGGTGAAAGTACTGCGCGGCCAAGGATCTTGGCGCGGATACCTGGGGCGTACTCGTCGATGATGTCGATGACCCGATCGGCGTAGATCTCTGCAACCTCATCCCACGTGCTGCCATCTGCGATCTCAAGCGGCAGCACGCGTACCTGCACCCACAGCACATGTTTGCCTTCAGGGGCACGGCTGGGATCAGACACAGTTGGTTGACCCACCACGAGGGTGGGGCGCTCTGGCAAAAATCCCGCAGCTGCATCGGTGTACGCGCGAGCCATGTCATCGAGGTATGGTCCGATGTGCACGTAGTTGAATTCCCTGGCATCACCCGCCCGCCAATCCGGGAGCGAGTCGAGTGCGAGGTGAATCATCATCGTGGCAAGGCCCGGACGAAAGTTTTCCGCGCGAGCAACTTCTGGTCGGGCGGCCTCATCCGCGGGCAGCATCGCGGGCATGAGTGATGGGTTCACGTTCGAGACAACAGTGGTGCTGAGCACTTGATCACCGTTGAGAGTACGCACACCACTCGCTCGACCGCGATCAATCAGAATCTGATCGACGCGAGCATTGCAGCGCACTTCGCCGCCGTTCTCTTCAATGACGGCCACCAGCGCTGAGACCAATGACGACGCACCGCCTTGGCCGATCACCATGCCGAACATCTGCCCGCCGAGAGTTTCCAGGTACGAGAAGAGTGCGCCACCACTGATGTCTGGAGCGAAATCAAGATGCATGCCCCACGATGCGAGGAGCGCTTTGGTTTTGGGGGAAGTGAAGTTCTCATCAGCGAACGCCCGTGTTGATGAAAGGCTCAGCTTGATCAGGTCGTACACGCCATCGGTGCCCAGTGCACGGTGGGTTTTCCAGGCGGTGCGAACAGCGCCCCATGAGGGCATCTCCGAACCCAAAAACCCGATGAGGAACGGCGCTATTTCACCCAATCGAGCGCCGAGTCGATCCCACGAGGCAACATCTTCGGGAGCAACGAGTTCCAGGCTCTCCCGGGTAGCCGCAGCATTGGTCTGCACACCGATCATGGTTCCGTCGGGAAATACCGAGGCAAAGGGTCGAGAGCTGGGCACGAGAGCAAAACCGTGCCGCGCCAAATCTTCACCCAGAGCTGCCATCACCGGTCCACCGGCGAAAAGGCCAAGGTTCATCGCGAAGAGATCGTGTTTGAAGCCGGGCAGGGTCACCTCTTCGGTACGGATCGCACCACCTGGGGTTTCGTTGGACTCCAAGACAATGACCCGTTTGCCGGATTTGGCCAACAGGGCCGCAGCGCTGAGACCATTGATCCCCGCTCCGATCACGATAACGTCGCAAGTGACCGACATAACGGCTCCATTCATCTCGTAAGTCTGACGACCGACATCTTTCCGATATACGGTCTATCTGGCAAACACCCATTCTTTTTCAGGAGGCCACATGACCGGCACCTTTGACGCAGTCATCGTCGGCAGCGGAATCAATGCCCTCGTTGCCGGCGCGATGTTGGCCAAAGAAGGTTGGTCGGTCTCGGTGTGCGAACGCTCCGACCGCGCCGGCGGGGCCATCTTCACCAGCACCGACACATTCCCCGGTTACACGGTGGAGATGTTGTCGAGTTGGCATCCACTCTTCGTGGGCGGCCCGGCCTATGCCGTACTCGCAGATGAGCTCACCGCCCGCGGCGTGACCTACCTCAACACCACCACTCCTACCGGCGTTCTCTGCGCCGATGGAACAGCTGTGCTCTCGACCGATCCAGAGCGCAACGCAGAGCAGTTCGGTGCATTGGGTGATGATGCGGCGTGGAACGCGATGCTCGCCGACTTTGGCTCGAAAGCAGATGGCCACCGGTGCTGAACTACTCGAACCTGCCGCGCCGTGGCTTGATCGCACTTTCTCCTCCCCCGTCACCAAATCACTATTGGCTCCGTGGGCTTTGCATAACGGACTTGGCCCTGATGATGCATCGAGCGCCTTCATCACAAAGGTGATTGGGGCCGCCATCGCATGGGGCGGTATGCCGGTGCCGGTAGGTGGCGGAGTGAGCGTTGTGAATGCTCTGACCGGAATCATCACTGATGCGGGCGGAGAATTGCGCACAGGTGCAGATGTGCAGCGCGTTCTGGTTTCCGGTGGTCAAGCAACCGGTGTTGAGCTCGTTGATGGCGAACGTATCAATGCCCGGCGCGCAGTCTTGGCATCTGTGACTCCGCAGGCGCTCTATGG
>JANQZS010000107.1:10017-15179 GCA_030728405.1 Candidatus Nanopelagicales bacterium | reverse complement strand
CTGCTGGAGCGGGGCGCCAAACGCGTGCTTGCAGTTGATGTCGGGTACGGGCAATTGGCGTGGTCGGTGCGTCAAGACCCTCGGGTAGAAGTGCTTGAACGCACCAATGTTCGCCATCTCACCGGCAAAGAATTGCCGTGGCACCCTGATTTGGTGGTGGCTGATCTCTCATTCATTTCACTTACATCTGTGATCCCCGCGTTGGCTGAGTGCGCTGAAGCTGACACGAATTTCGTACTCATGGTGAAGCCGCAATTTGAGGTGGGTAAGGACCGAATCGGCGATGGGGTTGTGCGGGAGAAAGAGCTGCGGATATCGGCCGTTGTGAAAGTGGTTGAATCGGCCATCAAGCAGGGTCTGGAAGCATGGGGCGTGGTTGCTAGCCCTTTACCCGGGCCAAGTGGAAACGTGGAATATTTCCTGTGGTTGCGGAAGAGTGGGCATGTCATCGGTGAGCGAGCACCGATTGACCAGAGCATCATGGAGTCCGAGATCCGCCGGGCAGTAGATGAGGGGCCGCAATGACGATGGGTGCACCGACAGTTCTACTCGTCGTGAATGTACGAAGTAGCGATGCCCGCTCAGCGGCGCTTTCGCTCATCTCCCAGTTCGCTGCACTGAACGTCGATGTGCGGCTGGTGGCGAATGAGGCGTTGGAACTCGGTCTATCAGCCGGAGGTGATGTGACTGGATTTGCTGTCGTGGAACCCGGCCCCACCGCCTCAGCAGGATGCGATGTAGTGGTGGTCCTCGGCGGCGACGGCACCATTTTGCGGGCGGCTGCGTGGGCTCGTGATGCCGCCACGCCATTACTGGGTGTGAACCTCGGCCATGTGGGATTCCTCGCAGAGTCCGAAGAAGAAGATATGGCCTCTGTGGTTTCGGCCATCGTCAATCGATCCTGGAAAGTTGAAGAGCGTCTGGCACTGGAGATCTCGATCTTCTTTGACGATGGATCGACCGCCTCCACCTGGGCGCTGAACGAAGTCAGCGTTGAAAAGGATGCCCGCCAGAGGATGATCCAAGTTCTTGTCGAGGTCGATGGTCGTCCACTCTCGACGTGGGGTTGTGACGGTGTGGTGTGCGCTAGCCCAACCGGTTCCACGGCATACGCGTTTTCTGCAGGCGGGCCGGTGGTGTGGCCTGAGGTCTCGGCGATGCTGGTAGTTCCCTTGAGTGCGCATGCACTTTTTGCCCGTCCCATGGTGATTTCCCCGCACAGCGTGGTTGCTTTGGATGTTGCCGCGGAATCTCCTGCGGTGGTGTGGGCAGATGGCCGGCGATCTTTCGAGGTGCCGCATGGAGCCCGCATTGAAGTCCGCGCATCAGCCCAGCCAGTTCACTTTGCTCGTATTGTGACGGCACCCTTCACGGATCGACTGGTAGCTAAGTTTGAATTGCCGGTTGCGGGTTGGCGGGGGCGGCGGTCAGAGTCATGACCAGTCGTCGGTTGTGATCACCACATGATTGAAGAATTAAGCATTCATGACATTGGTGTCATTGCCCAAGCAGGAATTGTTTTCGATCCTGGTTTCACCGTCGTGACGGGAGAAACCGGAGCAGGTAAAACCATGATTTTGACTGGTGTGGCGCTGGTGATGGGCGCAAAAACTGATTCAGCGGTTGTTAGAACGGGTGCTGCGAGCGCTGGTGCAGATGCAACCTTCCGGCTCTCCCAATCCTCACAGGTGGCGTTACGCGAGATTCTGGAGCAGTCAGCAGCAGAACTAGAAGATGATTCCCTCATCATCTCTCGGTCACTGAACGACGCTGGCCGGAGCAAAGCAGCGATGGGCGGTCGGGCGGTGCCGGCATCAGTGCTGGCAGAGGTTTCTTCGCGCTTGGTGGTGGTGCATGGCCAAGCGGATCAATCGAGGTTGAAGTCCACCGCATGGCAGAGGTCAGCAGTTGATGCTTTCGCGGGGGAGTCACTCTCAAAAACTCTCGAGGAGTATCGCGCAGTGCGCATGAGATGGCGGGGTGCTGTCCGCGAACTCGCAGATCGCACAGAGAAGCGCCTCGAGCGCGAGCGGCAAGCGAATCTGCACAGGTTGGCCCTTGATGAGATTGAGGCTGTGTCACCTGTTGAAGGTGAGGATGCCGAGTTGGATCGGCTTTCGGCATTGCTATCGCACGCCCAAACCCTCCGTGAGGCCACGGAGTCAGCAGCCCGCGCTCTCGTGGGTGATGACAACTCGAATGCGACAGGTGCCATGGGAGACGTTGTGGGAGCACAGCGCGCACTAGAAGGTGTTCAGGATCTGGCACCGGACTTACAGAAGCTTGGCGACAGGCTCAAAGCCCTCATTGTGGAGCTGGCAGATCTCGCCGCAGAGGCAAGTGCTTTTGGCCGGTCCATTGAGAGCGATCCACAGCGGCTTTCGACCATTGAGCAGCGACGTCATGATCTAGCAGTTTTGCGAAAAAAGTACGGGCCTGAATTGAGCGATGTGATCATCTGGCGAGATGAAGTGATGGCGGCCGTGGCTGATGTAGATGCCGATGAGGCCCGCACGGCTGAACTTGAGGCAGTCATTGCGACAGATGCAGCTGTACTCGGGAGCCTGGCGACGAAGCTGACCAGCATCCGGAGTGAGGCAGGTAATCGTTTTGGAGCCGCGATTTCAGCCGAACTTGCCCAGTTGGCGATGCCGGAATCGTCGGTTCTGGTTGAAGTCACGCCGAATCCCATTTCAGGAGAGTTTGGACCAGATGGGGCTGATGAGATCTCGATTTTGCTGGTGCCGCACCCAGGCGCGCCAGCTCGACCCATTGCCAAAGGTGCATCTGGAGGCGAACTTTCCCGAATCATGCTGGGCATGGAAGTGGTGCTGGCGGGCGCAGATCCGGTGCCAACTTTCATTTTTGACGAGGTTGATGCAGGAATCGGCGGCAAGGTTGCGGTGGAGGTGGGTCGCAGGCTCGCCCAGTTATCGAAGTCGGCGCAGGTGATCGTGGTAACTCACCTGCCACAGGTGGCAGCCTTTGCTGATAGGCACATCGTCGTAGAGAAGTCGTCCAGCAACGGCGTCACCTCCACCACTGCCCGACCGGTTGAGGAAGCCGAACGTGTGGGGGAGTTGGTGCGGATGCTCTCTGGCTTGGCTGATTCAGATGCCGGGGCCGCTCACGCCCAGGAGCTGTTGGACTTGGCGAGAGACCATAAATCGGCTGGCCGCAGTAAAGCCGGGCGAGTCACCAAGAAGTGATGCCTGCATCGCTGATAGTCTGACCTTCCGTGGAGAAGACCCTGACTAAACATCTGTTCGTTACCGGAGGCGTCGCCTCATCTCTAGGCAAGGGTCTCACGGCATCTTCGCTGGGAAATTTGCTCAAGGCGCGAGGATTACGCGTCACGATGCAAAAACTGGACCCCTATCTCAACGTAGATCCGGGCACGATGAACCCTTTCCAGCACGGCGAAGTTTTCGTCACGGACGACGGGGCTGAGACTGACCTTGATGTTGGTCACTACGAACGTTTTCTCGACACCGATTTGCACGGTTCTGCAAATGTCACAACGGGTCAGGTTTACTCAACAGTTATCGCGAAAGAGCGACGCGGGGAATATCTCGGTGACACAGTCCAGGTAATTCCGCACATCACCAACGAGATCAAGTCGCGGATTCGCCGAATGGCCGGCCCTGACGTAGACGTGGTGATCACTGAGGTTGGCGGAACAGTCGGTGATATCGAATCTCTGCCCTTCCTGGAAGCGATTCGTCAGGTGCGCCACGAAGTTGGCCGGGACAATGTGTTTTTTGTTCACGTGTCACTTCTGCCGTACATCGGTCCGTCAGGAGAGCTCAAAACAAAGCCGACGCAACACTCGGTTGCCCAACTTCGCAACATCGGTATTCAGCCGGACGCGATCGTGTTGCGTGCTGATCGCCCGGTCCCTAGCAGCATCAAACGCAAAATATCTTTAATGTGCGACGTAGATCTAGAAGCTGTGGTTGCCGCAGTTGATGCCGCGAGCATCTATGACATTCCTAAGGTCTTGCACTCAGAAGGACTCGACGCATTCGTTGTGCGCAGGCTTGACCTCGCATTCCGAGACGTGGACTGGACGAGCTGGGATGCACTCTTGAAGCATGTTCACAGCCCAGAGCATGAGATCACGATTGGGTTGGTGGGCAAGTACATCGATCTTCCTGATGCTTACCTCTCGGTCACAGAAGCGATTCGTGCTGGCGGTTTCCACAATGATTGCCGAGTGAATCTGCGGTGGGTGTCGAGTGATGATTGCGCCACTGCCGATGGAGCGGAAAGAAATCTGGCCGGACTTGATGCAGTCGTTGTTCCGGGCGGATTTGGCGTGCGCGGTATCGAAGGAAAACTCGGAGCGCTTCGGTATACCCGTGAAAACGGTATCCCCACACTCGGATTATGCCTAGGCCTGCAATGCATGGTGATCGAGTATGCGCGAGATGTTGCAGGGCTAGAAGGCGCCAACTCAGTTGAGTTCGACGAAAGCACGCCCCATCCTGTTGTCTCGACGATGGCAGATCAACGCGATGTGGTCTCTGGCGATCGAGACATGGGCGGCACGATGCGGTTGGGTCTGTATCCAGCCAAATTGGCTGAAGGATCACTAGTGGCCGAGGTGTATGGCGCCCCCTATGTCGATGAGCGCCACCGCCACCGTTACGAGGTTGCTAACGCATACCGGCCGGTACTCGAAGAGCATGGTTTTGTGTTCTCCGGTACGTCTCCGGATGGTCGACTCGTCGAATTTGTTGAACTGCCTAGAGACGTGCATCCCTACTACGTGGGCACTCAGGCGCATCCGGAGTTTCGGTCACGTCCCACCCGGGCGCATCCACTGTTCTCCGGTCTTGTTGCAGCAGCTCTGACGCGCATTGGTGCAATGAATTCGGCCTCAGCGCACACCTCGTGACCGGCGATCTCACTGAAGAGTGGGCCGGGGATGTCAGTGATACCCCACAGGGGAATCCAGTGGAGGCAACCCGTGAGCTCTACAGCGGTCGAGTGTGGTCGGTGCGCAGCGATTTAGTGGATTTCGGAACATCGACTCACCAACGCGATGTACTGATTCATCCAGGCGCGGTGGCGATCATTGCTCTTGATGAGCACGATCGAGTGCTGCTGATTCGTCAATACCGGCATCCGGTCGCCATGTACCTATTCGAGCCGCCGGC
>JANQZS010000107.1:0-9917 GCA_030728405.1 Candidatus Nanopelagicales bacterium | reverse complement strand
GTGGGTACCGCTATCAGAGGCGGTCACCTTGGTGCTGGATGGTCAGATCGGTTCCCCATCGGCCGTGTGCGGAATTCTGGCGGCTCAGGAATCGAAAAATCAAGGCTGGAGAACGCTCCGGCCTGCGGATGCTCCTTGGGCGGCGAGGGCCAATCTGGAGCAGCAGGGCCGGGTTCACCGCATGTGATGTGTCCTCTGGTTAGGCTGATCGCGCAATCACAACGGCGTGGTTGCCCGCGAGGCGAAATCAAGGAGCGACGATCGTGAAGGTCGGCATCCCAAAGGAAATTAAGAACCACGAGTACCGCGTTGCGATCACTCCCGCTGGCGTCATGGAGTTGGTGCAGCACGGCCACCAAGTAGTGATCGAGACCGGAGCGGGCCTTGGCTCCTCCATCCCCGATGCGGACTATGTGGAGGCCGGCGCAACGATGCTTGCCAACGCCGACGATGTGTGGGCAAGTGCCGACATGATCTTGAAGGTTAAAGAGCCCATCGCCGATGAGTACCCGCGCATGCGCAAAGACCAGATCATCTTCACCTATTTGCACCTTGCCGCATCCAAGCCCTGCACCGATGCGCTCATCGCTTCTGGAGCCACCGCCATTGCTTATGAGACGGTTGAGCTACCGGATCATTCGCTGCCGTTGCTCGCACCCATGTCTGAGGTCGCCGGTCGTTTGGCCCCGCAGGTGGGCGCGCACGCACTCCTTCGGGCCAATGGTGGCCGAGGAGTCCTCTTGGGCGGAGTTTCCGGCGTGTATGCAGCCAAGGTTGTAGTAATTGGAGCCGGTGTATCCGGTGCCAATGCAGCAGCAATTGCATTGGGCATGCAAGCCGAAGTTCTTCTTCTCGATAAGAACATCGCGCGCCTTCGGCAAATGGACGCCATTTACCAAGGTCACATGCAGACGATCGCCTCCAATACGTACGAAATTGAGCGTGCAGTTCTCGATGCTGACATGGTGATTGGTGCGGTGTTGGTTCCCGGCGCGAAAGCGCCCACGCTGGTCAGCAACGATTTGGTCTCGCGAATGAAGCCAGGTTCGGTGCTCGTCGATATCGCCATTGATCAGGGTGGCTGTTTTGAGGACTCGAGGCCTACTACCCATGCGGATCCCACCTATGCCGTTCACAATTCAGTGTTCTACTGCGTAGCAAACATGCCGGGCGCGGTGCCCCACACCTCGACGTACGCATTGACCAACGTCACGTTGCCATATGCAGTGGCGCTTGCAGACAAAGGCTGGAAGAAGGCGATTGCTGAAGATCCTGCTCTCGCCCTTGGTCTCAATGTGCACGCGGGTCGAGTGACCTACTCCGCGGTAGCTGAAGCTTTTGGTTACCCATTACTCACTCTTGAAGAGGTGCTCGCCTGACCAGCTTGGCGAGCGCGATTGATGAGTACTTAGCTCACACGCGAATCGAGCGCGGTCTGGCTGTGAACACGGTCGCTGCCTACACGCGTGACCTTCGACGCTACCAACAGTGGTGCGCCTCTCGAAGCATCTCCGACCTTGATGCGATCTCAGCGTCAGATGTGGCTGACTTCGCCGCGTCATTGGGTCAAGGGGAAGGTGCGCTCGGGGCGACGAGCGCTGGTCGCGTCGTGGTGTCGGTTCGCGGATTTCACCGGTTTGCTGTGCGAGAAGGGCTCCGATCCACTGATCCGGCTGCGGATATCAGTCCGCCATCGGCGGCTAGACGCCTTCCCAAAGCACTGCCATACGACCGAATCGTCTCCTTGCTGGAGGCAGCTGGTGACGTGAAGACCGTCGAGGGTCTTCGGAATCGAACCCTGTTAGAGATCCTCTATGGCACAGGAATTCGAATATCCGAAGCAGTGGGTCTTGACGTCGATGATGTTGATCGCGAATCGGCCACTCTCGTTGTGACGGGAAAAGGCGACAGGCAACGTCGCCTGCCCTTGGGTGAAGTCGCGTCTGACTGGATTGGCGACTATCTCGTGAGATCTCGACCCGCGCTGGCCGAGAAGGGAAAGGGCACCCCCAAACTCTTGCTGAACACTCGCGGCGCGCCCCTTTCGCGGCAAAGCGCTTGGTCGATTGTTTCCGCGAGTGCCCGGAGCGCCCAGATTGACGGTGACATCAGCCCGCATACCCTCCGGCACTCTTTCGCTACCCATTTGCTCGAACGGGGGGCAGATGTGCGGGTAGTTCAAGAGCTCCTGGGGCACGCTTCTGTCACACCGACCCAGATCTACACTTTGGTCACAGTTGATGCGCTTAGGGAGGTCTACGCCACGAGCCATCCCCGGGCGCGCTGAGGCAGGTCCCACGTGCTCTGCCCAGTAGGCTCCGCTACGGAGATCATCGGTCTTCAGGTCAGAGAGGAGATGAGCGCGTGGCTGTGAAAAAGGATGCAGTGAATGTCCCCGTGCCCCCTGAACTCTCATCGCATGGGCCGGCCCGGATCATTTCGATGGTCAACCAAAAGGGCGGAGTGGGTAAAACCACCTCCACAGTGAGCCTCGGCGCAGCCATGACTGACTACGGCAGGCGCGTTCTTCTCGTTGATTTTGATCCGCAGGGTGCCCTTTCAGTCGCTTTGGGCGTGAATCCGAACGAGATCGAATTGACCGTCTACAACCTGCTGACCGATGCCGAATGTCATGTGGGCGACGTCATCATCAACACCGACGTTCCGAACCTAGATCTATTGCCGAGCAACATTGACCTCTCAGCTGCTGAGATTCAGTTGGTGAGCGAGGTTGGTCGGGAATACGCGCTTCAGCGCGCCCTAGCTCCCATCAAAGACGATTACGACGTCATCCTCATCGACTGTCAACCATCGCTGGGACTACTCACTCTCAATGCACTCACGGTGAGCACCGACGTCATCATCCCCATGGAAACCGAGTACTTTGCGCTCCGCGGGGTGGCCCTCCTAAAAGACACCATTGACAAGGTTGCCTCCCGCCTGAACCCGAATCTTCGGATTCTTGGTGTCTTGGCAACGATGTACGACCCGCGCACTCTGCATAGTCGTGAGGTACTCGAAACAGTTCAGGGTGCATTCGGCGATCAGGTATTCCAAACAGTGATCCATCGGACCGTTAAGTTCCCGGACGCAGCGGTTGCAGGGGAGCCCATCACAACTTTTGCATCCAGTAGTTCAGGCGCGGAGGCCTATCGGCAACTCGCGCGGGAGGTCCTGGCCCGGTGACCGTTCCGACTGCGCAGGAGCAGGCGCCGTCGGGCTTTTCCGTCCGGGTTGGTGATTTTGAGGGGCCATTCGATTTACTCCTCAGCCTGATTTCCAAGCACAAGCTTGAAGTCACAGACCTCGCCCTTCATTTGGTAACAGATGAGTTCATCGGTTATATCCGTGGCAAGGGCGACGCGTGGGACCTTGACGAGGCCAGCAGTTTTCTTGTAGTCGCAGCGACATTGCTCGATCTCAAGGCCGCCCGGTTGTTGCCGAGCGGTGAGGTTGAAGATGAAGAAGATCTGGCCCTTCTGGAGGCCCGAGACTTGCTCTTCGCTCGAATTTTGCAGTACCGCGCGTTCAAGGAAGTTGCGGCACTCATCGCCACGGGAATGGAAAAGGCCAGCAAGCAGGTGCCACGTGTGGTCGGACTAGAGCCACAGTTTGCAGCGCTTCTTCCAGAAGTGCTCTTCGGATTTGGTCCCGAATACTTCGCGGCTTTGGCGGCTAAGGCACTCGCACCAAAACCGATTGAAGAAGTGGGCATAGGCCATATCCACGTTCAACGGGTGAGCGTGCGCGAGCAAGCCGCCATCATCGTTGAGCGTCTTCGCCGTGTACGCACCACGACTTTTCGCGCGTTGATTTCTGACAGCGACTCGACGCTGATCGTCGTTGGTCGCTTTCTTGCGTTACTGGAGCTTTACCGAGACCAAATGGTGGTTTTTGAGCAACTTGCGCCACTGGGAGATCTCACGATTCGTTGGGTCGGTAGCGACGAGGGTGACGTTGAAGTTACCGATGAGTTTGACATCGAGCGCGACGTGGACCGCGTAAGTGACTCAGAACAAGACGTAATCGAAGGTAGTAACACCACGGAGGTGGAAGAACAATGAGCGAAGAACAAGTCATGACTGAAGAGGTCCTCTCAGGGGAACTGCCCGCCGATCAACATCCAGTAGAGATGGTCGACGGAGACTCAGCCACGGAAGTTGATGCGCTCGATGATCAGGGTTTGGGCGCACCGAGTCTTGCCGCCGCTCTCGAAGCGCTGTTAATGGTGGCTGATGAGCCCATGAGCACGATGACTCTGGCGCAAGCCACCAAATCGCCGGTTGATGAGATCGAAGCGTGTCTGGCGAGTTTGGCTCAGGACTATCGCGATCAAGGTCGCGGTTTCGATTTGCGGGAGATCGCTGGTGGCTGGCGGTTTTACACGAGTGCGGACTGCTCACCGATCATTGAACGCTGGGTGCTTGACGGACAGCAGGCCCGCCTCACCCAAGCATCACTAGAAACCCTTGCGGTTATCGCTTACCGCCAGCCGGTCACCCGCGGCCGGGTAAGCGCCGTTCGAGGAGTCAATGTCGATGGCGTGATTAAAACCCTGCTGAGTCGAGGGCTCATCGAAGAGGCTGGCCACGAAGCCGAATCCAGTGCGATCTACTACCGCACAACTTCTTACTTCCTAGAGCGTTTGGGGATCGCATCTATTGATGAACTGCCGCCGGTAGCCGAGCACATTCCCGACCTCGCCGACCTCGACGAGTTTTTAGATTCAGTTTCCACCGGTGAGTGACGAGCCAGGGGCAATCCGCCTCCAGAAAGTTCTCGCTGCAGCGGGCGTCGGAAGTCGTCGTGCGTGTGAGCAACTCATTGAAGAAGGTCGCGTTGAGGTCGACGGCGTCATGGTCCGGGAGCAAGGACTGCGCGTAGATCCGGCCAAGGCTGTGGTCAAGGTTGATGGTGAGCGGGTTGTGGTGAACAACACCACCGTGGTTCTGGCCATGAACAAGCCGCGCGGGGTCTTGACCGCGATGTACGACGATCAAGATCGCCCGTGTGTGGGTGATTACGTGCGCAACCGGCATGATCGACTCTTCCATGTGGGTCGATTGGATGCCGATACCGAGGGCCTCTTAATTTTGACCAATGATGGCGAGTTGGCCAACCGGTTGGGGCACCCGAAGTACGCGATTCCCAAGACCTACCTTGCGACCGTGATTGGAACAGCGCGCCGAGAAGATCTAGTGTCTCTTCGTGCCGGTGTTGAACTCGAAGATGGCCTCAGTCGTTTTGACAAGGTGCGAATTATCCAGAAAGCGGAGGATCGGACTCTGCTCGAGATCATTCTGCATTCGGGTCGGAACCGGGTCGTGCGCCGCACCCTTGAAGCAGTGGGACTCCCGGTGCAAGATCTAGTCCGGGTAACTGTCGGACCGCTTCGGTTAGGGCAGCAGCGCTCTGGTTCGCTCCGGCCTCTGACCCGCAAAGAATTGGGTGCTTTGTACTTTTCAGTGGGTATGTGACGAGAGGAAGATTCATGACTGTGCGAGCAATTCGTGGGGCGACGTGTCTCCAGGCCGACGATGCCACGGAGATGTTTGAGGCGGTGGCTGAGCTCATGGGGCAAATGCTTGAGCGAAACTCCATCGATTCCGAAGATGTCATCAGTCTGTTCTTGACGTCAACCCCTGATCTTGTCTGCGCTTTTCCAGCAGCCGGTGTGCGCGCCTTTGGACTCTCCGACGCCCCGCTCCTGTGCGCTCAGGAAATCGACGTTGCAGGGGCACTGCCTCGCGTGGTGCGCATCATGGCGCACGTGAGTTCCGACGTGCCCAAATCAGACATCAACCATGTGTACCTGCGCGGGGCAGAGGTGTTGCGCGCGGACCTAATCCCGTGAGCACCGCACGCATTTCGACCGAGGGATTCGGTCCAGTAGTAGTTATCGGTGCGGGGCTGATCGGTGGTTCGATTGGCTTGGCGCTGCGGCGTCAGGGCATTGATGTCCTCTTAGAAGATGTCGATTCGCGATCGCTGGCCACTGCCGTGTCGATGGGGGTTGGCATTGACGCTGCCTCATTAGTGCAATCGGGAGCGGTCCCAACACTCGTGGTAGTGGCAGTGCCACCCAGTAGCGCTGGCGCTGTGTTGGCCGAGGCAGCACGGAGATTCCCTGCAGCGACCATCACCGATGTGAGTTCTGTCAAGGCGCCAGTGCTTGAACAAGCGCGGCTGGCGGGCGCCGACATGGAACGCATCGTGGGCGGCCACCCGATGGCGGGGCGTGAAACTGCTGGAGCTGCTTCATCGCGTGCAGACTTATTCGATGACCGCATGTGGATCATCACGGCACCCGATGGTGCGCAGAGTGATCGTGTTGACAAGGTGCGAGAACTCGCAAAATTGTGCGGCGCCATTCCGATCGAGATGGCAGCTGGGGATCACGATGCCGCTGTGGCTCTCATCTCGCATGTCCCGCAAATTCTTTCCAGCGCCTTGGCAGGTCAATTAGCCTCTGCTCCAGAGGGTCACGTCGTCATTGCCGGACAAGGCCTTCGCGACATGACCCGAATCGCTGGCTCAGATAGCGAACTTTGGGCTGATATTTTGAGTGCCAACAGCATAAATGTTCAAGAGGTACTGCGTGGTCTCATCGGTTCGCTCGAGTCGCTGCAGGATGATTTAGGTCGCGCAGCATCCATCGAGTCGGTTCGGGAGTTCCTGAACCGTGGTGGTGAAGGCAAATTACGTATCCCCGGAAAGCATGGAATCGGCAACCTTGATTTCGCAGAAGTCATGGTGATGATCGCCGATGAGCCGGGTGAACTCGCAAGGCTTTTTGGAGCGGTGGGGGAGGTTGATGTGAACCTCGAAGATGTCCGGATCGAGCATGTGCTCGGAAAACCTTCAGGTTTGGTAGGTCTTTTTGTGAATCCTGCCTCGGAACCGGCCCTCATTGAGGGTCTGTTGGCAAGAGGGTTCGATGTTCGATGAGTGCTTTCGCGGTTGCCGTTGACGGTCCGGCAGGTTCAGGTAAGTCGAGTGTGTGTCGCGGGGTCGCCTCGGAATTAGGGATGAGATATCTCGATACCGGAGCGATGTATCGGGCGATTACTTGGGCGATGCTTGATGCAGATATCGATGTTGAGGATGCTGAATCCATTGCTGCGGCTGCGCAGAGCGTGCAAATCACCAGCGGAACTGATCCGCACAAGCCAACGATTAGCGTGAACGGACAAGACGTTTCTGAGCCAATCCGATCCGCTGATGTGACTGGGGCGGTAAGTGCGGTGAGTGCAGTTCCTGCGGTTCGTCAGCTCCTTGTGGAGTTACAGCGCGATGAAGTGGCACATGCCGGCGCTTCAGGAATCGTGGTTGAAGGAAGAGACATCGGAACCGTTGTCCTACCCGATGCCCCTGTGAAGATTTTCCTTACGGCTGATCCGGCTGTTCGGGCACTCCGTCGGGCTAAAGAAGATTCCGAGCGAACCAACGTGCACGTGTCGGTGGCAGACACTGAGGCTGCTCTTATCGCGCGTGATGAAAAGGATTCAACGCGCGCATCCTCACCGCTGACTCAGGCGCAAGACGCCATCGTCGTTGACACCACGGAGTTGAACCTGCAGCAGGTGATTGCCGAAGTAGTCTCGCAAATTAAGGCAGCCCGCGGAGCCTGATGAGCAGGGCAGCTCATATCCGAAATCTTTTCGGACCATTGGTCCGGCGGATGTATCGGATTCATGTCCATGGCAGTTCGAGCGTTCCCTCGACCGGACCGGTGCTGCTGCTGTGCCCTCAAGAAGGAATTCTGGCGGTGCCGGCCTTTATCAGCGTTACTCCTCGACCGGTCCACGTCATTGCCAATGAGAGTCTGGCTCGCGTTATTGGATCGAGTGGGATCGAGAATATTGGCGGGATCCCCATTTCAGGCCCTGCTGCTATCGACACCCAGAATCGGGCCGCCGCCGCGCTGCGATCCGGTGGTGCTGTAGGCATCTTTGGCGGGAATCCATCACCGGGGTGGCTTGTGGCGAAAGAGGCGCCCGTCGTCGTCCCAGTCATAGTCGTAGGAGATCGAGGGCGGGTGCTCACAGATCCACCGCGCATTGGGTCTCAGGTGGATGTCTTCTTTGGGCCGGCCTCGACACCACCTGCGGTGGGGGAGAATAGGAAGATACCCGTTGTCCCAAATAGGTCAGAGGCGCGTTTTAGGGCAGAGTGGTGTCGGCAGATAGTCATGGACGCACAGGAACAGGCGATCCAACGAACCGGAGGATCGCAGTGAGTCAGACATGGGAGCCCGCTGAGGGCGAGTCCATTACCCAGGGCATTGACGATGGAATCGACGATATTTCCGAGGCCGACGTCGTAATTTATGAGGACGACCTCGACGATGATCTAGTCGACGACGCCAGTGAAGCAGCGCTCGAGCGCGCCATGCAGGCGGCTCGGGCAGAGTTCGGCGATTTCGACGGCGACCTTGCCGACCTCCTAACCGCTCACAACCAAGCAGGCCTTCCGGTGCTTGCAGTCGTTGGCCGGCCAAACGTTGGCAAATCAACATTGGTGAACCGCATCATTGGTCGCCGCGAAGCTGTGGTCGAAGACATTCCTGGGGTGACCCGCGACCGGGTGACCTATCAGGCTGAGTGGAACGGCAAAACGTTCCTGTTGATCGATACCGGTGGCTGGGATCGCAAGACCCGGGGCCTCGCAGCGCAAATCGCGGCCCAAGCCGAGCGGGCGATCGCTGAGGCCGATGCAGTGATGTTCGTAGTGGATGCCATGGTGGGCGCAACTGCCACCGATGAGGCTGTTGTCGAGGTGCTGCGGCGATCTGGAAAGCCGGTGTTGCTTGTTGCGAACAAGGCCGACGATCACAACGCAGAACTTGAGGCCACCAGCTTGTGGTCCCTAGGTTTGGGGGAGCCGCATCCGGTTTCCGCCCTTCAGGGCCGCGGCTCAGGCGATCTGCTCGATGCCGCAGTTGCCCTCTTGCCTGAAGAAGGCAGCGGCAGAACCCGCGAGGGTGGTCCACGTCGCGTTGCGCTCTTGGGCAAGCCCAACGTTGGCAAGAGCTCTCTGCTCAATGCCCTCGCGAAAAGCCAGCGGGTAGTCGTCGATTCAGTGGCCGGAACCACGGTAGATCCGGTCGATGAATTGATCGAGATCAAGGGCGAGCCATGGTGGTTTGTTGACACTGCCGGTATTCGTCGTCGAGTCAAAGAAGCCTCGGGTCATGAGTACTACGCAACTCTGCGAACCCAAGCCGCATTGGATCGGGCTGAAGTAGCTCTCGTTCTTATCGATGCATCCGAGCCCATGACCGAGCAGGATGTTCGGATCATTTCCATGGTGATCGAGGCAGGTCGCGCTCTTGTCATCGCCTATAACAAGTGGGATCTCACCGATGAAGAACGACGACGCTACCTCGAGCGAGAGATCGATCGGGATCTGGTGCAGGTGCCCTGGGCGCCACGGGTAAACGTGTCTGCCATGACCGGACGTCACATGGAGCGCCTTGCTCCTGCCCTCGAACTAGCGTTGGCGTCATGGGAAACCCGCATTCCCACCTCCCGTCTTAACCAATTCTTTGCCCAGATTGTTCAGGGAAATCCACATCCGCTCCGTGGCGGAAAGCAGCCGCGAATCCTGTTCGGCACCCAGGTCTCCGTTGGCCCGCCGACCTTTGCCCTCTTCACAACCGGCTTCCTTGAGGCCGGCTACCGCCGCTTCATTGAACGACGCCTGCGCGAAGAGTTCGGCTTCGACGGAACGCCCATCAGGATCGTGATGCGCGTGCGCGAGAAGCGTGGAAGACGCTGATCGACGCGTCACAAGATCGTCCTCAGGCTGTGAGATAAGGTTCTGGGGCTCGGACAACGACGAGTTGTCCGTTCGGGCTGTAGCGCAGCTTGGTAGCGCACTTGACTGGGGGTCAAGGGGTCGCAGGTTCAAATCCT
>JANQZS010000106.1:11395-15255 GCA_030728405.1 Candidatus Nanopelagicales bacterium | reverse complement strand
GTGGGCCAAACGTTCTCGTGCTCGATGAACCAACCAACGATTTTGATACCGAGACTCTGACCGCGCTCGAGGATCTGCTCGATGGATTTGCTGGGACGCTGCTGGTCATCTCGCATGACCGCTACTTCCTCGAGCGGGTATGCGACACCTTTGTGGCCGTGACTGGGGATGGCACGCTCACGGATTTGCCGCGTGGGGTGGACCAGTACCTCGAGATCATCCGTGCGCGTTCAGGATCTAGTGCTGCACCAACCACTGCTGCCGCAAAGCCGACTGCCGCGGCCACCCCTTCCAAAACCGATGCAGCCCTTGACCGCCAACGTCGCAAAGATCTGGCACGGCTCGAGCGCCAACTGGAGAAGGCGCATGCGGAAGAGGCGGCCCTCTTGGCCGATCTTGAAACGCACTCCACGGACTATGAGAAAGTCGCGATTCTCAGCGAGGCCTTGCGTGGGGTGCAAGCACGCCTTGGTGGTTTAGAGGAGGAGTGGCTGCTAGTTAGCGAGTGACCAACATGATTCGCGAAAGCTAGCCTCAAGCGGGATTGACCGACCTTCCGTAGAGTTCGGGTATGGCCACCCCTTCAACCACAGCTATGCCGAAGCGCCGATTGGGCGATCTGTCGGTTTCTGCAGTGGGGCTGGGCTGCATGCCGCTCTCCTTCTCCCACATGCGCGATGAACGGCCGCGAGCACTGGCCACTATTCACCGCGCCCTCGATCTCGGCATCAATTTTCTTGACACGTCGAATATTTACGCGCCCTCGTGGGATGCGGTGGGGCATAACGAGGAATTGATTGCAGAGGCGCTCAACTCCTATCAAGGTGCAGCGGATCTTTCTTCGGTGGTCGTGACCACGAAGGGCGGGATCACTCGCGGTGAGGGGGAAACGTGGGGTCGTGATAGTTCTGCAGATGCTCTGGTGCGCGCATGCGAGGCGAGCCTTGAAGCACTTGGCTCCACGGTGATTGATCTGTACCAGCACCACCGCCATGATCCTTCCATTTCGTATGAAGAACAGATGAAGGCGGTTGCTGCACTTCGCGATCGCGGATACATCAACCGCATCGGCATTTCTAATGCGCAGCTCGATGAAGTTCACGTTGCACTCGATGTGTTGGGTGGACCAGATGATGGCGGCTTGGTGTCTGTGCAGAACGAGTACTCACCGCGCTACCGAGGCGAGTCCGATGTGCTGGAACTGTGCTCGACTCTCGGTATTGCGTTCTTGCCCTGGTCGCCTCTTGGTGGATCGGAACAGGCGAAAGACCTCGGCTCGAACTATGCCGAGTTTGCTGCAGTGGGGAAAGAAGTCGACGCAACGGCGCAAGAAGTTACCCTCGCGTGGCTGCTCGCTCTGACTCCGATGATGATTCCCATCCCCGGCGCGACCCGTCCAGAAACTATCGACTCGATCGTTCGCTCTGCCCACCTCGCG
The DNA here is from genome assembly GCA_030728405.1 of Candidatus Nanopelagicales bacterium. GTDB lineage: Bacteria > Actinomycetota > Actinomycetes > S36-B12 > S36-B12 > CAIXFB01. Next base: position 13,817 of record JANQZS010000106.1, on the reverse strand, counting down.
ATGACGGCAGATCAAGTAGATCGACTCTCGGCCACCTCACCCATGGGTGAGTCCATGTATCCCGAAGACCAACCTAGGAGTCCACTGCGATGAGCGAGAGCACCCCAGCGGAGCGAGTCGTGATCATCGGAGCCGGCTTCGGCGGACTTACCTGTGCGCGCGAGTTAGTGAAGAAAGGTGGCTTTTCGGTCACCGTGATTGATCGGCACCCGTACCAACTTTTTGCACCCTTGCTGTATCAGGTGGCCACCGGCGGCTTGCCTGAAGATGACATCGCCTACCCGGTGCGGGCAGCAATCCCTGGTGTCGACTTCAGACGCGGCGACGTGGTTCACGTCAATCCTGATTCGAAGACGGTGCGTTTGGCCGATGGTCACGTCGTGGAATTTGATCGTTTAGTGCTCGCCATGGGCAGTACCGGCACCACATATGGAATTCCTGGTGTTGATGAGCACGCCTTGCAAATGAAAGACATCAAACAAGCGCGCGCGATCAAGAACAGCCTGCTGCAAAAGTATGAAGATGTAGAGATCGGTCTTGCCCCGAAAGAGTCTTTGCGCGTAGTGGTGGTGGGTGGTGGGCCCACGGGCGTTGAAGTGACCGGTGCGGTTGCTGAACTCCAGCGCAGCATGAAGCGCGAGTTCCCGAAGATCTCCAAGCACGCGAGTGTGACTCTGGTTGAAGCTGCGCCTCGGCTGCTTATGCCGTTCTCGGAGAAGTCGAGCGCTCGCGCAAAGTCAGACCTTGAAGCACTCGGTGCGACCGTGAAACTTGAGGCTGCAGTTGACCGCATGTATTCCTCGGATGTGCACCTTAAATCTGGTGAGGTGCTACCGGCCGGAACGATCGTGTGGGCTGCGGGAGTTGCTGCGCCACCGGAGTGGGCGGTGCTCGGCCTCACCGACCGCGCGAATCGTTTGATTGTTTCACCAACCCTTGAACTCACTAAGAATGTTTGGGCGTTGGGCGATCTTGCGCACGTCGATGGGGGGGAAGGCCGGCCGTTGCCGATGGTGGCATCGGTGGCGATGCAGCAGGGTCGCTATCTCGCTGACGCTTTTGAACGCAGTCGTAAAGGCGAGGCGATCAAACCGTTCAAATACAAGGACAAGGGTCAAATGGCAACCATTGGGCGCAGGCGCGCGGTGGTGGAGATGCCAAATGGCTGGCGTCTTTCGGGAACCGTTGCGTGGTTGTCGTGGCTTGGCCTGCACGTGTTCTATCTAGCGGGCGGACGCAACCGGGTTTCGGTAGTTGCCGACTGGTTCTGGAATTACGTTGCGTGGGGAATCGGTCCGCGCAGAACAGTCATCGACTAACTGGTCGGTGCTTCGGTTGGTTGCGGATCTACTGGCACCGTTTGAATCTGTACGTCTTTCGCAAATTGGGAGTACGGCACAAAACATTGGGTGGTGCGATCGCCGCGCTTCCAGCCAGTTGAGTTGGGCCAGATAGCCCACCATGCGAAGTATTTGATTCCTGCGCTGAACTTTTTGCCTTCGCGTTCGCAGTATTTCTTGGCAAGGCGCTCAACCGACGTGTTGCCCGGGAAGCGAGATGTTGCCTTGCCAAGTTCAGACTCGGCGATCATGATCCAGTTTTTCTTGGGGTTGGTGCACGGGTATGCCGCTGTGGTGCGTGAGCCAGGAACACCCGGGGTGCAGTACTGGAACTGAGCGCGCGGGGTTGTTTCCACCAAGGTTCGTGCGGGCACAGCAAACTTCACAAAAGTTGTGCCACCGCGCAACACCACATCGCAGCGCACCCAACGCTCACCCGCCGCCCACTGGTCAGCGGTGGGGAATACCGCGATCACCTGGAAGCGGTTCGGCAGGTTGGTCCCCTCGAACCCTAGGTAGGCGTTAGCGGCCTTAGTTGTGCACGGGGCAGTGGCCTTGAGCCGGCTGGCCACGCTGGCCTTGGCCGGAATACCGAAGGATTCCGGGAGCACGCGGGTCAGGAACGTTTGGGCGGTATGCGGGGTGAGGCAATCCACCGCCGGGGTGGTGGCTGCCTGATCCTTGGTGGCCTTGGCCGAGTAGTTGAAGCACTGGTCGATTGCGGGTTCGGCGGCCGAACGGGTAGCTACTGAGGCCGCTGTGACGCCAGGTGCGATCGAGACCACACCCGTCACCAAAGCGAGGGACGCGATGGCAGCGGTTGTTGGGCGGGCGAAGGGGAGTCCACTCATACGCATGGCTCCACGATAAGCCGGGATCAGGTTGTGTAACCGCGCTGCCCCCGCCAGACTTGGCGCCATGCCTACAGTGAGTGTGCTGAGTTTGAAAGGTGGCGTCGGTAAGACGTCCGTCGTGCTGGGACTGGCTGGAGCGGCCACCGTTCGGGGTCTGGCCACACTAGTGGTGGATCTTGATCCACAAGGAAATGCCACCTCCCTGCTCAAGACGCACAAGACCAAGAC
>JANQZS010000106.1:0-11295 GCA_030728405.1 Candidatus Nanopelagicales bacterium | reverse complement strand
GGTGCGCTCACCCGTGAAGCACTCGCTGCCTCTGACCTCGCACTCGTGGTGACCACACCTTCTTTCTTTGGCGCGCAGGGCGTTGAGCGGGCGATGGTGGAGATCGATGAGATCCGCCGAACGGTCAACCCGAACCTGCAACTGGCCGGCATCGTGGTGAACCGCGTGCGCTCGGTTGCTGAAGAGCACCGGTACCGCAACGAGGAACTAGTCGAGATTTACGGGCGCACCCAATTGTTTAAGCCGGTGGTGCCAGAGCGCATCGCGATGCAGCAGGCCGAAGGTTTCGGTCAACCGGTGCAGACCGTGCGCACCGCAGGTGGACGTGAAGTGGCAGAAATTTTCGATGGCTACTTAACGACACTGTTGCGCAAAGGCTGAACGACGACGCTACTTATCGGTTCGCAGCACCTTGTTGTTGAGCACGAGCGCAGCAGCTATCGCGAATGCCAGCATTCCAAGGGACAGCACGATGAGCCAACCACCGGTGTCGCCGGCGCCGGTGATGTTGGGTGGATCATCCGGGCACATTCCCAAGCCGCATTCGGGAATCACGGAAACGCCAATCACGATCAGGTCTAAGAACGCCCACATAATCGCGGTGAGCGCAAAGACCCGCAGCCAACGTCGTTGATGCGCGATTCCTGAATCTGCGTCGAGGAATGGCTTATTCCACAACAACATAAATGAGCAGCCCACGATGGCAATCACGAAAGTGACCAGCGCCCACGTATAGAGGTGAAGTCCAAAAAGCTCTGGTCCATAACCGGGATCGCCCGGTTGGATATGCAACAGAATCTGGCGCACGCTGCCAGCACTGCCCACAACAGCGGCCAGGATGCTCAACGCGTAATGCGCAGGCTTCATGCCCCACAACAGGTTCATGATGGGACCGACGGCCAGGCCGATCATGGCCGAGCGCTGGATCAGGCACAGCGGACAAGGCTGTTCACCCACACCCAGTTGCAGATGCAGTGAACCGGCGAGCACACCGATGAGAGCGAACAGCGCGAGCACGTTGATGATGCGCGCGATCTTGGTTTCTCGAGACACGAACTCTGACTTAACTTCTTCAAAGATGGCCGACATTAGAAACTCAACGGAATCGGGTCGGTCATGTGCAGGTTAAGCAGTACCACAGTCCACGCCAACGCGACCAAGGTCAATGGAATGGTCCACTTCTTCTTCATGAACACGCCGACAAAGACGATGAACCAGAGGACAAACATCGAGAGCATCACAGCGCCACCGTATTACCTAGCGGCAGATCGATGGGTCAGGCGCGAAGGGTTTGCGATGGCAATTCACCGAAACGTTTGCGGTACGCCTGAGCAAATCGACCCAAATGGGTAAACCCCTGACCGTACGCAATAGCGCCAACACTCGCATCGGTGGAGGAACTGACGAGTTCATCGTGCACCCGCTGCAGCCGAAGTTCGCGTAAGTACTCGGTGGGGCTCATGCCCACATACCTGGAGAATCCTTCCTGCAGAGATCGGATGCTGCAGCCGGCGGCTTCGGCCAACTCGGTCACTGTAAATTGACGTTCGGGCTCGGCCTCAAATAACTCGACTGCCCTGCGCACCATGCGTGGGGCTGCTGGCTTAAAACCATGGGCTAGCGCTTCGGAGTAGTTGTGTTCGTGGCTCATCAACAACCCGGTCAAAATCAAATCGACGAGTTGGTTGCGCGCCTCGGGCATCATGGACAGACCATTGTCTTCTGCGTCTGCGCACGCTAGGTCGACCAGCCGCCGCCAACTGCGCGCTTGCGGCGTAGATAGGTCCATGCCCAACTCGAATCGCAGCGGAGCTATGAGGTTGTGACCGAGGAGTCTGCGCAAACGCTCTTCAGCCACCTGCCGAGCCACGTAGACCAGAAGGTGCGGGGAGGTTGCATGCCAGCGCATGCTGAGCGGCTGCGTGGGATTGGGAACCGATGCAAGGTTCACATTCGACTCGATCGTCTGGCGTCCGTTGGTAATCGTGGAACCGCCGGTGAGGGGCATTTGTACCAAGAAGAAACTGTTCAACGGCCCCGGATCGATATCGACCGGCACGCCGTAATCAAGAAAGTTCAGCCCGATATCGCCTAAATCAAGCCGGTTGTGGACCGTCTGAACCGAACTGGTGCCATCAACGGTGGTGAGTTTATGCGGGCAGAAAACTCTGGCCACCTGCTCTCGCGCGTCGTCGAGCGAGCGCGTGCGGAACAGGGTGTGGGATCCCAGTAATTCCGCGGTCATAAATGCATCGTCGGCGCAATGCCAGCCCCTGTCAACGGGTTTCACCATTCCCTTCCCGCTTGGGCCGGACATTGGGCGCGCATTCTGGATAGTGCACTCATCGCTGGGCATCTACCGTGCCTTGAGTTCACAACGAGGAGGAATTCGGTGCTTACAGGGAAAGTGGCAATCGTGACGGGCGGCGCAACGCTGTTCGGTAGAGCAGTGGCCGCAACGCTGGCTGAGCAGGGTGCCAACGTGGTCGTCGCTGACATCGACGATGTGGGTGGTCAGGCCTCGGCCAGTGCAGTGGGCGGGATTTTCGTCCATACCGATATCACCGACGATGCGCAGGTGGCAGCTCTCGTTGCCCGCACTGTCGCTGAATTCGGTGGAGTCGACGTGCTTGTGAACCTGGCCTGCTCCTACGGCGATGAAGGCGCTGCAACCACTCGTGCGCAATGGCTCGCCACTCTCGATGTAAACCTGGTGAGCGCGGCGATGCTGGGGGTTGCCGTGCAGCCACTGATGGCAGCGCGCGGCGGCGGTTCGATCGTGAACCTGTCGAGCATTTCCTCCAAATGTGCGCAGACCGGCCGCTGGGCTTACCCCGTCAGCAAAGCCGCCATGGTGCAACTGACCAGAAACATGGCGATGGATTTCGCGGGAGATCGCATCCGCGTCAACAGCGTCTCACCTGGCTGGACTTGGTCGGCGATCATGGACACCCTGACTGAAGGCAACCGCGCAAAGACCGATTCAGTCGCCGCCGCATTCCATCTCACCAAGCGGGCAGGTGATCCAGAAGAAGTTGCGAAGGTCATTGCGTTCCTGGCATCAGATGCAGCGTCTGTGGTGACGGGGGCGGATTGGGCGGCCGATGGCGGCTATTCGGCGATGGGACCAGAGCAAGCAGCGCCGGCCATTCCGTTGTTGATGAGTTAAAAAGTGGCCCCCACCGGATCGGTAGGGACCACTTTTATGTTCGTGAACTAGGCGGCTGCCATTTCATTGATCTTACGCTCGTTGCGCTTGATGACCTTGCGCGTCAACTTCGCGTAATCCTTCGGGTTGATAGGAAGGAGCCACTGGTTAAAGCGAGTGAAGCTAGAAAGTTGCACATTAAGGTCGCCGAGGAGCTCGTCAATGTTGTGCACTGAGAACGGAATGATGTTTGTTCCCTTGGAGTGCTTGCCTTCCGTGCGCTTTTCCATCCAGACGAGACGGGCCGCAATCTGCTCGTTCATGGCGTCATCATCAGGAAGGTTGATATCGCCCATGATGTTCGCGGCCAACCACAATGCACCCATTTCGCAGTTCAACTGGCTGAAGAACGAGGAGTTGTAGCCGTTGAAAGCGAGGTTGGAAACGTTGACCGGGAGCAACTGGCGGTACAGGGTGAAGTTGCCGCTCTCGTCGGTGATCTTGTCCATCACCGAGTCATCCAAGAACGGCACACGCTGATGGAAACCCGTTCCACAGATAACAACATCTGCGGGAAGCGTTTCACCGTTAGACAGAGTCACGGTTCCCGGTCCCATGTCGACGATCTCGCACTCGCGCTTGACGGTAAGCAGTCCGGCCTTGACCTTGTCGAAGAATCCGTCGGATGCAAGGCTCACTGTTGAACGGGTGATCGTCTCGAGTGAAACACCGGGATTGAGGTTCACGCTTGGGTCGTTGAGTGAGAACTGACCGGTGACCACGCTCTGCACGCTGCCGAGCATGCTGTCGCGCACTTTTTTGCCGCCGCTATGGAACCACTTCTCGAAACCCTTGAGCTCGAAGTAGGGGAACAGGGCCTCACCCATGCGGGTGAGTAGCAGCATCTTGTAGTTGAGCACGTTCTTGAATTTCTTCGGGATCTTCCAGATGATTTTGCGTGCAACGATCGTTGTTGACGCAGCTGTGCCAACCGTGGCATTTGCGACGTCGCACGAAGACTTTCCAAAACCAACAACGACGATGTTTTTACCGCGCACTGTTTCAACGTCGTGAAAATCGACGGTGTGCATGATCTGCCCGCCGGCATTAAGGAACTGATCCTGGTTATTGAACGTCGGAACAAAGGGATCACTGAAGATGCCGTTGCATACGACGAGGTAGTCAAAGGTCCGTTCGGTGCGGTGACCGGCTCGCTCGCTCACCACGGTCCAGTGGCCGGTGGCCGGATCCTGGCTTGCGCGTTCAACTGTGGTGTTGAACTCAATGAGCGGACGCAGACCGAAATTGTCGACGTAGCCCTCCATGTATTCCTGAACCTGTTGACCGGAAGGCCACTCGGGGTAGCCCTTCGGGTAGGGGTAATCAGAAAGGGCATACGTGCTGCGTACATTTTGGGTGGTAAGGCCGGGGTAGCGGCGTGATGTCGACCAAACCCCGCCCACCTCGCTATCTTTTTCCATGACGGTGGCGTCGAACCCAAAATCGCGGAACACCTTGGCGGTGCTCAGTCCGGCAAACCCGGCTCCCACAACGGCTACTGTTTTGATCATGTTCGGAAAAGTAGAGAGTCGTGCCCCCGAGGGCTATCCGCGCAACGAAACAACTATCCGCCGTACGCAGCGACCGCGGAAATATATGGTAGGCAAAGGCTCGTAGACACACGTGAAGCGGTTGGGGTGGCTTTGCCCTAGGCTGCGCAAGCAACTTGGGGGCCACTTGTTGGCCCTTTCCCATGCGCGGTGCCCATCGGTGCCAAGACAAGGAAGAGGTCGAATGAGAATTCTCATTCCGGCAGAGGTTCGCCCCGGAGAACACCGGGTCGCGATGGTTCCCTCGGTGGTTCGCAAATTTACCCAGATCGGTTTCGAGGTCGCCGTTCAATCGGGCGCCGGACGCCACGCTTTCGCGAGCGATCAGGAATATCTTGATGCTGGCGCACAGATTGTGTCCGACGAATCCATGGCCGATGCCCTTGCCACAGCTGATGTGGTCGCATCCGTGCGTGGGTTGGATTACGCGCGCGCATCGCGCCTGAAGAAGGGCGCGGTTGCGGTCTCCTTCCTTGCTGCGGTCGCCGACGCCGACACAGTGCGCGGACTCCGCGACGCTGGAGCGACCGGGCTGTCCTTCGACTTCTTGCCACGCATCTCGCGCGCCCAGTCGATGGATGCGCTCACCTCACAGGCTCTGGTAACCGGTTACCGCGCAGCATTAGTTGCTGCGGATCGGTTGCCGTCGTTCTTCCCGCTCTTCATGACCGCAGCCGGAACGATTCAGCCGGCAAAGGTGCTCGTGCTCGGAGCCGGTGTTGCCGGTCTGCAGGCGATCGCCACTGCTAAGCGGCTCGGTGCGAAGGTTTCTGCTTACGACGTGCGCCCGGCCAGTGCCGATGAGGTCAAATCGATGGGCGCAACGTTCATCACCCTTGATCTTGAAGCACTTGAAGGTTCCGGTGGTTACGCCCGGGAGATGACCGAGGAGCGGGCCAACCAACAACGCGACCTGCTCACCCCGCATATCACCGCAGCCGATGTGGTCATCACCACCGCAGCCGTTCCTGGTCGCACCGCGCCGGTGCTGGTCACCTGCAAGATGGTCGAGACCATGAAGCCGGGTTCAGTGGTTGTGGACCTTGCAAGTGAAACCGGCGGCAACGTTGAGGGTTCCGTTTCTGGCGATGTGATTCAGATCGGTGAGGATTGGGTGTGGGGCGCCAAGGATGTGGCGAGTGAGATGCCCGTCCACGCCTCGCAGCTATACGCGATGAACGTGCTCAACCTCATTGCGCTGGCGGTTAAAGACGGAGAGATCGTCGTCGATCTTGAAGACGAAGTACTCGACGGTTGCGCAATCGTGTACAACGGCGAAATTCGCAACGAGTTTGCGCGCGACGCCGTACAGGGAGGGGCATAACCATGGATGGAATCGCACTGCTCACCATCTTCATCCTGAGCATCTTTGTTGGCTTTGAGGTGGTCTCGAAAGTCTCCGCCGTGCTGCACACTCCGTTGATGTCTGGCGCTAACGCCATTCATGGCGTTGTAGTCATGGGCGCGATCATCGTTGCCGGTAAAGCGCAGAACAACGTTGAGCTCGCAATCGCATTGATCGCAGTGTTGCTTGGAGCTATCAACCTCGTCGGTGGCTTTGTTGTGACCGACCGCATGCTCGAGATGTTCAAGCCCAAGAAAGCCCCCGCAGCCAAGGAAGGCGGTGCGGCATGAGCGAAGCAGCCGTGAGCGATCCGCTGTGGGTTCAACTTGCCTACCTAGTGGCGGCAATCCTGTTCATCCTTGCTCTCAAGGGTCTTTCCTCACCCAAGACCGCTCGACAGGGTGTGCTTGCAGGTGCTGTTGGCGCTCTTCTTGCAGTCGTGGTGCTCTTCTTCAGCGGCATTGAGTTGAAGAACCTGGCACTCATCCTGATTTTCCTTGCTGTTGGATCAATCGTGGGTCTTGTTGCGGCGCGCCGCGTCAAAATGACAGCGATGCCGCAGCTCGTTGCGTTGTTCAACGGCGTTGGTGGTGGCGCTGCCGCTCTGATCGCAGTTGTCGAATACTTCGAGGTGGGTTCCAGCGATCTGCTGTTCCTCATCTTCACGGTTGCAACAGTGATCATTGGTTCCGTTGCCTTCACCGGCTCAATCGTCACCTTCTTGAAACTGCAAGAGTTGATGACCAGTCGTCCGGTGGTCATTCCGGCCGGCAGATGGGTCACCATCCTTGTCGCGGTCGCCACGATCGTGGTCGGTGTGTGGCTCGTTGTTGATCCGCAGGATTGGCTGCTCGTTGCGCTGCTGATTCTCTCGTCGATCTTTGGTGTGCTCTTTGTGCTGCCTGTTGGTGGCGCGGACGTGCCGATCGTGATCTCGCTGCTCAACGCCATGACCGGCCTTGCAGTCGCTGCATCGGGTTACGTACTCGGCAACCTCTTGCTGCTCATCGCCGGCACGCTCGTTGGCGCCTCTGGCACCGTGCTCACGAACATGATGGCCAAGGCCATGGGCAGGCCGCTCACCTCAACATTGTTTGGTGCATTCAATGGATCAACTGCGGGCAGCACAGCAGCCGGCAGCGATCGTCCCGTGCGCTCGGCAACCCCGAACGACGTGGCGATCATGCTCGGTTACGCCAACAAGGTGATCCTCGTTCCCGGGTATGGCCTTGCCGTAGCCCAGGCGCAGAGCACTCTGCGCGAACTGGCAGACCTGCTGACCGAAAAGGGCATCGAGGTCGACTACGCGATTCACCCGGTTGCCGGTCGCATGCCCGGTCACATGAACGTGCTCCTCGCCGAGGCCAGTGTTCCCTATGAGCAGCTCAAGGAAATGGACGAGATCAACCCTGAGTTCTCCTCCACCGATGTGGTACTCGTTGTTGGCGCAAACGACGTGGTCAACCCGGCTGCGCGCACCGACAAGACGGCTCCGATCTACGGAATGCCGATCCTGAACGTCGACGCGGCCCAGCAGGTCGTGTTCCTCAAGCGCTCCATGCGCCCGGGATTTGCCGGTATCGAGAACGAGATCCTGTTCGACCCCAAGACTTCGCTGCTCTTTGGTGATGCCAAGGAGACGTTGACCAAGGTGGTGGCTTCGCTGAAGACGGTGTGAAAACTGGTTGACACCGAGCCTCTTGTATGACCATAATTATGGTCATGACGACAACCTCTTTGGCAAATGTCAAAGCTCAGCTTTCTGCATTCGTGGATTCGGTCAACGGAACACATGAGCGTGTTGTCATCACGCGAAATGGTGAACCCGCTGCCGTGCTTATTTCCCCAGACGATCTGGAGTCTCTGGAGGAAACGATCGCGATTTTGTCTGATCCTGAAGCAATGAGGCAGATAGAAGAGTCGAGAACTGCAATTGCTGAAGGCAATGTGGTGGGACTTGACCAAGTGGTCATGCGCTCCAGAAGGTGACCTATCGAATTCTTTTGGCCCCACATGCCAGGCGTGCCCTTGAAATCGATCTACCAGAAGCTGTTGCTGCGGCGGTCTGGGAATTCTTGTCCGGTCCTCTTTCAGAGAACCCTTATCGCGTCGGAAAACCACTAAGCGGACAACTGACTAATTTGTGGTCGGCCCGCAGAGGTGAATATCGCGTCATCTACCAGATTTCAGAAAACACTGTGACCGTAACGGTTGTCCGGATAGGTCATCGACGCGGCATTTATCGCTGAAGGCTCCTATTCAGCAACCCCGTACAACCGGTCACCAGCATCGCCCAGTCCGGGAACGATGTAGCCCTTCTCGTTAAGCCGCTCATCCAGGGCCGCAGTAACGATCGTGACGTCGACGTCGCGTCCGGCATATTTCTGTTCGACGCGAGCCAAACCTTCAGGTGCTGCGAGCAAGCAGATCGCGGTGACGTCTTTGGCGCCACGCTCGAGGAGCACGTCAAAGGCGGCGATCAAGGTGCCACCAGTTGCGAGCATGGGGTCAAGGACAAATACCTGCCGGTTATGCAGATCGTGGGGGAGGCGATCGGCGTAGATCGAGGCGGTGAGTGATTCGTGATCGCGAACCAGGCCCATGAAGCCAACCTCAGCCGTGGGCATCAACTTGATCATTCCGTTGAGCATGCCGAGCCCAGCGCGCAGGATCGGCACCACGAGGGGCTTGGGATCAGCCAGTTCAACGCCGGTTGTGGCGGTGACCGGGGTGGTGATGCTCACCGGCTCCACGGTCAGGTGATCGGTGGCCTCATAGGCCAGCAACGTGACCAATTCTTCAGCCAGCAGGCGGAAAGTGGCCGACGAGGTTTCCTCACGACGAAGGCGAGTGAGCTTGTGGGCAACGAGGGGATGGTCGATGACGAGAGTGCGCATGAGCGGCAGAGTAGCCCTAGTGCATGCAACGGCGCAGCCGACGTGTCACGATCTAGCCATGAGCACGCAGGTGGTGACAGCTGACGACATCGATCTCTCGATCGCTTTTTGGCGTGAGGAGGGTCAGTGGATGGTCGCACCGCTGCAGTCCCGCAGTGCCGTTTCCATGGAAAGTGTGATCGGGGCCTTGCGTCAACTGCCCGGTGAAGGTGGAGTTTTTGGCGCCGTATGCGTCGCCGATGAGTTTTTTGTTCTAATTCGCGAGAGCGGTGCTGGCCGCTGGGCGATGATCAGCGACGGCGCTGCGATCCTCGACTGGTCACTTGCTGAAGAGACCGTCGAGCTTGTCGGAATTCAGATCGACGACGATGAGATCGAAGAGTTTGAGCCGGTGGGGGATCTTTCGATGCTCGCCGAGTTCGGGATTGATAGCGACGAAATCACGATGATTTGCCAGAACGACGATCTTTATCCGGATGAACAGATCAAGCAGCTCGCCAAACAGCTCGGCTTTCACGCGGAGCTTGCTGCTGCCTTGCGTTCGTAACTGTGTTGCCGCTGATGCGCGACGAGGAGTACATGCGTCTGGCGCTGGAACAGGCCGAGATCGCCGGTGCGCGTTATGAGATTCCCATCGGAGCGATCGTCGTCGATGAAACCGGAGCGGTAATCGCGGCCGCGGGAAACTCGCGAGATGAGCTCATCGATCCCACGGCGCATGCTGAAGTCCTGGCGCTGCGTGCTGCTGCGCAGGTGCGCGGAGATCGATTGCTCACGGGCTGCACCATCTACGTGACCCTCGAACCTTGCCCGATGTGTGCTGGTGCCGTGGTGATGTCACGGGTTGATCGACTCGTATTTGGTGCCTGGAACGAGGAGTACGGCGCAGCAGGTTCACGTTGGGACATCGTGCGCGATCGTCGACTTTCGCATCGTCCTGAAGTTCTCGCCGGAGTTCTCGCAGACGAGTGTGGAGAAATCGTGCGCACCTTTCTTGCCGACAGGCGCTCGTAACTCCACGGTGCAGGCCGCTTTCGGATTTACAGTGGTCACGCGCACATAAATCGCACCACAACGCCCGATGGGAGGACCGATGAGCACGATCACGCCGAGCCGGCGTCGGCGGTCGCGCCCTATTTGGCTCACCATCGTGTTGGTGATCGTGGGCATGGCAGTGCTCTTCGGTGTTGGGTTCGGAATTGCCACCCTGCTCAAGGGCGGCGACGGTTCTCTGCCCCCTGAGGAGTCGATTGGCGACGCCGCCGGTGTCACCACTGAGCCGCTGCCATGCGAGACGATCCTGGTCACCCCGGCCGAGGTGCTGCCGCGAACAGCGCGCGTCGCGGTCAACGTTTTTAACTCCACACAGACCGCTGGACTGGCCGGTGACACCGCTGCGACGCTGAAGGTGCGTGGGTTCACCATCAACAAAGTTGCCAACGATCCAGCTGGCAAGGTCCTTCCCGGTGTTGGCGAGATCCGCTTCGGCGCCAAGGGCGCAGCTGGCGCACAACTGCTCACCTACTACTTCCCGGGTGCCGTGCTCGTTGACGATGGCCGCACGGGCAAGAGGGTCGACGTTTCCTTGGGGAGTGGGTTCGTCGAAATTCCTAGTGATGCTGAAGTGGCAGCCGCCCTCGCGGAACCTTCCCCTTCACCGTCCGGTCCTGGTTGCGCCCCTCTGACCCCGGAGCCTGAAGTGTCGGCACCTGCTGACGCGCCAGCGCCTTCTCCTTCGCCCTGATCGGGAACAAATCGCGTGTCTGGTGCGTTTAACTAGGTATGAGTTCACGGATTACCCCCTGCCCATCATGTGGTGCGAAGAACCGCGTCCCGGCGACGTCCAAGGGAAGACCGCAATGTGCAGCGTGCAAGGCAACGTTGCCGTGGATCGCCGATGCGACTGATGCAAACCTGTCAGGCGCCCTCGATACAAAACAGCTTGTGCTCGTTGATTTATGGGCCCCGTGGTGCGGGCCGTGCCGCATGGTTGCACCCGTGCTGGAGAAGTTGGCAACCCGCTACGCCGGTCAGCTCAAAGTGGTCAAAGTGAACGTCGACGATAACCCAATGGCAGCAAGGCGCTTTGATGCCAGTTCCATCCCAACGCTCGTGATGATTCGTGATGGGGAGTCCGTGGGTCGAGTCGTGGGTGCCCAACCTGAGGCTGCGCTCGCTTCTCAGATCGAGCCGCTGCTCGCATAGGCCCATTGGGTTTTGCCCACGTTCCCTCAGGCGCCATATGGCGGTGGCGGTGGGATTTGAACCCACGGTGAGGTTGCCCCCACACGCGCT
>JANQZS010000105.1:4463-15310 GCA_030728405.1 Candidatus Nanopelagicales bacterium | reverse complement strand
AAGATTCTTTCGGGAACCGAGCAGGCTGAAGACGGAACTATCACCCTCGATGGCAAGCAGGTGGACTTCTCCACTCCAGCCGACGCCCGTTCGGCCGGTATCGAGACGGTGTTCCAGGATCTCGCACTCTGCCCACACCTCGATCCGGTCAAGAACTTGTACCTCGGACGCGAAATCAAGCGGTCGGGTGTTCTTGGACTCCTTGGCTTCATGGATCGCAAGACGATGCGGGATCGCAGCATCGAGGCGTTCACGGACCTGGGAGCAACCGTACGCAAGCTCAATGAACCTGTGGGCACGATGTCCGGTGGCCAGAAGCAGAGCGTTGCTGTTGCGCGCTCTGCGGCCTGGGCCAACAAGATTATTTTCCTCGATGAGCCCACAGCCGCGTTGGGTGTGGTGCAGACTGAAAATGTTCTTGATTTGGTTCGTCGCGTCCGCGATAAGGGCATCGGAGTGGTCTTCATCAGCCACTCCATGCCCGAGGTTCTGAGCATCGCCGACACGGTGCAGGTGCTGCGCCGTGGCCGTAAAATTGCCACCTTTAAGGCAGCGGATTCCAATATTGAGGAATTGGTAGGAGCCATGACTGGCAAGTTTGATGAGGAGGCAGCATGAGCACTCCCATGAAGACAAGTGCTCGTGATGTTGAAGACATGGTGAAAAGTGGCGATGTCACGATCATTCAGCGCATCACACGCGTTCAGGCTCTACAGATCGTTCTGGTGCTTTTTGTCATCGTGATCTTGTTCTCGATTCTGGCACCGGATTCGTTCCTCACCGTGTTCAACCTCCGCTCGATCATGATGAACACCGCGATTTTCGCCGTTCTTGGTGTCGGTGCGACTTTTGTGATCATCACGGCCGGCATCGACCTGTCAATTGGCTCAGTGCTGGTGTTCAGTTCGGTCATATCGGCGCAGGTAATGGGTAATCTCGGCGCCGAAGGTTGGACCACTTCCCTGATTGGACTTGGTGCCGCGCTCCTTGCTGGCGGTGCCTGGGGTTGGCTCAATGGTTTTCTGGTAGCCAAGGCAAAAGTTCCCGCGTTTATCGTGACGCTGGGAACCCTTGGAGCGGCACTCGGTCTTGCACAGGTGATCACGGGAGGTATCGATCTTTATGAGATCCCCGTCGTAATGGTCGACACCGTTGGTTTCGGCAACCTTTTTGGTGAGCTACCCAACCTGGTGGTCATCGCTGCAGTGGTTGTGCTTCTGGGCGGCGTTCTTTTGCATATGACACGATTCGGTTTGCTGACCTACGCGATCGGATCAAACCCGGAAGCGTGTCGACGCGTTGGAGTCAAGGTCGACCGTCACCTCATTTGGGTCTACATCATTTCTGGAGTCACTGCAGGAATGGCTGGCTGGCTGAGCATCGCGTTCTTCCAGCAGACCACCATGGGTGGTAACTCCATGACGGCTCTCACCGTCATTGCCGGCGTTGTTATCGGCGGCACCTCACTCTTTGGCGGCATCGGAACAATTTTCGGCACCGTCATTGGCCTGCTTATTCCGGTTGTTTTACAAGCAGGTTTCATCATCATCGGCGTTGAGTCATACTGGCAAGGCGTCGTTATTGGAATCTTCCTAGTCGCAGCGGTGTACATCGACGGAGTTCGTCGAGATAGAGCCGTGCGCGGTTCAGGACGAAAACCCGGACGCCTCCAAGTCGGCGGCGTACAACTGGGAACACAACAGAAAGAAGGTAAGTAGTGAACGCAAAGTTGAAGAAGTCGGCAATTGCCGCACTTAGTGCGGGTCTGATTGCAGGCCTCACCCTCGGCGTTGCTCCTTCGGCAAACGCCGCCGGCGAGAACATCGTCTTCATCCAGGGTGTTAAGGGTGATGGTTTCTACATCACTATGGATTGTGGCATCAAGGCTGCAGTCAAGAAGGCTGGCGCCAACCTTAAGACCGTTGGCCCCGCCAAGTTCGATGCAACATTGCAGAAGCCGATTCTTGATGCCGTCGTGGCCACCAACCCCGACGCAATCCTGATCGCACCGAACGACGTCAACGCCATGCAGAAGCCGCTGGAGAATGCGGCCAAGAAGGGCATTGAAATCGTGCTCGTTGACACCACTGTGAAGAACCCCCGTTTCGCGGCATCTCAGATCTCGTCGAACAACTTCGCAGGTGGCCAGGAGGCCTTCAAGGCAGTGCAGAAACTGGTCCCAGGTGGCGGCAAGGTTCTTGGCATCGGCGTGAAGCCGGGCATCAGCACCACCGATGCTCGTGATGCTGGCTTCAAGGCAGCAGTTGAGAAGAGCGGTGGCAAGTTCACCTTCATCGGCCAGGAGTACTCGGACAACGAGCCCGCTAAGGCCGCACAGATCACCACGGCAGCAATCGCAGCCAACCCTGATCTGAAGGCAATCTTCGCCTCCAACCTGTTCTCCGCTCAGGGTGCAGCAACCGGTATCAAGCAGGCCGGTAAAGAAGGCCAGATCGTCGTCGTCGGCTTCGACGCCGGTCCCGACCAGGTCAAGGCTCTCAAGGCTGGCACCGTGCAGGCTCTGATCGCTCAGCAGCCCGCAACCATCGGTGCTCGTGGCGTTCAAGAGGCCATCAAGGCAATCAAGGGCCAGAAGAACACCAAGAAGATCACCACCGGATTCACAATCCTCACAAAGGACAACGTGAACACCCCGGCTGGTAGGGCCGGACAGTACCTGTCCAAGTGTGCATAGTTCACTAAAGCAATAACGGCAGGGGCCGCACACCGAGAAATCGGCGTGCGGCCCCTCGCTTTGGGTGTGTGGAGACTAAATCGGCTGTGCAGTCGGCAGCAGCACCAAATCACGAACGGTGAGGTGCCGAGGGCGCGTGAGCATGAACTCAATCGCATCGGCTACATCGTCAGAAGTCATTCCCCGCCCAGCAGCGAGTTCCTCATCGACGCTTTGATCGTGTACGAACCGCCCCCACAGTTCATTCAAAACAATGCCGGGCGCGATGGCCATCAAGCGATTTTCGGTGCCGATGATTTGTTGACGCGTCGCGTGCACAAAACCTTGGATGGCGTGTTTTGTTGCCGAGTAGACCGGTTCCCAGGAAATCGCCTGATGTCCGGACACACTGCTGGTTACCAAAATGTCGCCGGGGAGTGTGCCGGAGCCATCACCGGCGTAATGGCGCAGTGCCGCGTGCACGAGGTGCATCACCCCCAACACATTGGTCGTGACGATTTCATCGATGGTGGCTGGATCAACAGACCAACCCGGATCAGCGAGATAAATACCTGCGTTGGGAATGGCTATATCGAGTCTGCCGAAATGTTCGACGGCGATATCAACAGCGTGCTGCGCGGTAGTGGCGAGCCCTGCGTCAGCCACCACGATTTGGGCCTGCTTGCTGAGCGATGCCGACACCTCAGCAAGTCGATTCGCATCGCGACCAACGAGAACAAGTCGCACACCGTTGCGGTCGAGCATCGAGGCGGTTGCCCTGCCGATTCCCGAACTGCCGCCGGTGATGATTGCGACTTTTCCGCGCAAAGTGGAATCCATGATTAAACCACCTGTTCTGCTGCTGCGAGCAATTGCCTGCGTTCGATTTCATCCGGTCTGCGGTCAATTCGCTGTACGTCCGCGTCAGTGAGGTAGACCGGCCCGCCAACAGCGAGCGCCCCCCACAGCACATCAGCAACTTTGCTTGCCATTTCGGTGGCAAGAAGAGCTTCACGTGGATTCGCGGCAAGAATGAACAGGCCGTGGTTGCGCACGTAGATTGCACGCGGGTAGTCACCGTTTTCGCTAACAAAAGCACGGAGTTGGCGTCGTACCTCTCGAGCCAAAGCCAAACCTGGATCAACGTAATCCAACAACAGTTGCCGCCGGCCGAGCATCACGATCTGATCAGGGAAAAGGGAACCAGCAACGAGTGCCTCGGCAGAGACCGAGCACAGTAAGCGATTCACGGTGATCGGATGCGTGTGTGCAATGCAGTCAGCTGCTGACTCGCTGTAGATCGTGGAATGCAAAAGAGCCTCAACGGATGGCTTACGTGCGGCTGGATCAATCCGGCAGTCCAGGTAGGTGGCGGCAACTTCTGCATCTCCAGCGGTGGGATCATCGAGTAATTCCCGGAGCGGCTCCATCCGCACATGCACAAAGTCGGAGGGGCCAACATCAACCAGTGAGCAGCCAGAAGCCTTGACCCACATGGAATCCTCAGCCGAACGCACAGACACATTGCCTTCTGCACCAATTGCCCAGCCGCGCGCTGGCACGCCAAGTTCATGGCTCAGCGTGATGAGATCTGCAAACGGTTCAGACATGGAACCTTCCTAAATTGCGGAGTAGCCACCATCAATGACGAGTGACTGGCCGGTCAGATACGTAGACGCTGGCGATGCCAAGTAATTGACCATGCCGATCAAGTCTTCGGGTTCGGCCATTCGGCCAACGGGGATCAACTTCTCCCATTGATCGCGCAGTTCGGGATTGGCATCCATGAACTGACGGGTCATGTCTGAGAGCGTGTAGCCCGGAGACAACGCGTTCACCCGAATCCCTGCTGCCGCCCACTCCACGGAGAGTGACTTGGCGAGGTGAATCACGGCAGCTTTGGACGCGTTATATGAGGCTTGGAACTGAGGAACATTGACGATGTGTCCAGACATCGACGCGATCAGAATCGCGGAACCTCCACCACTGTGCCTGATGAGCCGGCGAGCCCACGACTGGCAGGCGAAGAATGTACCGGTCAGGTTGATGTCCATGACTCGGTGCCACTCCTCTGGAGTGACGTCGATGCTGTCTCCCCAGATCGTGATTCCCGCCGCGGTCACCAAAGTGTCGGCAACGCCGAGTTCGAGTTCGGCTGCAGCAAACGCTGATTCAACTTGTTCGGCATCGCGAACATCCACCGCGAGGCCGATTGTGGCAACGCCTGTCTCTGCTGCCAGTGCGTGTGCAGACTCGGCGACGTCAGGCAACACATCAAGAAGTGCGATCGACGAACCGGACTGCGCTAGCCCCCGTGCCATCGCATAGCCCAAACCGCGGGCGCCACCAGTGACAACGGCGGTAGGCACTCCTACTCCTCGATCAGGTAGCAGTTGTTGAGGAGGTACTCATCGATGGCGGTGGCGACTGAGGCTGGGTCAGCTCCGGCAATGTCAGGCTCAACAGCCAGGTAGGCCTCGACTGCCGTCACTGCACCGGCGGGATCGGTTGCATACGTTGCGCACCAACCTCCGGCTGCCGGAGCATCTGCATATGGGTTGCCTTCGATTGGCCAAATGGTGTCCATGTAGGTGGTGACCGCAAAGCCGGCGTCGGCCATTGCCCCGGTGCCACCCTCAACTGCAACTTCTTCCTCGACTGCGACCTCACCCGAATCACCAGCTGCTGCATCAGATGCGGAATCAGATGATCCACCACATGCGCTGAGAGTTGCTACCGCAGCGAGGGATACGGCCGCAAAAGCCAGTTTGGAGGAGCGGAAAGTGCGCATGATGTGCCTCTCATAGTCGGGGGTACCAGCCTACCTTCACTGAACTTCGAGATGTTGCCTCAGCGGTGTTCGGCCGCGCGCCACGGTTCCATCGAGCCTTCTGGTAAGTAGCGCCGGATCTCGGGCATCAGTCGAATCAGTGACCGCCCCTCCTCCACCCCACGGAGTTGCCCATGCGCCTGCCACTGGATCACGGCGTTACCGACGGCAGCCGCTTCGACGGGACCAGCGATCACTTCTTTCCCGGTGGCATCGGCGAGCCACTGCATCAGCATGGGAATCCGGCTCCCGCCGCCGACCACATGCAAGGTGGCCCGCGGTGCACCCAGCACCTCCTCGATCTCGCGGGCCCGTTGGGCCACTCGCACCACGATCGCTTCGAGGATTGAGCGAACAACAGCACCACGGTCTGCGCACCACTCGGAGACCTCTCCCGCGGTGGTGATCCAGTTCGCCAGCGTGATGGGGCTTTGTCCCGGCTCAGCGAGTTCGGGCGCTTCGCTATCGAGTGCATATTTCCAGGGAGTGCTGAGGCGGGCGGCTTCGATGAGATCTGCGAGATCCGGGCTCACTCCGTCTTGTTGCGCCCACCAGCGCCGACATTCCTCAAGCAGCCACATGCCTTGCAGGTTGCTCAGGAAACGCACGGTTCCATCCGCCCCTAGTTCATGCGTGAGGTTGAGATCACGGGCAGCTTGCGTTGGCACGATGTCGGTGGCTTCTAGGCCAATGAGCGCCCAGGTTCCCAGTGAAAGAATCAGCGCTTCGTTGCGATCAATCAAGGGTGTGCCAACAAATGCACTCGCGGTGTCGTGGGTGGGTGCGCCAACGAGAAGCATGCGGCCAAGACGCGGGTCAAGGCTCTCGCCGCGGATCATTCCCGGTTCACTCAGCGGTAAGAAGTTCGACGCAGGAAAACCAAGTGCGTGTAGTACCGATGGAGACCACTGCCGCGTGCGCACGTCGACCAAACTGCTCGTTGACGCTTGTGTCACATCGTTTGCCAGCACACCGGTTGCCCAATAACCGATCAGATCTGGCATGTGCAGTAGCACGGTGTTGTCGCTGAGTCGGGCTGCATGCTCGGCGGCGAGTTGATAGACAGTGTTGATCGGCATTCGGGCAATCCCGCACGTGTTGTACAAATCCGGCCAGGTGATGCGCTCTTCAACAATCGAAACTCCCCGGGCATGGAAGGGATCTCGGTAGGAGTACACCGGACCAACATGGGTGCCGAGTGGCGCTGCTGGTCGCACAACGCCAAAGTCGACACCCCAACTGTCCACCGCCCACGATTGGGCTCCGCGCATTGCGGCTTCAGCTAGACCCTCAAGCACTGATGCATAAATCGTGTCGATCGGCCACTGCCATCGGCCTTCTTCGTTTTGTTCTGACACATACCGAAACCGAGAAACTTCGCCGAGTAGTGGTCCGTTATCCGTGAGATCGACTGTGACAACGCGACCACTGGTGGCCCCTAGGTCTGCAGCTGCAACGCGCATGGGATTACCGCAAAAACGCTGCGGAGACACCTGAGTCGACGGGCACAATCATTCCGGTGGTGCGCGAGAATTCGTCGGAAACCAACGCGGCGCAAGCAGCTGCAACGTGTTCAGGCAGAACTTCACGTTTGAGAATCGTGCGCTGGGCGTAGAAGGCGCCAAGGTCCTTCTCTTCTACGCCGTATACCGAAGCACGGTTCGCGCCCCAACCACCTGCGAAGATTCCAGAGCCCTGCACAACACCATCGGGGTTTATTCCGTTGACGCGAACACCGTCTTCACCGAGCTCAACGGCAAGCAGACGCACCTGATGTGCTTGGGCGGCTTTCGCAGCACTGTAGGCAATGTTGGATGGACCAGCAAATACCGCGTTCTTGCTGGCAATGTAGATGATGTCGCCACCCATCCCTTGGGCTTTCATGACGCGGGCGCCTTCACGGCTGACCAGGAAAGAACCGCGAGACATGACGTCGTGTTGGATGTCCCAGTCTGCTGCAGTGGTGTCGGCGAGTGGCTTACTCAAGGAAAGACCGGCGTTGTTCACAACAATATCGACGCCACCGAAGGCGAGCACCGTCTCATCAAAGGCAGAGCGAATAGTTGCCTCATCTGTTACGTCGATGTACACAGCGCGTGCGGCATCGGAATTTCCAATTTCTTGTGCGACTACGCGTGCAGCATCAAGATCGCGATCGGCAATAACCACCACAGCCCCGTCGCAAGCCAACGTGAGTGCAATAGCTCGACCGATTCCGCTGCCAGCTCCGGTAACTAAGGCAATCCGTCCGGCCAGACGCGCGGGTTTGGGTAGGCGTTGGAGTTTTGCTTCTTCAAGTGACCAGTACTCGATACGGAACTTCTCGAAATCGGAAATGGGCGCATAGCTCGAAACTGATTCAGCACCACGCATCACCGCAATGGCATTGAGGTAGAACTCACCGGCCACGCGCGCGGTTTGGGCGTTTGTACCGAAAGAGAACATGCCAACGCCGGGAATCAAGATGATGGCTGGGTCTGCGCCGCGCATTGCGGGGGAACTCTCATCGGTGAAACTCTCGTAATAGGTGCGGTAGTCATCGCGGTAGTTCTGATGCAACTCGGCTAAACGAGTCAGAATAGAATCCACCGGGGCATCCGAAGGCAGATCGAGCACCATGGGTCGCACCTTGGTGCGCAAGAAGTGATCAGGGCACGAGGTGCCAAGCGCTGCTAGGTCAAATAGTTTCTCCGACTCCAAAAACTCAAGCACCTCGGGTGAATCGTCGAAGTGACCCACCATGCGGTGATCATGTGATGCGATGCCACGCAGTGTGGGCGCGAGTGCGGCTGCTCGTTCGCGGCGCTGATCGGGATCGAGTGGTGCGCGCGCAGGAACCTGGGCACCGAATGGGTCAGGCCGCCCACGATTGCGCAGGAACTGCTCGGCAGTAGCGATGATGTACAAGGAGTTGCGCTCGCACGCGGCGGAGTCATCGCCCCACGCCGTGATGCCGTGGCCGCCGAGAATGCAGCCGATTGCCTGCGGGTTGGCCTCCTTGATGGCAGCGATGTCTAGGCCCAGTTGGAAACCGGGGCGGCGCCACGGAACCCACACCACGGTGTCTCCGAAACACTCGCGGGTCAACGCGGGGCCATCGACGCTGGTGGCGAGTGCAATTCCAGAGTCTGGGTGCAGGTGATCAACGTGCGCAGCAGCAACAAGTCCGTGCATCGCGGTGTCGATGGATGGAGCAGCCCCACCCGGGCCGTGCAAACAAAAAGAGAGCGCGGCGACCATCTCGTCCTCGCGGTCCTCGCCCGGGTAGACATCGATGAGTGAGCGCATGCGGTCCAGGTTTACGATGGAAAGGCCTGCTTCGGTGAGCGTGCCGAGATCGCCACCGGACCCCTTGACCCACATCACCTCAACATCATGGGAAGTGACCGGGTCGGTGAGCATCCCCTTGGCTGAGGTGTTGCCACCGGCGTAATTGGTGTTGCGACGATCGGCTCCAAGGCGGTGCGACCGGTCGATCAACTGCTCGGGGGTCGTGCCGGAAGTACCGGTGGGGTGAGCTTGATTCACAGCGCCAGCATAGAGATCGGGATGTCACGGGCATGGTCGATTGCGGTCACGGGCCCGTCTACGGTAGGCATCACTGATCACACGCGCGGGCGCGGAGGAGGGAATTCGGATGCGGGCAATCGTGTACGACCAGCCCCGGTCCTGGGCAGTTGCGGATGTTCCGATGCCGACCCCTGGGGCCGGTGAAGTCTGCGTCAAGGTCCTCATGGCCGGTGTGTGTGGCACCGATCGACACCTGCATGAGGGTGAGTTTGGTGCACGATTCCCGCTGACGCCGGGTCACGAGATCTTCGGCGAGGTCGTCGCACTCGGGAGTGGTGTTCAGACACTGGTCGAGGGCGATCACGTTGTGATGGACAACAGCTGGTCGTGCGGCCAGTGCGAGGAGTGCCGCCGGGGCATGGGGCACTTCTGCCATGTCTGGGAGTCGCAGGGCGTCAACCTGCCAGGTGGCTTCGCCGAGTACGTCGTGGCGCGGGAGTCGAAGTGCTGGAAGGTGAACGGCATTGCTCCTGAACTAGCCGTCCTAGCGGAGCCGACCGCCTGCGTGGTCCACGGCCTGGACAAGCTGGCCATGCGCCCAGGAAGCTCGGTCGCCATCTTCGGTGCCGGCCCCACCGGGCTGATCCTTACGCAGTTGATGCTGGCGGCCGGCGCCTTCGATGTCACGGTGTGTGCCCCGTCCCCGTTCAAACTGGACCTTGCACGTGAGCGGGGTGCCACGCGCACGGTCACGACGCGTCGTGGGGATCCCTCCGCCACCATGCGTGCGATCGCCGAGGTCGCCCCGAGCGGGTTTGACGTTGTGATTGACGCCACCGGTGCCATGGAGATGCTCGAGATCGCGATTCCGTTGACTCGCACGGGTGGGACCGTGCTGGTGTACGGCATGGTGAGTGAGGACGATGTCTGGTCTATCTCGCCCTTCGAGGTGTTCAGACGGGAGATCAGCATCGTCGGCTCTGTGTCTCAGATCAACTGTTTTGACCGGGCCGTGGTCGCACTGCGCAATGGTGTGGTCTCAGGCGAAGGCCTTGTAACCCATCACTTCGGTTTGGAGGAGTACGGGGAAGCTCTGGCGGCCTCTGCGGACAGCGCATGCATAAAGGCGGTGATCGTGCCGCACGGCGTATCGTCGTAGGCGAACAACACCAAAAGCACCATTTACGCTGGGCAAAACCTCGATAAGGAAGCGATACCCGTGCCAGTTCCAAACCGAACCCGACTGAACGCATTGGTTGAGCGCGAACGCGCCACCTACCAGAACCGCACCCCAACCTCACGCGCTTCCTTCGATAAGGCAGATCACCTGCTCGGCCGGGTACCTATGACCTGGATGAACAAATGGTCGGGTGGGTATCCGATCTACCTCGACCAGGCGCATGGCAATCGAATCTTCGACGTTGATGGCAACGAGTATGTGGACTTTGCACTTGGCGATACCGGTGCGATGGCGGGGCATTCCCCTGAAGCGACCGTTGCAGCGGTGCAGGAGCGCATCGGCGTCAACGGTGGGATCACCACGATGTTGCCAACGGACGATGCTGAATGGGTAGCCGCGGATCTCACCCGTCGATTCGGGATGCCGCTGTGGTCATTCAGTTTGACGGCGACCGACGCCAACCGCTGGGCGCTTCGCCTTGCGCGCCTTGTGACCGGCCGCGACAAAGTGCTTGCGTTCTCCTACTGCTACCACGGCGCTGTTGATGAGACCTTTGTTATCACTGGCAGCAACGGCGAGGCGGATTTTCGTGGTGGGAACGTCGGTCCTGCCGTTCCGATCGCACTCACCACTCGGGTGGCCGAATTCAATGA
>JANQZS010000105.1:0-4363 GCA_030728405.1 Candidatus Nanopelagicales bacterium | reverse complement strand
GAGTCAGCGGCTGCGCACGATGATGACCTTGAGGAGTACTTGCACCTGTTCATGGCGAACCGTGGGGTGTTGATGACCCCGTTCCACAACATGGCTCTGATGTGCCCCACCACTACTCTCGCGGATGTGGAACTTCACACCGCTCTCTTTGACCGCGCGGTTACCGAATTGATGGAGGCGTGATGAATGCAATTCCAACAGCCATTGATCTATCTGGTCGAAGCGCTCTGATCACCGGAGCAGGCGCTGAACTTGGTATCGGTTTCGCAGCGGCGCGAGCACTCGGTGATCTGGGCGCGCGGATCGTGGTGACCTCCACCACCGATCGCATCGAGCAGCGCGTAGCCGAGTTACAGGCGGTGGGCATCGCAGCATCTGGTTTCGTGGCCGATCTCACCAATGAGCGCGAAGTCAATGCGCTGCTCGAGTTTGCCGGCCACGTCGACATCTGCGTGAACAACGCAGGCATGGTCAGCGTGGGCGAACCAGGTGAAACCGGTGACGCCCGCAGTCTCAGCCTTGCCACGTGGCGCGCCGGAATGACTCGCAACCTCGACACCGCTTTCATGGTGAGCCGCGCAGTGGTGGGTCCCATGATCGAGGCAGGTTGGGGTCGGATCGTGAACGTCTCGAGTGTCACCGGACCTGTTGTTGCCATGCGTGGGCAAGCGGTCTACGCGGCAGCCAAAGCCGGGATGGTCGGACTTACCCGGGCGATGGCCGTGGATTCAGCCCGCCAGGGGGTAACCGTCAATGCGGTTGCACCCGGATGGATAGCTACCGCATCACTCGGACCACAGGAGGCGTCCGAAGGTGCGATCTGCCCGGTTGGGCGCTGCGGAAATCCCGACGAGATCGCCAGTGCAATCGCGTGGCTGGCATCACCCGGTGCTGGTTACATCACCGGACAGGTGATTGTTGTTGATGGTGGCAATTCGATTTCCGAAGAGCACCTCAACAACTAGGCGATCACCAACAACTAGACGATCACCACCGAACAATTACCGACTCAGCAGAGTTGGCGAGTTCACCCGCACCTTGCGATTGCCCTTGAGTGGCTTGCAGTTGCCATTGATGTCACAGGACTTCGTGGCGCCCACGGGGGCTTTGAAGACTCGCTTCGGACCTTCTGACCACACCACCTGGAATCGATTGCCACCCTTGGTGAAGTTGCATGTCACGGCCTTGTTGGGCTTCTCGTTGCAGTTCACATATCTGGCGCCCACGATCCAGTCCTGCAAAGTGGACAGCGCTTTTGCGGCAGGGGCCGCACTGTTCATTTGGATACCCAGCAGATCGTTCTCGGGACCCCATGCGTACCAATACGCGGAGCTGATGCCCAGCCGCAATGCATCGAGGTATGCCCGGGCCGCCCAATCTTGTGCCTTGCGCCCGGTTATGTCTTGATCCGGGTTAGCTGGTCCAGGTCCGGCTAAACCGAAGTTCAGCTCGGTATCCCAGATGGGTAGGTCTGGAGCTCCAGCTGCGCGCAGCATGTCGATAAAGGCATTTGCTAGGGCGCGACGATCCTTCGGTGTGCCCAGGCTTGCGGGGTAGGTGTGTGCGGTGAAGACGTCGACCGGCCAACCGCGCTGCTTCAACTCGTCTAGGTTCATCGGGTAGAAAGCCTTGAACGGTCCACCGAGCCGGGTGCCGGTGCTCGGCGCGATCACCTGCGCTTTGGGATCAACCCTCTTGACGATGTCGTATGCCCGCTTGGTCAGGGTTGCCATCTCAGCTGGGGTGCCGGTGAAGAACGTGGTGAGGTTCGCCTCGTTCCATGGCTGGTAGGAGGTGATGCGACCCTTGTAACGGGTGACCACTGCTTCGACCCAACGATCCCAATAAGCAATGTTGGTAGGCATTCCCTGCTCGCCAGGAAGTTGTCCTGGATGACCCTTCGAATTGGGAGTGGAACTTGCCCAAGCTGGGGTGCCGGCCAACACCATCATCATGTTGGTCATGCCGTTCTTCTCCGCGGTGGAAACTACGGTGTCGAGTTTGGTCCAGTCGTAGACTCCTGGGGACTTCTCGATGTTTGACCACGCGGTGCCAGAATCCCAGATCCGCAGTGCGCCGAAGGGAATAGTAGGCCAGGCGCCATCTTGTGATCCAAAGACGTGCATGCCAAAGAGGGAATCCTGGACCACGGTTCCGCGCAGATCGGCAGCGGAAGCGGGTGCGGCTGCTGGGATAACCAGTGCAGCGGAGATGGCAGCGATAATGGCAAGTGAGGTGATTCGGCGCATTGG
Source organism: Candidatus Nanopelagicales bacterium (assembly GCA_030728405.1). Lineage (GTDB taxonomy): Bacteria > Actinomycetota > Actinomycetes > S36-B12 > S36-B12 > CAIXFB01. Next base: position 2,111 of record JANQZS010000105.1, on the reverse strand, counting down.
GCCATAGTGCCACGACCCGATCGTCACGAGGAATCTGCACCTGCACGGTGCGGGGTGGCCACCTAGGCTGTCCTCGTGCCAACCCCCAAATTGCGTCCGGATATCGACCAGTTGCCTGCCTATAAGGCGGGGCAGCGTCCTGCGGAGCGCGACGACATCATTACCTACAAGGTCTCCAGCAATGAGAACCCGTTTGATCCGCTGCCCGGGGTGGTAGAGGCAATTGCGCGTGCAGCCGCGGATACGCACAGGTATCCGGACCCTTTCAGCCGCCGGCTGGTCGATGCGCTCAGTGCGCATTTCGATGTTGACCCAGATCGCATCGCCCTAGGCACCGGCAGTGTGGCTATCTGTGGCCAAATAATTTTCGCGGCATGTGCACCCGGTGATGAAGTGATGTATCCCTGGCGCAGTTTCGAGTCCTATCCGATCTGGACCCAGATGGCATCAGCGAAGAGTGTCAAGGTGCCGTTGCTACCAGATGAGCGGCACGACCTTGAAGGGATGCTCGCAGCCATCACCGATCGCACCCGGGTCATCTTCATCTGCACACCGAATAACCCAACGGGTGAGGCGGTCACTCGCACGGAGATCATTGACTTCCTCGATCGGGCTCCCTCCGATGTGATCGTGGTTATCGACGAGGCCTACGTCGAGTTCAGCTCGAGTGCGGACAAGGCCGACGGCATTGACATCAGTCGCAGCTACGACAACGTGATCGCCCTGCGCACGTTCTCCAAGGCATACGGACTCGCGAGTTTGCGAGTGGGATTCGCAGTAGCCCACCCCGTGGTGGCTGAAGCCCTTCGCAAAACGGCACTGCCGTTCGGAGTGTCCAGCATCGCTGAAGAAGCAGCAATCGAGTCACTTCACCGTGAAGCGGAGCTCTTTGAGCGCGTCGAACATCTTGTGCAAGAACGTGACCGAGTCTGGAATGCATTCGCAGAATTGGGTTATCCAATACACCCAAGCCATGCGAACTTCGTGTGGCTGCGGTTGGGTGATCAGGCCCTTGAGTTCACTGCGGCTTGCGAGGAAGAAGGAATCACCATCCGACCATTCGCCGGCGAGGGTGTCCGAATCTCGATTGCAGAGACGCCTGCAAATGATCGCGTTATTGAGATTGCGAAGAAGTTCAGATTGTCTCTTCAATAAACTGCGGCTTTGAACGTTCACCAGAGACCACAAAAATGACGCCGGTCACCACGATGGTCACGCCGATCCCAACATCGGCGCTGAAAGTTTCACCGATGATCAGCCAGCCAAGGAAGACAGCAACCACCGGGTTTACGTAGGCATACGTGGAGACCAAAGACATCGGCGCATTGTCGAGCAGCCACACGTAGGCGGCGTAGGCCACTACGGAGGCGGCGGCCAAGAAGATCCAGCCATATATGGACTCGTTGGAGATGATGGCGAAATCCCACTTCTCACCGAAGATCAGACCGATCACGGTGAGAAAGATGCCGGCAATGAGGAGTTCGTAAAACGTTGTGGTGAATGGGTTTTTTGGCAATTCATAACGCGACGAGCGCCACGAGAAAAAAGCCCATGAGAGTGAACTCATGGTGATCATGACGGACCAAATGGCCACATCAAGATCAGTTCCTGAAACCGGTGTGGTGCCACCAGGAACCAACATCAGAATGAGACCGAACATTCCAATGGCAACGCCAGCAATGGTGAGTTTCGCGATGCGGTCTCCCGCGCGCACCCGAAAAATAATGATCCACAGTGGCATGACGGCAACGATTAATGCCGCAATGCCTGAAGGTACGTACTGTTCAGCGAGGGAGATGGTGCCGATGCCCACGCCGAGCAACATCACGCCCAGGATTACCGTTGATCTGAATTGCACCTTGCTGATCTTGAAAACTGAGGGCCCTTTGAAGATGAGTAGTAGGAGCCCCATGACCACAGCTGCTGCTAAGAACCTGGAACCGTTGGCCATGAGCGGCGGCATGGTCTGCACCACAAGTGCAATGCCGAGATAGGTCGAACCCCACAGAATCCACAGAATGATGACCGGGCCCATCAATTGCGCGGTGGGTGCCTGCACCACTCCACGGATATCTGCCCCAGCCATGCGGTCACTCTGGCAGATGGTGCTT
>JANQZS010000104.1:59599-61879 GCA_030728405.1 Candidatus Nanopelagicales bacterium | reverse complement strand
GGTGCAATCCGAGCAATCGGCCGACCGTGTTTTGTGACCGTAACCTCTTTGCCTGCAAGAACCTCCTCGAGGACAGCAGAAAGCTTGTTCTTGAGGTCGTAAATACCGATGGCACCATCAGGGCTGGTCACGCTCATGTGTTCAGGCTAGTTCCTAGCCAGAACCTCGTCAAGACTGGTTTTGGGGGAACTACTCATGGGAATCCGGGGCAGCGCTCACGAGTGCTCGCCAAGCCGAGCAGGGTGAAAGGGTCGTCGTCTACTAACACCACACAACTACGCCTCATCGGCACTGCGTGTAAGGCCAGATCAGTTGGACAGAGTCAGCACCACAACATTTTCCCCATCATCTGCCACCACAATCGGGATGCCCCAATCCTGCTGGTGGATGTGGCACGCTGCGTGAGCGTCCGGCCCAGATACGTCATCACACGATGCGCCTTTACCAGCAACATGCAGCACACCTTCAGTGATGCCCGCGTTGATGACCACCGTGCGTTCCAGATCGGACCCGCTTCCGGCACCTTCAATGAGTAGCTCTGGAGGCGTTGAGCCGACAACTAGATGGGTGGATGGTCCGTACCGATCATCACGCTTCTCACCGGGCGGCGGCTCGAAAACAACTTCGATGCGTACCTCTCCAGGGGCAAGCCGCAAACCTGGGCGGATGGTGCGCATCGACTCACCTTGCACTTGTGATCCAGCAGCGATCGGTACTCGCGTGATGCGCCCAGCAGCGGACTCCACAACGAGAACCGCTGACTCTCCAGGTAACACCACAACATCACTGGGCTCTGCCAAATCACGAGCGATCGTGGAAACCTGCCCGGTTGCTGGATCAAATCGGCGCAGCGCCGCGTTGTAGGCATCTGCGATCAGTATTGAGCCATCTGGGAGCAGCGCAGCACCCAGCGGATGCTGCAGGAGCGCCGCAGCCGCAGAACCATCCACGTGACCAAAGTCAAAGAGGCCCTTGCCAATTCGCGAGTTGATTAACGTTGGCGTCATCAGGCGCAGCGCCGAAGTCTCAGCATCAATAACCCACACGTTTTCACCATCAGCAATGAGTGCTGATGGTTGCGCGAACCAACTCTCCTCGAGTAATCCGTCAGTCATGCCCTCGTTGGTCGTGCCAGCGTGCACCTGCACTTCACCGCTCAACGGATCGAAAGCCCAGATGCGGTGATCACCTGCCATCGCGATGAGCACCCGCTCCCCTGACCACTCAACATCCCACGGGGTCGAAAGCCGCACTTCAGTTGCGGTGCCTGCGATGGGATCGCCCTGCATCCACTGCTCACCGGTGCCGGCGATTGTGGTCACCTGCAAATCAGCGAGCCGGAGACCACGCAGTGCGTGGTTGCCTGTGTCTGCGATGACTACGTCGTAACCGACAATTTTGGCGACGGCTTCGGGCAACCTGACATGACCGTAGGGCTCACTGAATTGCGCATTCTGTCCTTGACCATCAACAAACCCGCGCACAGCAGAACCAATGCGTGCCATCGAGTCATTCGGAGAGCTGGGCAGCGCAATAACGAGTGAGTGACGTCCGGTATCGCTGACAAGCAGTGCATCCTGAGAAATCATGGTCGCCTTGCCGGGCTGGACGTACGAGGAAGTGGCATCTTCGAGTGGCACAAAAACGTCTGGACCGCGGCGAAGGGTGCCATTGGCCTCACCGATCGCAACCAGTACCTCGATCTTCGTTTTGATCGCGTGCCCGTGGCCTTCACCGGAGAAAGTTGACGCGACGTTTCCTTCGGTATCAAGAAGCACCAAAGTGGGCCAGGCTCGAACGCCGTAAGCCTGCCAAGTAGACATATTCGGATCGTTGAGCACCGGATGGGTGATTCCGTGCCGTTGCATGGCCGCGGTCACAGAGTCCGGATTCTTCTCATGCTCAAACTTTGGGGAGTGCACACCGATCACCGTGAGAACGTCTGCGAACTCCTCTTCAATAGGACGCAGTTCGGCGAGAACATGGTGGCAGTTCACACAGCACAGGGTCCAGAAGTCGAGCAGCACTATCCGGCCGCGCAAACTCTCAAGGTCTAGGCGAAGGCCGCCGGTGCCAAGCCACGCATCACCAATGAGTGGTGGTGCGCTCATGAGAGATCGCGTCGTGAACTGATCACGCCCGTGTTAAATCCGGCGAGATGCAAACCACCATGGAATCGTGCGTGCTCAATCTTGATGCAGCGATTCATCACAACACTCATTCCGGCAGCCGTTGCTTGCTCGGCGATGGCTTCATCCTCAATACCCAACTGCAGCCACA
>JANQZS010000104.1:37472-59499 GCA_030728405.1 Candidatus Nanopelagicales bacterium | reverse complement strand
GTCATGACGCCGCTCCTGCCGCATTGAGTGCTTGGTCAATATCCCACCAGATGTCGTCGACCTCCTCGAGGCCAACGCTGATCCGCACAAGATCCTCTGGCACACCCGCGGCGAGCAACTGCGTTGGACTGAGTTGCTGGTGCGTGGTGCTTGCCGGGTGAATAACCAACGTGCGGGCATCTCCAATATTTGCCAAGTGGCTGAGCAGTTGCACGTTGTTGATGAATCCCTCGGCAGCGGCATAACCACCCTTGATCCCGAAGGAGAACACGGCGCCAGGACCAAGAGGTGCGTATTTCTCGGCGCGCGCATGATCCTTATGCCCGGGCAGGCCGGCATAGGAAACCCATTCAATTCGGGGGTCGGCCTCGAGGCGCTCAGCGATGATCCGGGCATTTGCCACGTGCTCGGTCATCCGCTGCGCAAGTGTCTCGACACCTTGGAGCAACAAGAAGGCGCTATGCGGGGAAAGCGCCGGGCCGATATCGCGAAGCTGTTCCACCCGAACCTTGGTCAAGAAGCCGTACTCACCAAAGTTGTCCCACCACTTGATTCCGCCATAAGACTCCACCGGCTCAGTCATGGTGGGGAAACGGCCATTGCCCCAATCGAAGGTTCCGGCGTCGACGATGATTCCGCCCAGTGTGGTGCCGTGTCCGCCAAGAAATTTGGTGGCCGAGTGCAGCACGATGTCTGCCCCGAATTCGATTGGTCGGCACAGAAATGGTGTGACGGTTGTGGCGTCAACAACGAGGGGCACACCAGCGGCATGAGCAACGTTCGCTAAACCTTCGATGTCGGCAACCTGGGATGAGGGATTCGAGACGACCTCAGCAAAGACCGCCTTGGTGTTGTCCTTAATTGCAGCCGCAAAATCGGCAGGGTCATCACTTGTCACGAAAGTCGTGTCGACGCCGAAGCGGCGCATTGTCACGTCGAGTTGAGTGACTGTTCCGCCATACAAAGCCGACGAGGCAACGATGTGATCACCAGCACCGGCGAGGGCGGCGAAAGTGCAGAACTCAGCGGCCTGTCCGCTACTCGTGGCGACCGCACCCAATCCACCTTCAAGGGATGCGATGCGCTCCTCGAGTGCTGCGACTGTGGGGTTACCGATACGCGAGTAAATATTCCCGTACTTCTGCAATGCGAAAAGTGTGGCAGCGTCGGCTGTGTCCTCGAAAACGAAACTTGTGGTCTGGTAGATCGGCACCGCACGAGCACCCGTGGCAGCATCAGGCCTTCCGCCAGCGTGCAGGGATCGCGTGCGAAATCCCCATTCCCGATCCGTCATGACTTCTCCTCGTGCAGAAAGTGGCCAATACCGAAACTCATACCCGAACTCATACCCAACGCAGCGTACGACGCTCGATGGTGGCCAAAATGTAGTCGGTGGTCTTACCGAGAATCGCTAGGCAAATTATGGCCAACAGCAAAATATCGGTGCGCAGTGTGTTTTGGCTGTCAATCAGCAGGAATCCGAGGCCTTTCGAACTTGCAATCAACTCGGCCGCCACCACAAAGAGCCAACTTTGAGCCAGCCCTAGGCGAAGTCCAGCAAAAATCGTTGGTGCCGCTGTGGGCAACAACACGCCCGTCACGAGCGAAACACCCGAAAGGCCGTACGCGCGGCCCACTTCAATGAGCTTGCGATCGGCGTGCATGAAGCCAGAGGCAACAGTGGTGAAAACCGGGAAGAAAGCGCCGATCGCAACCAGCGTCACTTTTGGACCCTCGTAAATCCCCATCCACAGCACCAACAACGGAACCCATGCAAGAGAAGGAACAGCACGGAAAGCCTGGATCGTTGGCGACAGGATCCGGCTTGCATTACGCGAAAGCCCGACAATTGATCCGATCACGAGGCCGGCAGATGCACCGATTGCGAATCCAACCAAGACCCGTTGCAAGCTGATCGCTACGTGGGACCAGAAGGTGCCGCGCTCGATCAGTTCTAGCAACGCGCTGAAGACTGCTGATGGAGTAGGCAGCTGGCTACTTGAGAATGCACCGTTCGTGGCACCCCACTGCCAGAACCCCAGCAGCACCACAGGAACAACCATGCCCAACAGGATCGCGCCGAGCCAACTCACCCGCACCCGAGGCGTACCGGGTGCGGGGAGTTGATCGGATGGTCCTGCGGTGACTACTCGTTGCTCTGGCGCTTGGGTACTCATGACGTTGCGCGCTCGGCAAAACTGATGTCATACAGGGAATCGAGGGCCGCTTGGGCCTCCTCCTGCGAACGCACCTGACCTTCGGCCACCAGCACCGGAAGCACCGCTTCAAGCACGCCCTGCTGGGCGGCACCAGGAACGATCGACACATCGACATTTGTGCGCTCGGTGAGCACCTTCTCGGCGATTGATTGTTCAAGGGACGCTTCCGTGGCGAGCAGCGTGGCCGCCTCGGTCGGGTTTGCCTTGATCCACTCGCGAGCATCCTCGTAGCAACTCAGCACCTGGTCCACGAGCTCGGGAGATTCCGTCAAGAAGTTCTCGCGGGCGTTGAGCACGCCGTATGAGTTGAAGTCGATGTTGCGATAGATGAGTTTCGCGCCGTCCTTGACTTCGGTCGTGGCCATGATCGGATCCAGACCGGCCCAAGCATCGACGTCACCGCGCCCGAGGGCTGCTTGACCGTCTGCATGTTGCAAGTTGATGATCTCCACATCGGTTTCACTCAGGCCAGCTTCGTTGAGGGACCGGAGCAAAAAGAAGTAGGGATCAGTTCCCTTGGTGGCGGCGATCTTCTTGCCTTTGAGTTGGGTGACCTCGGTAATCGAGGAATCACTCGGCACCACAACGGCTGCCCACTCTGGTTGTGAGAAGACGCCGATGGTTTTGATCGCCGCGCCATTTGCGCGAGCTACAAATGAGGCAACCCCTGCGGTCGATCCGATATCGATGACTTCCGCGTTGAGGTTCTCGTTCGCCTTGTTACTGCCCGAGGAGAGCACCCATTCAACGGCGACGCCCTGATCGGTGAGTGCATCTTCGAGGCAAGCCTGATCACGTACCACGAGGCTCAACGGGTTCCAGTAGGCGTAGTCGATACCAAGACGGGTTGCTCCCGCTGCGTCGTTGCTTTCGGTAGGACCTTCGCCACTTGCGCAAGCGCTCAGTATGAGCCCTAACGCAAGTGTTCCAGCAAGAGTTCCCACTACGTTCTTGGTGTTGATGTTTCGCATTTTTCTTGTCCTGTCTGTGGATGTGTTGGGTGGATTTAGAGTTGTTGGGTTTATCTAGATATGGATTCCGAAGCGGCGTAGGAGTTCTCCCCGAAGCGGAGCGAGTGCAGGGTTACTGCGATCGCGCGGCCGGGCAATTCCCACATCGATAACTTCAGCAATCCCTTCGCCTCGGTTGCCGAGCACGATCACTCGATCTGCGAGGTAGAGCGCCTCATCTACGTCGTGCGTGACCAGCAGGACTGTCGTGCCGAGGCGCGATGCCACGTCGACGAGCAGATCCTGCATTTGCATTCGGGTGAGCGCATCAAGGGCGGCAAAAGGCTCATCGAGCAAGAGCACACCTGGATGGCCGATCAACGCGCGGGCAAGTGCCGTGCGTTGGGCCATGCCACCTGAAATTTGCTTGGGCAAGTAATCAGCAAAACCCGATAGACCGACGAGTTCAAGCCATTGGTCGATTTCCTGCGCGCCACTGCGATCACGGATGCCGAGCTTGACGTTGCCGGAGATTGACCGCCATGGGAGCAGGCGTGGTTCTTGAAACACAACCGAACAGCGGGCATCGATTCCGGTGACTTCGTGGCCGTCAACCTTGACCACTCCTGAAGTGGGGTGCTCGAGACCGGCCACGAGACGCAGCAGGGTTGATTTTCCGCAACCGCTCGGGCCGAGGATTGCCACAATCTCACCTGGTGGGATGGACAGGTTGATGTCTTGAAGAACGTCTACGCGACCACCCGGGGTGGACTTGGACGTGAACGATTTGCTGACTGATTCCAAGAGAACCGGGGCCGGTGCTAACTCGGATAAGTCTGCGCGTGCAGGGGATGAAATTGACATGGTAGCCTTTGCTTGGAGAACGGGGCGGATTGAGCAATCCGCGAAGACTGGTGCTGCCGTGAACGGAATTGGTCAGCGCATACAGAGTGCGCTGGCGGTCCGGACACAGTCCGTTACCAAGCAAGAGGTGAACCTGTTGACCAGGTGAGCGTGCGGTGAACCCATGACTTACTCCTTGACATCGGTTCTGGCGTTAGCACCTGCAATGAGGTTGCTGCGACGTCAAAGAGCCAGATCTCTCAGTCGCTCTGGATGTTGGGGGAAAATTAACAGCGTTCCAGAGCGGGCGCAAATCCGGTCTCTGCACCTGCACATCCCTCGCAATAAGGAGGACGACGAGAAGTCGGCCTGATCCCACTTGCGCTCCTATTAGTTGAACCCTAAACTACTTTCAGTAGTAACATTCGAATGAAAAAAGGAGAACGTCATGCCCGCCGTGACCGCCGACACCTTGACCCTGCCCCGACTGACCGTGCCCGTTGCAGCCCGCCCCCGCAAGGTGAAGACCATCACCAGCGCCCCGCAGGGCTATGAAGGTGAAGGTTTCCCGGTACGCCGCGCGTTCGCGGGCATTGCAGCTGAAGACCTCGACCCGTTCATCCACATGGATCAGATGGGCGAAGTGGAGTACGCACCCGGTGAGCCCAAAGGCACCCCATGGCACCCACATCGCGGATTCGAGACGTTCACCTACCTGATGGATGGCCAATTCCTGCACCAGGATTCACACGGTGGTGGCGGGATCATCCTTGAAGGTGGCACCCAATACATGACCGCGGGCGACGGCATTCTGCATATCGAAACCCCACCCGAGAAACTCGTCGAATCAGGTGGCCTCTTCCACGGCGTGCAACTATGGATTAACCTGCCCAAGGCCAAGAAACGCATCGCTCCCCAATACCAGGATCTGCAGGGACTTGATTGCTCCATGGTCACCAGCGCCGATGGTGGCGCGCTGGTTCGCGTATTGGCCGGTGAGATCAATGGCTTCAGCGGTCCCGGAATTTCGCATACCCCCCTCGCCATTACGCACGTGACTCTCGCACCCGGAGCGCGTGTCGAAATTCCTTGGCGCAAAGACTTCAACGCACTCGCCTATGTGCTTTCGGGCACCGGAACCGTTGGGGTACAAGGCCAACCCATCAAGACAGGTCAGATGGCAGTACTTGTCGATGGCGACACCATCGTGCTGCAGGCAGCGGAATCGCAAGGATCCCGCTCACCCGCACTCGACGTGTTCTTGATCGGTGGTCTACCGCTGCGCGAGCCGGTATTCCAGTACGGCCCATTCGTCATGAGCACTAAAGCTGAAGTCGCGGAAGCCTTCGAGGACTACCAAAAGGGCAAGTTCGGTCAGATTCCGGTAGATGCGATCCAGCCGCACCGCTCAACTTCGAACTGAACTTTGGCGAGTAATTCGCACGCCAAGCGCCATCTCGTCGAGGTAGGTAGATTCAGGACGTGAGCGATCAAGTGCGTCCGGACCCGCTCACTCCCCACCCAGAGCGGCTCTCACGGCGAAACCCGAACTACGAGCGCATCATCGCCGCGCACAGCGCAGCAATCACGTTGGGTCAAGCCGGCTATATCGATCCCGTCACCGGTCTTTTTGCCATCACCGCAGAAACCCACATGAAGCGGGGCACCTGCTGCAATCGAGGTTGCCGGCACTGTCCCTTCGTTGGCGCTGGTGCTGGCGAGGAAGTGTAGAAGACTAGAAGCGTAATCCGCCTGTGGTTTACCTTGGGTGAATGAAGTTCCGCTCCGCTGCCGTGGCCACCTTGAGCCTGGTCCTCGTGACCGTGGCGCTGCCGGCAGTTGCCGCACCGAATACTCCAGTGGCCAAAGGCTCTTGGTCCATGGTGCCGCAAGCAAAGGATGCAAACGGCGACGGCTTCATCGATGGCGATGGCGGAGTGCCCCGCACGGGCGCATTGAGTTCGCGGCCGTCACCGAATTTTGTGGGCGCTGGAAACTTCGTAGCCCAACCGAATGAGCGCCTGATTGATGGTGCGCTTTCCTGGTACCTAGACCCCAAGGGTTACCCGGTTCAACTCAGTGCCTGCGCATCACAGGGCGCCTCTTATGCATGGCAGATAAAGCGCGATGGGCTTGTCGTCTCAACCACGAACAGTCGCAAGCTCACGAAAAAAACGTGTCGTACCGAAGTTGTGCTGCCTGAAGGCGCACACGAGTTCACGCTGATTGTTCGATCGGGTAAAGCCAAAGCCCAATCAACCATTGCGGCCAATGTCAAAAATCTGGTCATGGTGGTGATGGGAGATTCGTACGCATCGGGTGAAGGAAACCCACGCAACGTCGAAGCCTGGATCAACGGTGGCGGAGCATTTACTCCTTACTGGGATCAAGACGGGTGCAACCGAAGCACGCGAGGTGGACCAGCGCAAGCAGCTCTCGAGTTGGAACAATCATCGCCACGCACATCGGTGACCCTCGTTTACGTTGCCTGTAGCGGTGCCACAGTAGATCGAGGAATCCTCGGAGCCCAACCAGCAGCCGGGGTGGCCGTCAGTCAGATCGAGCAGGTTCGTTCGCTCATCGGTATGCGTGGGATCGACATCCTCACGCTTTCCATCGGTGGCAACGACGTTGGTTTCGGCTCGGTCATCACCACCTGCGCGATTTCAGTCGACTGCCCCACCGCCAAGGCAGCGATTCCTCCACTCTCAGCATTTCCCACCATGCAAACTGGATTGCAGACGAAGATCGCTGAACTACCTGCCGCTTATGCACGGATCGCTCCATGTTTTGGTGGATCGTGCACCTTGGCTAATGGAACAACCAGCCCTGGGCTACGCATGAGCGCTGGGGCCGGCGTGCTGCCGATGCCCTACCCCGACATAACGCGGGCAGCAGATGGAGCCGCTTGCACGTACCTATCCATCAACCAGGCCGATTTTCAATGGGCGCGAGACACGATTTTGACTCCCACCGCTCCCAACCCGTACCAGTACCAGTCCGCTCGCGGACAGAGTTTGGCGCTGCCGACTGGCAGCGGGACGCTCAATGGCGCAATTTTTGGAACTGCCGGTGCGTTGGGCTGGAATCCCATCGCAGGGATCTGGGGCGCTTCAGGTGATTCAGAGTCAGGCCACGGCGTCTGCGCCGGAGACAAATCCTGGGTATTTGGCTTCACGGGCTTCTCTGGCTTCACCAGCGGAAGCTTCCATCCAAATGTGCGCGGTCAGGAAGTGATCGGTCGTGAAATCGCGAAGGCACTCGGAGTGAAGTAACCTTCATCAAATGCGCATGGGACTTCTTGCTTACGGGGCTATCGGACACGAGCACAATCTGGCTATCGCAGCAACGGATGGGCTAGAGCTCACCGCGGTCTGTGACACCAACCCTGATCGAATCGCCGCAGCTCTCGAATTAGCCCCCGATGCCGCGACTTTCGTCGACGCCACAGAGATGCTTGATTCCGGGCTCATCGACGCCGTTGTGATTTCCACTCCCCCTGACTCTCATTACGACTGGGCCAAGGCTGCTCTCACACGCGGAATCAACGTCGTTCTCGAAAAGCCGATGGCATTGAACGTGGAGCAATGCGATGAACTCATCGCACTTGCCAACGAGCGCGAACTCACCCTGGTGGTGTATCAAAACCGAAGATTCGATCCGGACTTCGTGACGATTCGTCGCTTGATCAACGAAGGCGCGATCGGAGAGGTCTTCCACTACGACAGTTTTGTGGGCGGCTACTCGCGTCCGTGCGATTACTGGCACTCCGATGCGAAAGTTTCAGGTGGAGCGATTTTTGACTGGGGCTCGCACTACCTCGATCAAATTCTCAATGTGTTTGATCAGCCGATCGAGTATGTGACCGGTGTTAATCACAAGCGGCACTGGCACCACGTGACCAATGCGGATCACGCCACGGTGACCGTCACATTCATTGATGGTACGCAAGCCGTCTTCACCCACTCGGATCTATCCGCCGCCCGGAAGTCCAAGTTCCACGTACTTGGCACCAAAGGCGCCATCGTTGGGGAATGGGATGTCGCCGCAGAGCCAGCAGTTGCAGACCTTCCCGCCCAGATATTCCTGTTCGACACAGATGGCAACGCAACGCACATTGAACTTGATGCGGTTACTCCTTTCGAGTTCCATCGAGAACTAGCAGACTTCATGTCTCAAGGAACCCCCATGCAGGTCAACGCGCTCTCGTCCCGGAATGTTGTCGCGATCATGGAGGCGGCAGAACAGTCGGCACTAGATCTCGGCCGTCCGGTAACGCCCCAAGTGCGGGCATGAACGACGTCACATGGGGAGTGCTCGGCGCGGGGTGGCTGGTAAAAACCGCAACCGCTGATGCGATCCACAACGCGCATGGCGCGAAGCTTTATGCAACAGGTGCTCGTGATCTTGCACGCGCAGAATCAACTGGTGCAGTCAAGGCATACACGGAGTACCAAGACGTTCTCGATGATCCCAACGTCGATGCCGTCTACATCTGCCTTTCAAACGAGGCGCACCTGCCGTGGATCCGTGCGTGCATTGCAGCCGGGAAACATGTGCTGTGTGAAAAGCCCATGGTGCTTTCCGAAGCTGATGCGGTTGCAGTTTTTGCAGAGGCCGATGCAGCAGGTGTTCTCCTCGTTGAGGCCGTGTGGTCCCGGTGGCACCCCCGCATGCGGCGACTAGTCGAAATTGCCACCAGCGGTTCACTCGGTGAGATCACCAACTATCTCGGCACTTTCACATTCGATGGCGTCGATCCTGAGAACTACCGACTCAGCCCTGATCATGGTGGCGGAGCCCTCTACGACGTGGGCATCTATCCGCTCCACGGCTTATTTGGAGTGCTTCCACAGGTGGAATCAGTGTCGGTCCTGGCAGCGGAGCACACCCGCACCGACCGTGGGGTGGATCTGACCACCAAAGCCACACTGGGCTGGGGAAATGGGTCTCAAGGATCCATCGTGGGCTCATTCGTGATGCCAGAATCTCAGCGTTTGACCATCATTGGCACGCAAGGTGAGCTCCGGGTCGAAGACAACGAGGCCTTCTCAAGTTTCCGTAAACCCACGCAACTATGGGTCAATGGCCACATTGAGGATTTTCCGACGACGGATGCCTACCAAGTGATGTTCGAAGAAGTGAGCGCCAGAATCCGCGGCGAAGATGGATGGCTTTTGCCCCACCGAGACTCGATCAGGGTCGCCAGAACTGTCGACTCCCTCCTTTGATAGATTTCCGACTCGCGCGCCGCTAGCTCAACTGGCAGAGCAGCTGACTCTTAATCAGCGGGTTGTAGGTTCAAGTCCTACGCGGCGCACATAGACGAAGTCTCGAGATGTCCTGAAGGGATATCTCGAGACTTCTTTTTTTCGGTGCCTTACGTCCGGCCCACGCATGGACTTTGGTCCTCAATCATCCATATGGGACACATCTCTCTCCATCCACACACCCAACGAGCCGGTTCAGCCAGCACAGTGGGCTCATCGGTCAAGTGATGACCATCCAGGGGAGGAATTTCATGTCGAGCAATTCAGGCTCTGCAGTAGCAAAGTGGATCAGCATCGTCGTCATGGTGATCGGCGCTGTCATGGTGGTGTCGGGAGCCGTGACCTACGGTCAGGTGAGTAGCACGCTCGCTAATGAACGAATCACTGTGTCTGAGGATGCATGCCTCGGTGGACAAGCTGTTGCAGGACCGTTTGCCGCTTACTGCGAGGCCATGATTATCGAAACGCACGCACTTGAAGCCACTGGTGGAAAGACCTATGCCGAGCTCGACCGCGAGGATCCACTTCGAGACGTTGCTATGAACGGCTCGTTCCTGCGCGCTTCCCTCTTCACCTCGGTTCTCGCTTTTGGGGTTTCCATCATGGCGATCGGGGTTGGCATCGTCTTCATCTTCATTGGAGCAGCACTCTTGAACATCACAAGTCATCTTCCCCGGACAACCTAGGTTTCATCGCTTCGCTGGAAGGGGATGCTGAATCGCCCGGCTCGGCTTATCGTGGGCGCATGAGCAGTCATTGGCCCATCACCGCGATGCCCATCACCAAGATGATCTTTCGCGCGGCTGCCATTGCTGCCGGCGTGGCCCTGCTCTCCACCGGCCTCAGCATCCCGGCCCAGGCAGCCCCCGTGGATCCAACGATCCCAGCGGCAATCGCTGCGACCTACGACGGTCGAGACCTGCGCATTCGCAAGGACCTGGGCAGCAACTCTGCATATTCCCGGCACGCGATCACCTACAAGAGTGGCGACCTCACCATTTCAGGCATCATGAATAAACCACGCGGAAAAGGTCCTTTCCCGGTAGTGGTCCTCGCTCACGGCTACATCGACCCCAAGGTCTATGTGACCGGACAAGGCTTTCGCCGAGAACAGGATTGGCTAGCGCGCAATGGCTACGTCGCGCTACATATCGATTACCGCAATCATGCCGGCTCGGATAAGGATCCAGACGCGGACTTGAGTATGCGAATGGGTTACGCAGAAGACGTCATTAATGCCGGTTTAGCCGTGCGCAATTCAACTCTGCCTTTCATCGACAACAACAAGGTGGCACTTCTCGGACGCTCGATGGGTGGCGGAGTTGCCTTTCAAGCACTCACAATCAGGCCGGGTGTCTACGACGCAGCAATCACCTATGCGGCAACGAGTTCCAATACGGCAGATAACTTCAACAAGTGGCAGCGCTATGACAGCGCGCTAGGTAAGAAAATCATCGCGAAGTACGGGAGCCCGGAAAAAGAGCCTGAGTTTTGGCGTTCCATGTCAGCGAGAAACTACTTCTCCCGCGTGACCGAACCCATCTTGATGATCCACGGCACCAACGATGACAGCTGCGACATCTCGTGGGCGCGCGCAACAGATGCCGCACTCACCCGAGCAGGGAAAGACGCAACCTTGGTGGAATACAAGGGCGCCGGCCACTACTTCTACGGTCCGTGGAACGACTCCATCACAAGAGTGGACAAGTTCCTCGCCAAACATCTAGGCGCCTAGTCCGAAACAGCCTGTTCCAGGGTCTGGGAGAACACCTCAGGCGGCTGCGCTCCGGAGATCCCGTAGCGACGGTCGATCACGAAGAACGGGACCCCAGAGGCCCCGAACTGCGCTGCCAGCGCCTGATCGTCAGCCACCCTCGTCGCATACGCATCGGAGGCCAGCATCTCCCGCGCCGCCGCAACGTCGAGCCCGGCATCATCCACGAATGGCATCAACTCATCGACCGTGAAAATGGGTTTGCCCTGCTCGAAGTAGCCGCGGTAGATCGACTCGATGAACGGCTGCGCATCGCCTTGCTCCTGAGCCCATAACGCCAGACGGTGGGCCAGCATTGTGTTGCCGCTGATCGTCTCGCCCAGTTGATACTTCAGACCAACCGATGCCGCCACCTCACTCACGTTTTCTTGCATGGCGATGGCATCGGCGTGAGAAACGCCGTACTTGGCGGACAAGACATCCGCAGTCGCACGTCCATCGGAAACCGCACTTGGATCGAGTTGGAAGGCGCGGTGCAGCACAACGAATCTGTCGCGATCAGCGCGAGCTTCAAGTGCTTGTTCGAGTCTTCGCTTTCCGATGAAGCACCAAGGGCAGACGATGTCGGCCCACACTTCAATGACAGTCGGCTCTGAGGAATCGGGTTCTGCTGAGTCTTGAGTTGTTGTCATTAGTCGAGTCCACCGATCACGATTTGATCCCAGTCGAGAAGAGCGCCCGTCACCACTCCCGATCGATCAGAGAGCAAAAAGACCACCATCTCAGCGATCTCATCAGGCTGACCCAATTTGCCCATGGGCAACCGGGCATTCGCCTCCTCCAACCAACCGTCTTGGGCGCCGTGAGCAGCACGCTGGATCACGTCTTCGCCTTCGGTGGCCGTCCAGCCAATGTTGAGGCCATTGATTCGGATGCGATCGGAACGATGGGCATGTGCCGCATTTTTCGTCAGTCCGGCTAAACCCATCTTCGAGGCAACGTAGGGGGCAAGGAATGACTGGCCGCCATACATCGATGTGCTCAAGATGTTGACGATTGTGCCCGGGGCGGATCTAGCCAGCATGTCTGTGACAGCGGTCTGCATGATGAAGAACGGGCCGCGCAGGTTCACCGCAATATGCGCGTCGAAAAACTCGGGTGTGGAATCCACCAGGGAACCTCGCGTGACTAAACCGGCTGCGTTCACCACGCAGTCAACGCGCCCGTATGTCTCGATAGCTGTACGCACTGAGCCAATCGCCTGATCCACATTGGCAACGTCAGCTTGCACGAACAGCGCGGTCGCACCATCAGCGCGCAGCTCGGCCTCCATGCTGTGACCGAGCTCGGCCCGCCTGCCCGTGAAGACCACCGCCTCGGCGCCGCAGCGCACCGCTTCTCGAACCACGGCCGCACCAACACCTTGGGTGCCACCGCTTACGAATACGACTTTGCCATTGAGCAGTTTCATTGAATCCACGGTGGAAGTGTTGCACGCGAGGTATCAGTTAACGCCCAAGCACGTACTGAGCGGCATTGTGCCCAGGGATTCCGGAAACCCCGCCCCCTCGCTTGGCACCCGCCCCGCAGATCACCACATTGGCAAGATCCGTTTCCACGCCCCAGGTGCCGATCTCTTCATCAGTCTCTGCGAAGGGCCACTCCAGCGGAGTGTGGAAGATATTCCCGGTGGGAATGTTGAGCGAGTTCTCAAGATCAACGGTGGTGTTCACTTCAATGCAAGGGCGACCATCAGGACCAACGAATAGGCAATCCTCGATTGGCTCCTCCAACACCGAGTTCAAGCTCGCCAGCACCGCAGCCTGAGCAGCTTCATGGCTCACCGCGTTCGGACCCGTAAAGAGATCATGCGGAATCTGCAAGGCAAACAACGTCAGGGTCTGCACGCCTTGAGCCTGCAGATCGGCGCTCAAGATACTCGGATCTGAAAGAGAATGGCAGTAGATCTCAGCTGGGATCGGGTCGGGCAATACTCCCTTACGCGCTTGCGCCGCAGCACGTTGCAGTTGCGAGTAGGCCTCGTTGATGTGAAAGGTGCCATTAAAGGCATCCCATGGGTCGATGGTCGTATCTTTCAATTTTGGTAGCCGAGAGAGCAGCATGTTCACTTTGATCTGCGCGCCCGCATCGAGTTGACTGATCGGGACAACAGGTCGATTCATCAGTTGATCAAGCACCGCAGGGGCGCAACCGGCAAGGACATAGTCACAGGTGAAGGTTCGCTGCGCACCATCGATCATTGCCGTCACGCGGGCTTGGTTTCCATCCGATTCGACCTCTGTCACAGGAGCGGAAACGATAATTGTGGCTCCGGCTTCTTCCGCGCGTTTGGCAATCTGATCGGTGACCCGCCCCATGCCCCCTTGCGGCACATCCCAATCGCCCGTGCCGTTTCCGATCACGTGATACAGAAAACAGATGTTTTGACCGAGATGCGGATCATGTGCATCGGCAAAGGTTCCGATCAACGCATCAGTGAGGATAACCCCGCGCACTACATCGTTCTTGAAAGTTCTCTCGAGAACTTCACCCAAGGGTCGCTCAAAGAAGTCGAGCCAATCCTGGGGGTCGATCTGCGCGCGAATCGCCTCTCGGCTGGGCAGAGGAGAAGTCAGAGTGGGGAAAACCACCGCGGCCACCCGTTGCGTGCGGGAGTAGAAGTCAATCCAGGCATCCGCATCTTCTTCAGAACCCGTCGCGGCACGAAACTGCTCACGCAAAGCTGCTTCATTGGCAACCGGGATAGCCAGGCCTCGAGTGGGATCTTGCGGATCTGGGGTGTAAGAGGCAACCGATCGGCGGATCGTGGTCAGATCAATGTTGAGATCATCGCGAATGCTGTGCGGGAGCAACGAGACCAAGTATGAGTACTTGGAAAGCCGAGCGCCAACGCCCTGGAAAACCTCAGCGGAGACAGCAGCACCACCCACATGACCTGCTGATTCAAGAACAAGGGTGCTGCGACCGTCCCGGGCAAGGTAGGCAGCAGCTACCAACGCATTGTGGCCCGCGCCAATGATGATGCAGTCGTAACGATCAGCCAATGGTGCGCTCATGCCGGAATCTTCACTCCTTCACTTGCAAGCTTTTCGCAAATCCGCTCGTAGTATTCATCAATCTGATCGGCGGTGGTGGAGTCAAACTGGTTGCGCCACCGGCCAACATGGGCGTTCTCCGATGTCACGTTCGCGTTGAACCAATCAACCATGCCCGGATCGACGTCGACATCGAGAAAAGCACATATGCGCCCAATGCTCGCTTCACGATCACGGGCAACAAGATCTATCAATTCAATGCTCATGACTCTTCCCGGGCGACTGGCCAGTTCCGCACGATGCGCGCGCAGCATGCGCTGCTCCCACTGTTCCAAAGCTTCAAAAACATCGTCTGGGCCAAACGTCTGCTGCACAAATGAGGCAGCGACATCGCGGCCATCCCGCGTGACGATGATGACCTTGGAATCCGGATAGATCAACTCAACCCGATCAGCCTTGCGGGCGTTAGCCGGAGTGGTATCGACCCAGCGCGTGGCAGCAACCGAGTGGGCGACTTCCATCATCACGGCATACACGAGTCTTTGGCTCGCCGCCTGCGGATCATCCGAAAAGTTGTCCACATATTGCTCCACCCAACCTTCGAGGAGATTGAAGGGCATAGCTGTATGTAGGCCAACATGTTCAGCCCGCTCAAACCACCGAAACCTGATCCGGTCAGCCGCAAGTTTCGCAGCGTCCGCTGCCTTCTTACTGCCGGGTTTCTTCATTGCAACAGTGAGGGCGTCAACAATTCCGTCGTTTCCCGTAATGAAACGCACTTCCATAGGTCTGGTCAAAGTCAGATCGCGGTGATGATCGAGCAGGTGTCCCACCACAGTTGAACCACTGCGACCAGTGCCGCCCACAAGCACGGGATTCATGAGTGGACTGGCATCGGTCATCACGAACACATCCCCACTGAGTTAGATGAAAAGACGGGTTAGAGGTAAAGGCCGGTGCCAGCGGTGCTGTGCCGCGAAGCAGCCACCGCATGCAAATCTCGCTCGCGCAGGAGTACGTAATCAATTCCCTGCACTTCGACGTTACCCCGATCCTCCGGCTCGAAAAGAACTTTGTCGCCAAGTTCGACACTGCGCACATTGGGACCGACTGCAACCACTTTGGCCCACGAGAGACGCCTACCTACTTGAGCGGTGGCTGGGATCACGATGCCACCGCTGGACCTGCGCTCCCCGGCATCACCACCTTCGCGCACCAAGACTCGATCGTGCAAAAGTTTGATCGGCACTGGGCCATCTTTAGCGGGTTTTGCAGGTGAGTCTGGCTCTGCAGTCACGTCAGCGCCGGCGGGTGAGAAGCCGGATAGCTACGTAACCGACAACGGCGGCCCCAACGATCGCAACCCGTTCCGGGCGCACGCCACCAAACTCGTCGGTGAACCATCCGGTCACAGATCCAAGGCCACGCTTGGCGAGTGCACCTGGAGTCAGGGCTGCCTGCAACTCGGTCAGATTCGCCATGAGTTCCTCGCGCGCTGCGACTACTTCGGTCTGCAGATCAACCAGGGAGGTCTTTGCTGGCACTACGTGATTCGAATCGGCAACTGGTGCTACTGCTTGACTCACAATTCCGCCCTCCCTGACGTGGCTGCTAAGCCTACGCCCTCGCATATTCGGTCCAACGGGGAATGCTGCTACTTACCGACTAGCCGCTGCCGGCTGGGCCATGGCTTCAACGTGCGCATCAAGGCCTGCTGAGCGGCGCAGTCCCCGTCCGCCAGTGATTGCTAGCACTACCGCGAATACCGCGGCACCGACCAGCACGATCATGGTGCCTGAGGGGACCCCTGCGTAGTAGCTCAAGTACATGCCGATCAATCCACTCAAAGTGCCGATGATTGTGCTGAGCGCCAGCATCCGCGGGAAGGAGTCGGTGAGCATGCGGGCCACCACTGCCGGAATCACCAACATAGCAGCGACCAGGGTCACGCCCACCACTGTCAAGGTGGCAAGGATCGACAAAGACAAAATAATCATCAGATATGCATCTGTGCGCCCGACCTTCACGCCAGATACGTCGGCGACCTCAGGATCAAAGGTGGTGAACAGCAAAGCCCGGTAACGGAAGAAAACGAAGAGCCCGGCGATGGCCGAGATCGCACTCAAACCCACCATTTGGGTTACCGAAATCCCCAGGATGCTTCCGAAGAGTGCGTTTTCGAAAGCGGGGCCGCTGGTGCCAAATTTTGCAAAGAGTGCAACGCCGAGTGCGAAGGACGCGGTGGTAATCACACCGATCGCAGCATCGGCACCGACCCGACTTCGCTTCGCCACGGAAGTAATGGCGAGCGCTGATGCAATTCCCCAGAGCCCGGCGCCAATGAGGTAGAACTGCGCGGCGAAAAGTTGGGCCGCAGCAAAGCCACCGAAAATTGAGTGCGAGAGGCCGTGGCCGATGTAACTCATCCCGCGCAGCACTATGAAGACACCGATAAAGCCAAGGAGCGCACCGGACAGACTGGCCACGAACAAGCCCTTTTGGAAGAAGGCAAATGAGAGGGGATCAAGCAGGGTTTCGATGTCAGCTCACCCCTTCAACAAAACGGGGCTCACGCATTTCATCCACAACGACGCGAATTCCTAAATGCTCAAGCACATCCATCCGGGCACCGAATGTGGCCTCGAGAACGTCTGGCCTAATCACTTCTTCCGGCGTTCCATCAGCGACGATGCGGTGGTGCACGCACACCAGATGCGGAAGGTGCGTTGCCATCCCGTTGAGATCGTGGGTGGTCAGGACAATCGCGACGCCGTCTTCGTGCAGGTCTGCAAGTAGATGCAAGACGTCGTGTCTTGTTGAGACGTCAACCCCGCTCGTGGGCTCATCAAGGAGTAGAAGTTGCGGATCACGCAGCAGCGCACGTGCTAGGAACATGCGTTGCTGTTGGCCCCCTGAAAGGGAACGGATGTGCCGCTTGGACAGTTCAGCGATACCCAAGCGATCGAGCACCTCCGCAACTTCGCGCTTTTCAGACGCGCTCGCCCACGGCATTCGGCGACCCTGCTCACGGGACATGAGCACGCATTCCTCAACCGTGATGGGAAAATTCCAATTGACGGTTTCTAGCTGCGGAACGTATGCGGTGCGCAGGCCCGGCATGGTGGTGATGGAACCACCACGCGCCGGCAAAGTGCCGAGCAGCACTCGAAGCAGCGTGGTCTTGCCAGCACCTGAAGGGCCAACAATTCCCGTGAACTGGTCTTCGCGGATGGTCAACGTGACATCGGACAGCACAATGCTCGAGTCATAGCCAGCAGAAATGTTCTCCAGCTTGATGAGTGCAGGCCCAACGCCAGTTCCGGTCACTGCGGATAGACCGCGCTGTCCTTGATTGGGCTGGTGATGTCAAGGGCGTCGATGTTGGTAGATGTTCCACCTAGACCCTTGATCATCGTCGCGAAGTTGTACTTCATGAGGCCAAGCCATGAGTGATTGAGTTCACCAGGTGCTCCTGGGAGATCGTCGTCGCGAAGTGAGTCTTCATAACGCGCACCCGTTGCCCGACCAATTTCTTCAAGGATCGGCGATGGGAAAACTTCGGATCCGAAGATAGTGGGCACCTGCTCATTCTCGACCTGTCGCATGAGGTCTGCAACTTCGCTCGGCGTTGGCTCATCGAAGTTACTCGGCTGCACTGCGCCAATCACTGTCCAGCCGTAGTTTTTAGCGAAGTAGGCATACGCATCGTGGTAAGTCAGGAGTTTGCGGCTTCCGGCAGGAACGGTTTCTTGATCAATCCGGACTGCATCACCCAGGACTTGCACCTGGCTTGCGAATGTCTCGTAGTTGGCAGCGAAGTAGTCGGCATTAGCCGGGTCACGCTCGGAGAGGACGTCGCGAATTACCTCGGCATACTTAATGGCGTAAGTGGGATCGGTCCACAAGTGCGGGTTGGGCTTGCCCTCTTCTTTCGGGAAAGAGAAGTCATAGAGGTAATCGGACTCAGGCAGGGATAACGTGCCGATTTCGACGATTTCCGCGCCATCTTTCAAGTTTGCATTTGCCAGATCGATCGTCGGATCTTCCAACTTCAGCCCGTTCACGAAGATCAGATCAGCGGTGCTCAGCAGTTCAGCAACCTGCGGTGCCGGCTGGAAGGTGTGGCTGTTGGTGCCCTCCGGGACGATGCCCTCAATATCAACCCGATCTCCACCGATGCGTGAGGCGATCGAGGTGATGGGGGAAACTGTGGTGGCTACTAGGAGCTTCTCTGAGCCCTCGGTTGCCGCATTATCGCCGCCATCTGAGGAGCAGCCCGTGAGCACGAGGGCAGCGGCAACGAGCCCGGTCATGAGCAGGGTCGTGAAGTTTCTCCGCATGAAAACAATCTTACTGAATAACTTAATTACTTGCAAAAGCATTGCAGTAAGGCTTTTAGGGGTGGTTCGAGCCTCTTCTACGCTGAGGTCATGCGACTCGAACCCGGCACCACCGCCCCTGCTTTCACCTTGACCAGTGCCAGCGGCAAGCGAGTGAGCCTTTCGAGCTTCAAGGGCCAGCGCGTGCTGCTCTACGCCTACCCCGCCGCCATGACCCCAGGTTGCACTAAGCAAGCCTGCGATTTTCGTGACAACCTTCAAGCATTCGCAGCGAGCGGGTTGACCGTGATTGGCTTCTCCCCCGACTCCCCCGAAAAGCTCGCAGAGTTCGCATCGAGCGACGATCTCCCTTTCGTTCTTCTCTCCGATCCCGATCGTACGGTCTTGACCAAGTACGGTGCCTGGGGTGAGAAGAAGCTCTACGGAAAAGTTGTGACCGGCGTTATCCGATCAACTTTCCTCATCTCCACAACCGGCAAGATCGAGCACGCTTTCTATAACGTGAAAGCGACCGGGCACGTTGCCAAACTGATGCGGGATTTCGATATCCACTGAGGTATTTTTCCCTACTCCATATGTCAGGGCCTTCGGATAATTTCTCACCATGGCAAAGATTCCTCGTTACTCAGATGCGGATCTTGCCGCTGCGGTTGCCCAATCCTTGTCCATCGCTCAAGTGATGCGCATTCTCGGCATAAAGCCCGCCGGTGGATCTCATTTCCACATCAGTAAACGCATTAAGCGTGCACAGTTGGATACCTCGCACTTCACTGGGCAGGGGCACAATGCCGGCAAACGCCTTGAGCGAAAACCTGCAGACCACTTTCTCGTGCAACGGCCGCCTCATTCACGACGCCTTGACGCTAAATATTTACGGCGGTCACTGATCGAGATTGGTGTTCCACTGAGCTGTGAGCAGTGTGGTTTGGGAGATCAATGGCAAGGCGTCGCACTGTGCCTACAGGTTGATCATCGCGACGGCGATTCGACGAATTGCCTTGCTGAGAACCTGCGGTTCCTGTGCCCTAACTGCCACTCCCAAACGCCCACATTTTGTAAACCCCTATCCATGCGCGAGACCAAAGAATTGGCCCCATAAGATTCGGAGACCACGCGGAAGTGGCGAAATTGGTATACGCGCAGGTCTTAGGAACCTGAGCCTTCGGGCGTGCGGGTTCGATTCCCGCCTTCCGCACCAAAAACTTAATACATGTACACAGCGGCTAATCCAGGTTGGCCACGAGATGAGCGATCGCTCAATCTTTAGTTGCAATGATCATTCCCGCGGAGCACAGGAACATGCCACGCCAAGATTCATCGGCTTCCAGAGCGATCTGAGCTTCCCGATATTCCTGGGGGTCGATAGTGCCCGCCAGCATTGGGTAGGTGGGATGGAAGTTGTACCACCGGTACCGAATGTCTGAAAAACCGTGCCGCTTCACTACATCGGCAAGTTCGAGCGGGTTATGGAAGCGGGAGAGAATCTCGTCATAGCCATGACCGTCCTCACGCCGACGGATCGGCGGCTTATCCACTGCCAGACGCTGGTCAAGATCTGAAGCGACAATGGCGCGGAAGTTGGCAGGGACCTCGCTGAGCAACTCATCAAGGATGAATTCCTTGGTCAGTCGATTCATTGTGAACATGGAGAACATTGAGTTTCTAAACTGCAGAATGAGCGTTCCACCGGGGTTGAGAAACGCACTCATCGCATCGACAAACCAGTCATCATCTGGCACATGCGGGATCACACCGAGCGCAAGTACAGCGTCAAAGGTGCCCACCTGCTCATGTTCACGCTGCACAGCGGCTTTGTCGTTCAGGTCCAATTCAGTGAGCCATTGTGGATCCATGCCGTTCTTCGCGAGGTTTTCACGACCAAGACGGACCATTTCAGGGGACAAGTCGCTCGCCTGAACCCGAATCCCTAGTTCCTTGTGAATGCGCACCATGGGGCTGGCCTCGCCTGCACCCAACTCGTATGCGCTTTGCGCGCCTGCACGCCTGAGAATGTCTATCACTTTTTGTAGACGGAAGAAATTGGCCGGATACTCAGCGTTCTTCCAGACTAAATCTGGATCGTATTGCTCGTGATACGTAGGTGCTGAACCGTCGTAGTGCGCCCGGACATCGCCCATTTCTTGTGCACTCCCTATTCCTTCGAGGTGGCCTAAACCCTGAGCAGAAATTAGATGGATCGACTAACCAACTGACCTTACCGACGAAGACTGTGCGCAAGGAAACCCCTACCAGTCGAGCTTTACTGCGGCACTAGTTCAAGCCACTCATCATGGACCTCAGCCACCACAACGTGTGATGCCTTTGGTCCCCAAATCTGGGCTGCATCGAACTCGAGTGTGTAGAGCGGCTCGTAAGGCTGATGGTGATCTTGCGGATTAACAATCACCCCGTATGCCTTGATCACCTTGCCCACGTGACCGAGTGCATACGGTGGAGTGCGCGGATTCACCGTGGGAAAAGTGGGCGAAGTCCGCACCCTAACCACATCACCCACCTTGAATCGTCCGGTCTCAACAAGAGCGGTCATCGCATCACACGATCCCTTCGAGGCCCCGCGCAACCACGGTTGCAGCAGCTGGCGCTTGACCTGCAAGCGCTGTTCCTACTAGCGATTCCGGCGTGACCAGTTGTGCCAACTCCTCCTCGCTCAAACCTTCAGTTCCAGGAGGTCGCTGCGGAATAACCAACCAGCGCACATCAGAGGTTGAATCATGGACTCTAATCTCGACACCTTCTGGGATTGCCAAATCAAAGGCCTTCTCGAGCATGCCACGAGCATCGGAAATCACTCGCTCCTTGTAGCCATCTGTGCGGTACCACCATGGCGGATTACCCAATAGATCATGCGGGTAGCAGGAACAGAGCGTGCACACGACAACGTTGTGCACATTCTCGGTGTTCTCTGCGATTCCCAGGATTCCAAGTTTTCCCGGCGGGATATCAAGTTCACGAACTGTCTCGCGCCCTTGCGTAATCAATCGTTCTTTGAATCCTGGATCCACCCAAGCCCGCGCAACGATGCGCGCGCCATTGCGCCATCCCAATGACCGCAATGCATCTATGCGCTCATCAAATGCCAACGGCTGCACCTCGCCAGATTCGATTAACGCCCGTTGGGCGGTGGCTACCAAAAACTCACTATCGAGCATCACTTGCTCTACCACCGCAATGCGCTCAAGAAGTAGCTCAGGATACGTATTCCTCGCCAGCCGAAATCGCTCGTCGTAATCACCGCGCTCAAGTCTGGTGTCTTCGATAGCAATGGAGGCACTACGAATCGGAACCTGCAAAGACAAGATGCCGGTCACCAAGGCGTTCAGGCGTTCCTGCAAAGCTTTGATCCGATCATCAAGGTCAGACTCTGGCGGTGCTTGCTCAGGAGCGGGAGATGACTGGGCTGCCTTCAACAGGGTTGCGAACGGCAGGTACCCGCGGCGCAGCATGTAGAGGAGCCGAGCTTCTAGACGCTTGCGCCGGAAATACTCCAGGTCAGCCACAATCGCGGCGACGTTTGCATCCGGATCTACGAGATGCATGTGACCGGGCGGATGCTCGTGGTCATGCTCGTGTTCGTGGTCATGCTCGTGTTCGTGGTCATGCTCGTGTTCGTGGTC